>NZ_CP150145.1:3620800-3922533 GCF_037963835.1 Paenibacillus sp. FSL H8-0332
AGTACATGTATGGTGTACCGCAATGAGGAGCGAATCTGGGAGATCGGCGGCGTACGTACCATAGAAGCTGCCAGACAGCGTGGATTGGCACAGCGCGTAGTGCGCACAGCAGTCTTCCACACCCAGAAGCGGGGCTATATTCCCAGGTATCAGGTGCTGGAGAACAATCTCGCGTCCATCCGCCTCGCCGAATCCATTGGCCTTACCCGCGCTGTCACGCTGGAGCACTGGCTTAATTATTGATGGATTGAATAGGAGCATTCGCTCACTACTTATGAAGGAGTTAGATGATGAATAATCCCCCTCCACCCTATGGAGAACAGAATTATTACCAGCAGTACCCGAAGCCTCCGCAGGAGCGGACGAACAGCAAAGCGGTTGCAGCACTGGTGCTGGGTATTCTCTCCATTGTAATACCTTACGTCGGCATCTTATTCGGGATTACCGCAATCGTTCTGGCTACACTTGCCTTTAAGGAGATCCGTCACACCTATGAGCAAGGCCGGGGACTCGCGATCGCCGGGCTGGTCTGCGGAATAGCCTCCACCTTTATTTACACCATTCTCATCATCATGTTTGTTTTAGCTATTCTGTTATTCAATAGTGCACACACTATGACGGGTTATGGGTTATTGAATGCATACAGGTTCTTAGTGTAATCACTCATATGTACAGGAGGCAGACTATGCAAGCCAGCGAAAGATACGTTTACCACATTGTAACCCGAAAGAAGATGGCCCTGAATCAAATCATTAACTTTGACAACCAGCAAAAAAACACCTTATACCGTTTCTTTTTTGAGCAAGAACAGCTGAATTCCAAAGGTGAAGACGTTATTCAAATCCTGCACCGTAATTATACTGATGACGGATTGAAATTGGATAAAGAGGATACGGAGGTTACGGTTAAGTATGCGGAGCAGACCGTCCGAGCGGTTCGAGAGGTTATCGTTGAAATGGTTAGGCTACAGGAACATCCTGAATATCCTTCACGTTTGTCTTGCTTATACGCAGCGAAGAGCTATGAAGACGCCCAGATGTGGAAAAGCATATTCGATTCGCACCAACGGAAAGTGCTGCAGATTGTGAGACTTAAGGTTACTGGAGCTATTTTTGAAGGTGACGGCAGTCTGTTGCCCAAGGAAGACGCGACTCCATTCTCCCGTAAAATCGAACAAGCCAGAGAATACTGGAAAGGTAATCTCTCTAACGCGCTTCCAGAGCTGTTGATTAACGGGAGAATCGAAGTAGCAGACATCATCACAGAGTACCCTTGCTCCTAAGAATGCTAATGCTCTCCGCTTGGCGGTATTCTGTGGGGGTGAGCTGGTATTTCTTGCGGAACATCTGGGTAAAATGGCGCATGTCCTGGTATCCTACCCGTTCCGCGATATCGGCCAGCTTCAGCCCCGGATTCAGCAGTAATAGCTTCGCCTGTTCCAGCCGCAGCGAGGTGACATATTCCTTGTACCCCTGCCCTGTCTTCTGCTTGAACAGCTGGCTGAAATATGCCGGATTCAGGAACACCACCGAAGCGATTCTCTCCAGTGACAGCTCCTCATAGAAATGCTCCTTAATATATTGCAGCGCCACTTCAATCGCCTTCTCTCCACTCCCCTTGAGCGGCTCAAGCGGCGGCCCCTGGAAGGCCGAAGCCTCCTGCATCCGCTTCACGATCTGAGGCACCGTATGGAAGTCACAGCTCAGCCCGGAGTGGATAATCTGAAAAGGGATTTTCAAATAATGCGTCAGATGCGTCTTCACCTCCTCCTGGAACTGCTCTACCCGCACACTCTCGCCCGGTGTGATCAGGCCCAGCAGGTGCTGGCGGTCATAGCTCACCACGAAGCCCCGCCCATACCGCTCGATCAGCTCGGAGAGAACATTCTCGACAATGAAATGCTCCAGACGGGCGCTCTGATCCCCCGGCTCCAGCTGAATCATGACCAGATAGAAGGAGTGATAATCTTCAATGAACGCGTCGATGTCCAGATTCCCGATATCCAGCCCGGAGGCCAGCCGCTGAAAAACCCCCTCGCGTAGGAACCGCAGACTGGCCTTCAGCCGCTCGCCTTGCCGCGAGATCTGGTTATCCTGCTGGATTTCAGTCGTCAGGCTGTCGATCAGCTCGGTCAGCTTATGCTTGCCGATCGGCTTCAGCAGATAGTCGCGCGCACCCAGCCGGACCGCTTCCTGGGCGTAGGAGAATTCGCTGTGGGCAGAGATGACAATCCATTTCACATACGGATACCGGCGCTTCGAGATTTTCATGAATTCCAGCCCGTTCATGCCCGGCATCAGAATATCGGTCAGCACGATATGGATATGCTGCTCCTCCAGGATCTTCACCGCTTCCTCCGCCCGCCCGGCCACGAATACCTGATGCTCTGCACTGATCTGCTTGATCGTGCGTTTGATGCCTTCACGGATGGCCCGTTCATCATCGGCTATAAGAATATTCATCTCGGCAGCTCTCCTTCCACTGGAATAGGCAGCACGATCGCCACCTGCGTCCCCTCACCGGGGAAGCTCTGAATCTGTAGACCATACCCCTCCCCGAACATGAACCGCAGACGGCGGTGCAGGTTCTGGAGTCCGATCCCGTTTTTGCCGCCTTCTCTGCCACTAGCGCCAGAATGATCGGGACCCTCCACATTCAACGATTCTTGTAGCCTTGCCAGCTGCTCCCCGTTCATTCCGTCCCCGTTATCCTCCACAATTAGCTCAAGATGATCGCCCTCTTGCCGGGTATAGACCTTGAGAATCCCCTGACGCGCGAGCGGCTCCAGTCCATGCTTAACCGCATTCTCAATGACCGGCTGCACCGCCATCTTCGGGACCCTTATGTTCAGCCAGCGTTCATCGATATCTGTCACGATCACGAGGCGGCCCTCCAGCCGGATCGAGATGATCTTCAGGTAATGCCCGATCTGCTCCAGCTCCTCGCTCAGACTCACATCGGCCCCGTCTTCCCACTGGCTGCTGTAGCGGAACATCGAAGACAGAGAGAGCACCAGCTCGCCAAGCTGTTCATTGCCCTCCTCATCCAGCATCCAGTAGATCATATCCAGCGTATTGTAGAGAAAATGCGGGTTCACCTGGGATTGCAGGGCATGCAGCTCCGCATTCTTTTCGCTGACCGAGGACAGCTTGACCCGCTCAATCAGCTCCTCGATCCGCCGGACCATCCGGTTGAAGGAAGCGACCAGAATGTTAATCTCCTGATACGAAGAGACCTTGACCATGCCGCCGAAATTCCCCACCTCCACCTGACGCATCTCGCGGATCAGCTTCTTCAGCGGCGAAGAGATGGTCTGCGATACGATCGACGCAATCAGCGTGGAGACCAGGATCAGCGCCGAGATCACAATCAAGAGATAACGCTTCATCTCCACCAGCTCCACATTCAGATCCTTGTCCGGAGTAATACTCATCACCCACCAGCCTGAGAAAGACAGCTTAGACGCCACAACCAGTTGGCCGCGCTCCTGCTGCACCATCACATGCTCCGAGGCCGGGAGCTTAGGCAGACGGGCAGCGTCCGGCTGCGGATCTGTGGCCGAGGTGACAAACCGTCCATCCGGGGACATCAGGTAGACCTGACTGTGTGTGCCCAGCTTCAGATTCTCCAGCGCCTCCAGCACCGGCTGCGGGTCCGTCTCATACAGCACGATGCCGATCGGCTTATGCTCATTGAGGTCATAGAGCTGCCGCCCGAAGGCGAAGACAGGGCTGTCCTCCACCTGGTCGATCAGGGAGTGCGGGTACACCCCGAGCCAGACCATTTTCCCCGAGGATGCCTGCAATTGCCGGTACCAGTCCTCCTGCCTATAATTCGGATCGACCACATTCATATAGTTGCCATAGTTGTAGATCTTGCCGCGGTCAGTGATCACATGGATACCCACCAGATCGTCCCGCGAATAAAAAATCGAGCCGATGATATTCGTCACCGTCTGCTCATTGATATAGGCCACCGCCGGCCCGTCCGTCTTCTCATTAATCAAGCGGATCATCTCGAAGTTATTGCTGAGCGACTTGGACAATGCGTCATACCCCTTATAGAGAAGCGTGAATAAGCCTGCGCTCTGGGCGACGTTTTTTTGCGACAAATCACCGATCTTCTCATGCAATTGGTCTGTAGTCCGGTTATAGTACAGCAGGCTGACAATAAGCAGAATACTGGACATGCAAAAAAGAAACAGCAAGAACAACCGATGATGAATGGAATGAAAGCCGAGCTTCATAAGCCTCTCCCCTTTACGCACCCAGTTCTGCCGTTTCCTATTATAAAACTATTCCATTTTTATGCAATGAGGGAATTCAGCACGCCTTACCCTACCCCTTAACCGCTCCGGCCACCATCCCTTTGGTAATCTGATTCGACAGGAAGAAGTAGATCAGAATCACCGGCAGCGCGCCCATCACCAGGAAGGCCCCGATATTCCCGTAGTTGACCGAATACTGGCTCACGAAGGTGTAGACCCCGAATGGAAGGGTTTTGAGCTTCTCTGAGGAGATGAACGTGGCGGCCAGGATGTATTCGTTCCAGATGTTGATGAAGGTTAAGATACATACGGTCATGACAGGCGGAATGGACACCGGCAGAATAATCCTGCGGAAGATCCGGTACACGCTCGCCCCGTCGATGAACGCCGATTCTTCGATCTCATGTGGAATAGCTCTCATGAAGCCGCTCAATATGAACACGGCGATGGGAGTCGAGAACGCGATGTACGGCAGAATCAGCGACCAGTGGGTGTTGAGAATATGCATGTTTTTGAAAATAATCATCAGCGGCAGCAGCGTGGCCTGCATCGGAATCATCATCCCCATCAGGAAAATGGTCATCACGACATTGCCGTATTTCCACCGGAACCGGGAGATCGCATAGGCCGCCATCGAAGCCAGCAGAATGACACAAATCATCGTAAGACCGGTAACGAACACACTGTTCGACAGGTACTTCAGATAGCTGCCCGAGGTGTAAGCCTCGTAGTAGTTATGCCACTGGAATTTTCGCGGAAAAGAAAAGAAGCTCCCGTCCAGAATCTCCTCATTCGTCTTCAGGGAGTATAACAGCAGCCACAGCAGCGGGTAGAGCTGGGTAATCACAGGAATGGCAAAAAGAAGATACACGATTCCTTTTTTAAACATACGCATGGTCCGCGCACTCCTTTCCTATTCGAATTTTCGCTCAAGCCGGTTGAAGATCGTGTTGATGATGCCGGTGAAAATGAGACAGACCACCACGAGGAACGTCGCAATCGCGCTGCCGTAGCCATACTTGAAGGACAAGAAGGAGCTGTTGTACATATGGGTGGAGATTACATCCGTTGCATGCGCCGGACCGCCGCCTGTCATGACCATGACCAGGTCGAAGGCTTGCAGGGACCCGATAAACGCCAGGATAATCGAGATTTTGAAAATCGGGATGATCAGCGGAAGTGTAATGTAACGATCCGCTTTGAAGCCGTCAGCCCCGTCAATTCTGGCCGCTTCGTACAGCTCGTCGGGAATGTTCTGCACCCCCGTATACTGGATTAGCAGATGGTAGCCGAAATACTGCCACAGGGACACCAGATACAGAGAAAACATGGCGATATTAGGCTCAGTCAGCCAGTTATGCGTCCAGCTCTCCAGCCCCAGGGACACCAGCACACCGTTCAGCATGCCCCCCATCGAAGTAGGGTTATAGATGGTCTTCCAGAGTTGTCCAATAATAACGACTGATAAGATGACCGGCGTGAAGTAGATCGACACCAGCGTGTTGGCTCTGCGCAGATAGCGGTTAAGCAGGATCGCCATTCCCAGACAGAGCGGGATTTCCAGCATGGAAGCCACGGCGTACAGCAGCGTTCTCCGAACAGAGGGCCAGAACACCGGGTCATGCCAGAACATATTCTTGAAGTTGCCGAAGCCGACGAACTGAGAGGTTGTCAGACCATCCCACTTCAATAAGCCCGTGTATAATGAGACCAGTATGGGAACGAATACCAGGCACACATAGAGCAGCAGACATGGCAGTATGAAGACGGCGATTGTGCGTGCCGGCACCTTAAGGACTTTCATCTTTCCCGCCTCCTATCAAGCAGATTCTTCTTTGTCTAATGATTTATACAGTTAATAATTAATGCAATTAACTTTAAAAAGTGCATGATAAACCCGATGCGAAGCGTCCTGAATCAGCTGGCTTCGCATCGAGTAGGACAGTTGTACGGTTACTAGGTGACTTGCTGGTTATTTGTTGGCTTCAAAAGCAGCCTGATGTTCTTTGGCTACCGCCTTGGAATCCATCTTCTGGACGAACAGGTTCTGAATGCTGCTGAGGTGGACCTGTGCGGTTGCAGGGTTCATGGTGTTATCGAACGCCAGGTCGCCGCCCTTCACTTGGTTGAACAGTCCGGCAATGTTCACTGCCAGATCGGAATACCCGGCAGCCTTGAGGTCGCCATCTACCTTTTGGCCGATCCCCACAGCGTTCTTCAGCTCAAATTGCTTCTTGGGATACTGGGTGCCGAAGTAGTTCAGGAAGTCCTTGGTTTCCTTCAGATGCTCGCTGTTGGCCGATACGGCGAAGGCGCTGCCGGGGGCCAGCATGAATTCGTTGGGATCTCCTTTGCCGTTCACTGTCGGGAACTGGAAGGCTCCCACTTTACCGGCTACCGGGGAAGCGTCAATCGCGCCAGTCTCCCAGGAACCGATGGACCACATGGCAGCTTTACCTGTCTTGAAAATATTACCGCCAGCATTGGCATCAATGGAGGTGGCACCGTCAGGGAAGGCACCCGCTTGAACCAGGGCCTGGAAGGCGTCAACCGCTTCGATGAACGCAGGATCTTCAAAGGTCTTTTTACCGTCCAGCACATCTTGCAGGAAGCCGGGGCCGCCGTTAGTGCGCAGCAGAATGTTCATGAACAGGAACGAGCCGGTCCAGGAATCTTTTTCGCCGATGGCCAGCGGGGTGATGCCCTTATCCTTCAGAATCTTCACATCCTTCAGCATTTCCTCGAAGGTAGTTGGAGGGGCAGCGATGCCGGCTTGGGCGAACAGGTCTTTATTGTAGTAGACGACTTCAATGTTGTTACCGTCGGGGATGGCATACACATTATTGTCGAAGCTGTAGTAGTCGAGGAGGCCCTTCTGGTACGTGTCCTTCAGGCCATTCTGATCGAGCATGTCGTTCAGCGGAGCAAACAATCCTGCATCGACGAACGGTTTCATTTGGGCCGCCGGGTTCACGATGGTGATGTCCGGCACTTCTTTGGAGGCAGCCTGTGTCTTCAGCTTCACCTTCTGCTGGTCCGTGTTCAGCGTGTCGAGTTCAATTTTCACATTGGGATGCTCTTTCATGTACGCGTCGGTCAGCTCACGGATCATTTTGTAATTGGGCGTTGCGGGATCGGGGTAGATGTTCTGGAAGGTAAGCGTTACCTTTTTATCGCTCGGTGCATCTGTAGCTGCGGCATTGCCGCTGCCTGTGGCGGCGTTCGGTGCGGCGGTGTCCTTATCCTTGGAATTGGCGTTGTTGTTCGAGTTCCCGCATGCGGCAAGGCTTACTGCCATTAGCGCGGCGAACGCGACGGTGGCGGTTTGCTTCATTTTTCTATTGACCATTAATTAAAGCCCCCTCTGTCGTGATAAGCTAATTATCATCACAGAGAGCGCTTACAACAAGGTGGGAACTGCAGAAATGAGGTTTGTTTTTTCTAGGTAAGCTGTTTCACTAACAGCTGTTCATCGTCTTTCACATAGCTGCACTGTTCATAGGTTCTAATGGCCGCAATGTTGCTACTGCCTGTCAGTACCTTTATACTATTCACTCCGCGTTGTCTAAAATTTTCTTCCAGGCAAGCAATAAGGGCCATGGCCATTCCTTGTCTTCGGGCGGCTTCTTCTACGTAGAGTTCGGTAATTTCTCCATAGGGCTCATCATAACAAAAGGAAGAGTAGCATTGACCACAGCCGAAACCAACGATTCTACCGTTCATCTCTGCTACGGCAATCAGTTCATTACGGTTTATATTCAAATGTTCCCTGATCTTAGCTGCGGGTCTTGGTACCCCGCCGTTAAATTCCTGATTGAGTCTGGAAAGTTCTTCAGCATCGGCTGAGGATGCAAGCCTTACTTTTGCCGTAGAATCCATCTTGGGTCACCTCGTATATTGTATGTATATAAGCTATAAGACACACTTAAGTTTCGAACTTGAAGCTTCGTCGGCACTGCGGTGAACATTTGGACTTCCGGCCGGTTGCTACTGCTCCTACAGTTCCAAATTTCCCCTCCGCTGCTTCATAATAACGCTAATTCTTGAAGAACTTCCTTAACATCACAGCTTGAATTCAAGATATGGATCATCTCTTCCGTAATGGGGACATCATCGTAGATTTTTGCAACAACCTCTAAGGATAGGGGTAAATCAAAATAATCTGATGCAAATTCCTCAAAATCCTCTGGTGTATGGAATATACAGCCGAGTAAAAAATCAGAACCATCGCTTGTACCTGCTGGAATCTCAACGTTTCCCTTGTGCCAGTTCGTGTCACTGTTTTTACGCCAAATACAAAAAGTCACATCGTCTTTTTCAATGGCATCATCATCAAGTAAAGATAATAATTCCATTGGGACATCATCATAAATCCCTTGCCATACTTTATGTTCATCTTGCGCATATGGGCTTAATCCGGATTCATGATCGAAGCCTTTTATGATGGAGCCTTCAGGGGAGAACAAAATAAACAGATGATCCCCTGACCCATTATCTATTTTCGCCATAGTAACACCCTCATTCCAATCTTGAACATAGCTATGGTAACGAAGCCATTCCTCCGGACAAAGAATAATATTCAGTGATGCTTGGATTTTCATTAGCTTTTGTAACATTGCTGGATCTGGTAGGCGCTCTAACACATTTGCTTCCATGAATTCTCACCCTTTCTTCTTTCATTGCACAACTAGAGTAACCATTCGTCTGAGCTTACTTTTTCGAATAATTCTCTATAAAGAGTTCAAGAGCGAAGCTCCGCTGGTTTATTAACGCAAGCCGGAGATTCCGCTTTAGAAAATGCCTGCAACGATCCAGAATTTTGGAAGCTTATTCAAGCCTTCTCAAATCCATAATCCCGTTCAACCTTGCATACCCTAGTTTTATAAGCGAGATACCAATCAGATATCCCTTTGCTCTGGGCTACTAAATGTCGTTCGTTTTGTTTCCATTGGTGTATAGCTTCGAGAGAATCCCAATAAGACACAGTAATACCTACACCTTCTCTGGCACTTTCTACTCCGAGAAATCCAGGTTGGACGGATGCAAGTTTCTCCATTTCATCTGCCATTTCCGCATATTGGCTATCCCCATCTGTTCGTTCCGATGTAAAAATCACTGCGTAATAAGGTGTTTGTGGTGTTGTAGCAATCTCGCTCATGATTTCACCTCCGTTATTTGGGTATCGCTATATCTATTATGCCGTAGGCAACTTCCACTGTTTGATCACGCTGACCAGTCCAGGTACATCAAGGCCGTCGAGCGAAAAGGCTTTGCGCAGCAGGTCATGCGGGATGAACTCGTCGTATTTGCCGAGGTAAGGGGCTTCATCCGGCTTCAGGAGCGTGAGTGCATCCGTAGCGGCAGCGGTCTCGGCGATAATCTCATCCTCCAGCTTCTCTGCATCCACTTTACCGGCGACCACCATATAATACGGTTCCATCGGCACGACCGAGCGCAAGCCCAGCGGCTCCTTCAGATTGTTCTTCAGCAGGCGCTCCAGGGTACGGAACTGGCGGCTACCAGCCCACGGAAGGATGAACATGGAGTCTCCTCCCGCAGGCAGAACTGAACGCGTCAGCAATCCGCTCTCTTTGGCGAGCCTGCGGGCCCGTTCCAGTCTGGCGGCCGCGCTTGGCGCAAGGTAAGGGTACAGGGCGGTAGATCCTAATACTTCGCGGATCTTCGTCATAATCCGGGTATGGACATCTCCGCCAGCGCCGAGCCATAACGTGTCTACTTTGCCGCGTGAGCCTTTGACATAGACGGCCTTATGGCGGTTGTCCACCTCTTCGACCTTCCATAGCTTGCCTGCCAATGTGAAGCAGTAGCCTGGAGGCGGCACAGTGGTAATGGACCCGATCTCCTCCGTCCCGTTATAGACGACATGCTCTTCATCGTCTTTAAATACCGCATAGAAGCGGAAGTTGTTAACGATCTTCTCACCCGCCATCCCGATCAGCAGGCTGCCCTCATCCATCTTCTCGATATGGCCCATGCCCAGCATGTACTCCATGAAGTCATCATAATCAGCGGGATCAATACTGCGGAAGGACGGCAGGCTCAGCACAGCCTCCTTCAGCTCCTCCGGCTCTGCTTCACCCATGCTCTTCAGGATGCTCATCGTCTGATGATACAGGAGACCGACTGGCAGCTGGCGCACGACCAGCGGCTCTACCCATTTCTCGCGTACGTACAGCTCGATTACGGCAATGGCCCGCAGCAGCGTCCACGGCATGCGCGCCGGGAGCTGCGCCTCCTCGTCCTCCTCCTCGGGCGTGACGAAGATCATCTCGGAGGCGGCGTCCCCGCGCCTGCCCGAGCGGCCCAGCCGCTGCACGAAGCTCGCGCAGCTATAAGGCGCGCCGAGCTGCAGCACCCGCTCCAGCTCGCCCAGATCAATTCCCAGCTCCAGCGTCAGCGTCGCTGCAGCAACCGCCGGCCCCGCACCCTCACGGAGCGTGGCCTCCGTCTCTTCGCGCAGCATCGCGGAGATGCTTCCATGATGCACATGGAAGACATCCCGCTCGCCGCGCTTGGCGGCAATGCGCCGCATCTCCAGGATGGCCTCTTCGGCATCGGTGCGGCTGTTCGTGAAGATCAACGCTTTCTTGACATGCGTGTGATCATAGATGAAGCCATAATAAGCCTGGCGCGCCCGCTCCAGGTGTTCGGCCTCCACCTCGTCCCGCGCATCCGGGAACGAA
This sequence comes from Paenibacillus sp. FSL H8-0332, assembly GCF_037963835.1. Lineage (NCBI taxonomy): Bacteria > Bacillati > Bacillota > Bacilli > Caryophanales > Paenibacillaceae > Paenibacillus > Paenibacillus sp. FSL H8-0332. Next base: position 3,631,772 of record NZ_CP150145.1, read on the forward strand.
TAATGCTCCACGCTCAGCCGCAGCTTGCGCCCGCCCTGCGGCGCACTGACCTCCACGCTCTCGCGCGTGCCCGCTGCCAGCCACTCCGTGACGGAGGCGTAGTCGCTTAAGGTCGCAGAGAGGCCAACCCGCCGCGGATGACAGCCCGCCATCCGCGAGATCCGCGCCAGCTGGCTCAGCACCTGAATGCCGCGGTCCGCACCCATGAAGGCATGAACTTCATCGATGACGATGAAGCGCAGATCATGGAACAGGGCCGGGATCGCATTCGGGCGGTTCATCAGCAGGCCCTCCAGCGATTCGGGGGTAATCTGCAGCACCCCCGAAGGGTTCTGCATCAGCTTGGTCTTGTCCGCCTGCGGCACATCGCCATGCCAGTGCCAGACCGGAATGTTCCCTTCACGCAGCAGATCGTTCAGCCGCGTGAACTGGTCATTAATCAGCGCCTTCAGCGGCGCGATATACAGAATGCCTACAGATGCAGACGGACGCTCATATAGCTCCGTGAGCGCCGGGAAGAAGGCCGCTTCTGTCTTGCCTGAGGCCGTCCCTGAGGCGATCAGCAGATGATGAGGCGTGTCAAACAGCACCCGGCAGGCATCAACCTGCGCCTCGCGCAGCGTATCCCAGCGGTTCTTGTAGATGAATTCCTTGATGAACGGGGCCAGCCGGTAGAACGGGTTATCACTCATAGGTCGAACTCCGCCAGGAAGCCGTCCAACTCATTCTGCTCCGTCTCGGCAGGCCGCGAAGTCCGCTCTCCGACCAGCTTCTCGAATGAAATCTCCGGGTGCTGGTGCAGGGTATGCAGCAGATCCATGAAGTCCCGCACCACCTCACGTGCGGTGAGCAGTTCATCAGCCCCCAGCCGGTTGACCGCCTCTTCCATGAAATGCACCAGCTGCTCCTGCGTCAGTCTTGCTTCATATCCGTAATGCAGCGCATGAATGTCCCGCAGCTTCTGGAGCAGGATCAGAATCTCTTCGTGGGAGAGCATATCCAGTGCAATAATCGGTCCTGTGTAATTGTTCAGCCCGCTGCCTGCATACCGTCCGGCCACCAGCCGGGAGCGCAAGGCCTCATAGCTGAACAGTCCGCGCCGGTGGTCCTCCACGAATTGTGGCGTACCGCCAACGAAGATGCCCAGCCGCTCTGCTTTGCCTTGCATCGTATCATTGAACATGGTCAGCAGCTTCTCGTAATTGCTCTGCCGCGAGATGCTGTTCGTAATCTTGTAGAGGTTCACCCCTTCATCGATGAACAGCAGCAAACCCTTATAACCGATGGCTCCGGTGAATTCCGCCCACAGCTTCATGTAATCATACCAGTTGTCATCATCGATGATGACACCAACGCCGAGCGCCTTCCGCGCTTCCGTACGGGTCGGGAATTCTCCCCGCAACCAGCGCAAGGAATCCTGCTTCAGTCCGTCATCCGCCAGCTTGTGCCCGTTCCAGTAGGAGGCCAGCACCTTGGCGAAGTCGAAGCCATGCACCAGCCCGCGCATCTCGGAAGCTACCGAATAGATACGCTGCCCGACCTCATCGCCCAGCTCCGGCGCGTCAGGGCCGTAGCCCTTCTCCTGCATCACCGCCTGCTGCAGCGTCATGATCCACTTCTGCAGCATGATCTCCAGCGCCCCTCCATCCGGGCGGGTACGGGTCGAGAGATGGCTCATCAGCTCGCGGTAGGTGGCGAGCCCCTGGCCCTTCGTGCCGACCAGCCGCCGCTCCGGCGACAGATCAGCATCGGCAACCACAAAGTCGCGGTCCATCGCATAGTTGCGGATGATCTGGAGCAGGAAGCTTTTACCGCTGCCGAACTTGCCTGTAATCAGCTTGAAGGCGGCTCCGCCATCGGCGATGTTCTCCATATCGCGGAGAATCGCCTCCACCTCCGGCCGGCGGCCGACGGCGATATGTTCAAGACCGATACGCGGTACAACTCCCGCTGTCAGCGAATTGACGAGCGCGGTGGTCATCCGCTTCGGTATTTTGAGTGGGTTCATTTACGAATTTCACCTCTTTATATAGTCCAGCATGGTTAGACATTCTTCGGTCAGCTCTTCCCCGTCAATGATGAGGTCTCCCAGACTGTCCATTGCCAGCTCATTAATCTCATCGTACAGCAGCTCTGCCATCGTTCCTGCTCCCGCAGCCAGCCGCTGCACCTTCGCAGAACCGTCCTCCTCTGCCAGCGCCAGCACGGTCTCCCGTTGCAGCGGAGTCAGCTCCGAAGCAAACAGTGTCCAGCGGTCCGCTTCGCTATCAGAGGTTGGCGGATGGGAAGCGGTAAGCTTCTGTCCGGCGGACAGGGAATCACCGGGAGGCTCTTCGCGGTGCACTACTACGTGCTCACCACCGGTGATCTGGCCCGCTTGCTCTTCAGGTTTTGAAGAGCAAGCGGAAACACTTTCCTCGCCCGCTGATTCAGCTCTCCCAAACGCATCCACAGCATTTCCGATACCAGCCAATCCGGCTTCTCCATGTGCTTCTTCAGACTCAATTCCCCAATCCGCATCATCTTCATGACCCGGCTCCCCTGTGTCTTCCACCGTAAGCAGGGAACGCACCACCTCGGAGTCGCTTGCCAGCTGCTCCAGCTTCTGCTGGTCAATGACCACCGCCGGTCCCTTCTCTTCCTGCTCCGCCTTGCGGAATTCACGCTCCAGAAAACGGGTGACGAGATCATCCATATCGGCATCGACCCGTACATCCTTCAGTCTTCCCCGGTAGCCCATCAGCGCCCGCAGCTTATTCTCGGTCAGCCGGAAGAGGCGGGTAATCAGGCTGCGCAGCGGTGGGGACTTGCTAACACGGATAACAGGCACAAGAACAGAATAACCATACAGGGAGATATCGTATACCGCACTGCGGAACAAATACCGTTCACGGACGATTGGCGGGCTAGGCGGGAACATCGTGATCAGATTCGAGCCGTGCTTCCGCGCGACATAAGCATCAATTAGGGCTACTACCTGGGGGATGTAACGATCCGCAGCGATTTTACCCTCGCCGGTATAAAATTTCGACTTGCTGATATCATAGTCCGACATCACACTAAGCACCTCAATGCTAAGCTGCTCCGGGGCAGCCGACAGGCAGCGGACCAGCTCAAGCTCAGCCAGATCCCCCGCCAGCCCACGCGAACGGGCCACGATCTCCGAGAGCGGAATATCCAGCTTATGGACAAAAGAGAAATCCGCAATCCACCCGCCAAGGTACTGATCCAGACGTTTGTAATTATCGCGGTAGGCCTCCCACAGCAGGCTGAGCTGACGGCAGCCCTCCTGAGGCTCATCCCAGCCCACGCCGTTAATCAGCTCATAGATATGCAGGAAGATATATGAAAGATCGGTCTTCGGGTATCTCCCCTGCCGGACTTCATCCCGCCAGAAAAAATACCATCTGCTCTGTGCGCCGGTCATATGCCCGTAGGTAGGCCAGTAGCTTTTGAACGGGACGAAAAGCGCCGCAGGCTCCTTGTGCTCTACAAGCTCACGGGCACGCTGAACGAACTCACTCTCTGTAGTGGTTACCGGCTCCGCACTCTCTTCCATATCCCATAACTGGAGCTGGACTGTATCGTAACCGGACGTTGTTTTCTTAACCGGCGCTGACTTAGGCTTCCGGCTGCCTTCATCTACAACACCGCGCGGCGGAATCGCCACATTCTGCTCCGTACTCTCCCAGACCAGCTCCGAGAAATGCAGCCCCTGCCTGTCTTTAGCCATGCTTCATCGCCCCACCCGTATGTCTTGGTAATTCTCACATTATATCATATAGCCTATGCAGCAGATGCAGCCGTTCCAGTCATGTATTGGAGTAGTCCGCATCACCGCTAAAATATTCGAGATACCCGTCTATGTAGTCGCACATTCGCACAGCAGGAATACGCCCGCCCTCCAGCATCCCGCCATAAATCAATAAAAAGACCTTGAGAGACTAACTTCTCAAGATCTTGGATGAGAGCGTCTGTCACCGCACCGCAACTTGATGTAACCTGCCGGGCAATGAGAACGTTCGTTTGTGTCTCCATAAGAATATACTATACTCACCCTGCGGGCTGCAATAGCGGAGATCGGGAAAATCACCCCTTCAAATAATCACTAGGGCTGCGCCCGGTAATCATCTTGAACACCTGGCTGAAATAGGCAGGGTTGTTGAAGCCGACCATTTCACTGATCTCATACACCATATGCTGGCCGGATTGCAGGAATTCGATGGCCCGGTCCACCCGGTACTGGTTCAGGTAGCTGACGAAATTCTCACCGCTGATCCGTTTGAACAGCTGGCTTAGATATTTCGGATGCACATGCAGCTCCTGCGCGAGGCCCATGAAGCTGATCTCCTGGGTATAGTGGGCTTCCACATAGCTTTTGACGCTCTCCACCAGCCGGTTCTTCTTGACGTTCATCTCGGTAAAAGCTGCGGTCAGGAAGGCCGGGATCATCTGGCCCATCCACTCCGTCAAGCTTCTCCAGGTATAGTAGCCCGTCACCGCCTGCAGGAATTCGGACATGCTCATAGGAGGAGTGCGGCCTGGGCAGCAGGCATTCCAATAGTACATCAGCGTAGTGAACAGCCCGACACACACAGTCTGAATATCCTGAATGTTATTCTGGTCATCCTGCCGGAGCCTGCCGAAGATGATCTCCCAGGTCTCCCATACTTTTGAGGAATCCCGGCACAGCAGCACCTCATTCCACTCTTGAAGCAGCCGGGAATAGTCCTCCAGCGTCCAGGGGTTGGTGCTTCCGCACGGCTCATAGGCGTAGATGGGACTGGTCTCCTGAAACTCTGCGGAAGCAAGCGCCTCTCTGCTCTCCAGATACGAATCGATCAGTTCATGGATAGCAGATTTGACCGAACCAATGCCGGCATAGGCCTGAAGCTGAATGTAATTCCGGATTTTATCCATCGTCTCCTGAACCACTTCCTTCAGAACGGGAATCGGCTCTCCCGCCTCACGGTCCAGCAGCAGCACCACCAGCAGATCGTCGGAATAGTCGAGCACATGTCCCTGCACAGAGGGATGTCCGGCAAGCTTGTGCTGCAGCGTCTCCCGGCAGATATTACCGGCTCCGAAGCGAAGCAGCTGCCATTCGCGCTCCTTCAGCTTGTGCAGCGGCGAAGGGCGGTTCAGCTGGATACTGGCCGCCGCCAGCCGCTGCGGACGGGTAATCTGCAGATATCCAAGCCGTTCCTCAGAGCATTCCTCCGCGCTGTAGCGGGTAGTCAGCAGTTCCATAAGCAGGCGTTCCCGCAAAAAAGGAAGCGTGCGGCCGAATTCCTGCTGATAACGCTCCTCCAGCCGCTTCTTCTGCTCTCCGGCATTCAGAGCCAGCAGCACAACGCGGAGCACAGCTTCGATCTCATCTACCCGGGCCGGCTTCAGCAGGAAATGGCTGACGCCCCAGCGCATCGCCTGCCGGGCATTCTCGAATTCCTCGTAGCCGCTCAGGATAATAACCGGCAGCTCCGGGGCCAGCTCCCTCAGGGCCTCTGTAAGTTCCAACCCGCCCATGCCCGGCATATAGACATCGGTCATCACCAGATCGGGGGAGAGCCTGCGGAACAGCTCCAGCGCTTCATGGCCGTTGACCGCTGTTCCAGCCAGGGTCAGGCCCAGCTTCTCCCAGTCCACATGTCTCGTAAGGGCTTTCAGAATATGCGGGTCGTCATCCACCAGCAGGATAGAGCGGCTCATAGCTGATCGCGCAGCAGCCGCTCCAGCTGCTCCTCCGTCTCAATGACTGGCAGCGTAATCATAGCCGCAACCCCTTTCTCCGGCCGGTTGGCCAAGTATAGTCCGTACGGTTCCCCGCAATACAGCTGAATCCGGCTCATCACATTCCGGGTGCCGATGCCGCTCACCTGCTCCATCGACCAGCCTTCCGCCAAGCCCCGGCCGTTATCCAGCAGTGTGATTTGCAAGTAAGGCTGGCTTCCCGGCGTTTTGACCTCCCTGACCTCCAGGTGAATTTGCAAAGGGCCGGAGCCAGGCTCCCGGCTGCCATGAATAATTGAATTCTCAATCAGCGGCTGGATTATGACCTTTGGAATGAAATAACTCCTCACCGCCGGGTCCGCAATCGACTCCGTATACTCGATGGCAATCGGCAGCCGTTCCTGCTGGATGCTCACATAACACCGCGCATGCTCCAGCTCGTCGCGCAGACGAATGAGCATTCTGCCGCCGCTGAGGCCGATGCGCAGCATTTTCCCAAGCTGGGTGATCATGTAGCTGATATCCTGGGCGTCGTAATCCATAGCCTTCCAGTGAATCATATCCAGTGTGTTGTACAGGAAATGCGGCTTGATCTGGGCCTCCAGCAGCCCTGCCTGAGCCTCCCGCTTCGCGGCGCTTGCTTCCCGCTCGCTCTGCACCAGCTCCTGCAGCCGGTTCACCATGTGGTTGAAGCCGTAAGACATCTGCGTGTATTCCTCCGTCAGCGACTCACTCATACTGGCCCGGAAATCTCCGCGCTCCAGCTTCCGCATCTCCTGAATCAGCCTGCGCACCGGACGGATCATATTACGGATGAAGAAATACGCCAGCAGCGCCGACAGGAGCAGACAGAGCAGTCCGATCCCGATCACCTGCCTGTCCGCCTTACGAACCTCCTGCAGCAGCTCACGCGTCGGGATCACCTGGACCAGCCGCCAGGAGATGGTGCTCGGTCTGGAGAACAGGACGAGATAGGACTGCCCGTCTTTTTTCAGCAGCTCATAGCCTTCATTGCCTTCATACGTATGCTGGTAGAGCCAGTCTGCCTCCAGTACAGCCTTACCGGCAGAGCCATTCTCCTTGTTCACGAGCAGCAGGAGATTGCCGCTTGTATCCACCAGATGAATCTGGCCGTCCAGCACAGCAGGAATATCCTTGAACTGCTTGAGGATATCGTCTGCGGACAGCCGGATATAGAGGTAGCCAATCGTTTTGCCTTCATTTCCGAACAGATGCTGGATATGGCCGATCAGATAAGGCTCGTCTTCGCCGCCGCTGCCCTCCAGGGGAACCCAGAGCGAATCCGCCTGCTTCAGCTTGGGGTACCAGCTCTCGTTCCTAATTGAAGAGACCGGAAAGACAAGATCCGTCGAGCTTTGCGGCACCCCGCTGAACAAATCGCTGTAAATCTCAATCGAGCTTACCCCTTCGTTCAGCACCAGCGAATGCTGGAGTATCTCCGTAATCTCCCGCCTTCTGGAGATCATCTGATACTTGGAGGCAGGCGTAGTCTCCAGCCCCTCAATAACGTTCTTGTTCGCTGCAATGGAGTAGGCGGTGCCCGACACATTGGTCATGAAGTCGAAGCCACGCTTCGTGCTCTCATTCAGCAGGGCAAGCCTGGTGGTACTGATCTCACTGAAGGTTACGTCCGAGAAAGTCCGGTACGCCAGCAGAACAATGAACCCGAGAAAGATCAGATTGAACGTAATAATACTGGCCGCCATCAGCGTGGAGAGCTTGCTCCGCCTGATCCGCAGCAGCCAGGTGCCGAGCATTCTTTTTTGCATCTGCCCCATCCCTATGCTTTTCCCCAGATTCTATCCTTTCAGGCCGGATGTCGCAATTCCTTCCACGAAATACTTTTGCAGCGTGATGAAGAGAATGAAGCACGGCACCAGCGACAATACCGACATGGCGAACATCGGGCCCCAATCCGACTGTGAGCTGGAGTCCAGGAACAGCCTTAGCCCGAGCGGTACTGTGTATTTCCCGATATCGCTAAGGAAGATGAGCTGGCTGAAGAAATCATCCCAGGTCCACATAAAGGTGAAAATCATCGTCGTGATCAGCGCAGGCAGCGCCAGCGGAATAATAATCCGGCTGAAGATTTGAACCGGCCCGCAGCCGTCGATCGTTGCCGCTTCGTCCAGCTCCTTCGGCAAGCCGCGGATGAACTGTACCGTCAGGAAGATAAAGAAGCCGTCCGTCGCCATCCACTTGGGCAGAATCAGCGGCGCGAAGGTGTTCACCCAGCCCAGGCTGTTAAAAAGGATGTAACGCGGGATAAGGGTCACATGCAGCGGCAGCATAATCGTCATCAGCATCAGTGCAAAGCCCAGTGCCTTGAACCGGAAATTCAGCCGCGCGAACGCATAAGCCGCCATGGAGCAGGTGATCACATTGCCGAGCACGGCCCCCAGAGAGACCAGTGCCGAGTTTTGCAGGAACCGGGCGAAGGAGCTGCCCTGGAAGCCGAACCAGCCGCTGACATAATTATGGAAATTCCACTGCCGGGGCCAGAACCAGATTTCCGAGAAAATCATATTCGCCGGCTTAAACGAGCTGCCCACCAGCCACAGCACCGGGTACAGCATGACAAAGGCGATCAGACAGATGATAAAGTGTTTAAGCATAGCGGCACTTTTCGATGCACTGCCTGTATTCATAGCTTATTTCCCCCCATCTTCATAATGCACCCACAGCTTGCTGCTGCCGAATAGCAGGAGTGTGAATATCCCGATCAGCAGCACCAGCACCCAGGCCATCGCCGAGGCGTAGCCCATCTGGAAGAAGGAGAAGCCCTTCTTGTACAGGTAGAGGGAATACATCAGGGTGGAGTTCACGGGTCCCCCGCTGCCGTTACTGATAATGAACGCTTGGGTGAATGACTGGAAGGCGGTGATCGTCTGCATGATAACATTGAAAAAGATAACCGGAGACAGCACCGGCAGCGTAATATGCAGGAATTGCCCCACCTTGCCTGCACCGTCCACTGAAGAGGCGTCATAATATTCCGGCGGCACCTGCTTCAGCCCGGACAGGAAGATGATCATCGACGAGCCGAATTGCCATACTGACAGCAGGATAAGCGAATACAACGAGTATTTGGGATTCGATACCCAGTCAGGCGCCTGTATCCCCACCATGGCCAATAGCTGATTCACAAGGCCTCCGCCGCCCAGCATCTTGCGCCACAGCATGGCAATAGCGACACTGCCTCCAAGCAGTGTAGGGATGTAGTAGACCGTCCGGTAGATGCCCAGGCCCCGTATTCCTTTGTTAAGGAGCAGGGCGACCGCCAGGGCGAACATCAGCTTCAGCGGCACCGACACGAATACGAAGATAAACGTCACCTTAAGCGATTGGATAAATAACGGATCTGCGGTGAGCATTGTGGTGAAATTATCCAATCCGATCCATCTGGAGCTCTCCAGAATACTGTAATCTGTAAAAGAAAAATAGAGCGAGGCCGCCATCGGCCCCAGGGTCAGGCACACCAGCCCCAGCAGCCAGGGCGACAGGAACAGGAGGGCGATCCCGTTCTGGTTGTAGCGCAGCTTTGGTTTACGCCGCTTCATGCCTGCTGGTCTATCTACTGTAATCAGATCTGCACTCAATGGCTCTCTTCCCTCCTCTATATTTATTTGGCCTTGTCCAGTATGGCGTTAGCACCGGAGATGAACTGTTCGCTTACCTGCGGAATGCCGGCCTGACCGAAGGAGATCTGCTCGCTGGCGCTCTTGAAGTTCTTATCAATCTCCGAGAAGCCCTGCGGGTAAGGCGGGTCAATATCACTGGAATGCTTGGAGACCACATCGATAAAATCAAAGATTAACTGCTCCTCGGCGGTAAGCGACGGCTTCAGCTGCTCCCGCACTGCGGAATTGACCGGCACTCCCCGTTCAGCCCCCAGAATAGCGGTGCCTTCCGGGTCATTGACCATGAAGTCGATCAGCTTCGCCACCTCCTTGGGATGCTTGGTCTTGGCATTCCCGGAGACGAACTGGCCGGGCTTCAGATATTCGCCGATCTTCTGCTCCCCTTCCATATGAGGGATTACCTGCATCTTCAGCTTCTGGCTCTGATCCTTCAGCACATTCTGATAGGTAATCAACTGGTTGGACCAGGCAAAATCAAGGGCGGACTGGCCAACGGACAGCGGCCGGGTCTCCAGAGCATTCGTCATCGCGGCAGTCACCTCTGCCGTTGTAGCGCCGCCGCTGTCCCGCAGGCCCTGCCAGTAATTGAACCATTCATCGATGACCTCCTGGGAGACACCGAGCTTGTTCCCGGCGAACAGGCCGCTCCCGTTCTGGCGCACGAATACCTCGAAGATGTTCGTCGTGCCCGAAATATCCGGCGTCCCATAGTAGCCGTCACCTTTCTTCTTAGCAATCGCATTCGCCATCTCCGCAAAGTCCTTCCAGGTCCACGACTCCTGCGGCTCCGCAATCCCCAGCTCCTGAAGCACGGAAGCATTATAGACCACGCCGGGAGCGTTCACTCCAAGAGTAACGGCGTACAATTTGCCGTCAATACTTCCTGCCGAGAGCATGCTGCTGTCATGGTCCTCCGTCCGCAGCGATCCATCCTGGGTATAAGGCGTCAGGTCAAGCAAGGTGCCGCGCTTGGCATAATCGGACAGGAACGCATAGTCCATCTGAATGATATCTGGAGCATTCGAGCCTGCTACCTGAGTAGACAGCTTATCGAAATAACCGTCCCAGCCGGAATATTCCGGCTTAATCGTGATCCCCGGATTCTTCTCCTCGAAGCGCTTGATCATCTTGGTGGTCAGATCGTGGCGTGTCTGCGAGCCCCACCAGGTCATGCGCAGCTCAATTGCAGGCGCCGAACCCTCTGTCTTGGAAGAAGCCTTGGCTTCGTCCGGTGCATTCGATCCGCCGGATGAGCACGCAGCCGTAGTCATCAGCAATATGGAGCTTAGAAGCAGTACAAGTCCTTTGGTCCCCTTGATTGTCATCTGTTGCCTCCTCAAATTTGTGAAGTAAGCGGTTACATAAATGATTATACGGAACGCCCTGCATAGGGTAAATCCAGAAAAGTAAGGGGTTATATCAAATAAGTAAGACAAAAGCCAGCCGGAATCTTCCGGCTGGCCTGTTAGTCCTGTTAAGTTCTGCTAAGTATGAATCTATTCCACCAGAAGTCTACTCAAGCTCCAGTCCCTTCGTTTCTTTCCCCAGGAACAGCACCGCCAGGGCGCCGATTACAATCGTAACGAAGAAGATCATGAAGATGGAGCCGATCCCGACCGCCTTGCCGACCATCAGGCCAACCAATGTTGGGGCAATAATGCCGCCAATCCGTCCAAAGGAGGTGGCGAGTCCCACACCTGTGGAACGGATCTTAGTCGGATACAACTCAGGCGTGTACGCGTACATCCCGCCCCAGGCCCCCAGGTTGAAGAACGACAGACAGATCCCGGCAGCCATCAGCATGCCCTCGGTCGTTGAGTTCCCGAACCAGGCAGCGCTGACGGCTGTCAGCAGCAGATAGATGACCAGTACGAATTTGCGGCCGTATTTCTCGATGAAATAGGCGGCGGTGAAGTATCCCGGCAACTGGGCGAGTGTCATGATCAGCACATACTCGAAGCTTTTGACCAGACTGAAGCCCTTAAGCACCATCACCGTCGGCAGCCACAGGAACATTCCATAATAAGAGAAGACCACGGTGAACCACAGAATCCACAGCATGATGGTCGAGCGGCGGTACTCTGCCGACCAGACTGCCGCCACACGCTTACGCAGGGGCACTGGAGGAGCTTTCTTGATCTCCGCGAACTTCGGTGAGTCATCGATTGCCCTGCGCAGATAGAGCGCATATAACGCCGGTACCGCCCCGATGGCGAAGGCGATCCGCCAGCCGTAATCCGGAATGACGAAATAAGCGATCAGCGCCGACAGAATCCAGCCTAACGCCCAGAAGCTCTCGAGCAGCACAACAGCACGGCCTCTTTCCTTAACCGGCATGCTCTCGGATACCAGAGTCGAAGCCACCGGCAGCTCTCCGCCCAGCCCGAAGCCGGCAATGAAGCGCAGCACACATAATACTGCATAACCTGCGGCGAAGGCCGACAGTCCGCTTGCAATTGAGAAGATCAGCAGCGTCCAGAGCAGCACCGATTTGCGGCCGAAGCGGTCCGCCAGAATTCCGGCGGCAGCTGCACCGACCGCCATCCCCACCGAGTTAATGCTGGTTAAATAGCCGATCTTTTCCGGTCCCAGCGACCATTCCTTGGCTAGTGCAGCCACGACGAACGAGATCATCCCTACATCCATCGCGTCGAACATCCAGCTTAGACCTGCACTGAAGAGCAGCTTCCGCTGCTTCGGATTTTGCAGCAGCGACATTTGATTCCACATGACTTAAGGCCCCTCTCCCCTGATTCCCGTTACAATAATTCCTGACTAGTATCACTTACACATTCTAGAAGCGGATGATTCAAAAATCAAGGAATAACACCGCATTGAAATATTGCCGGGCCATCGCCTGAAAATAACAGGTCTGCACCGAGATCGCAGCGATCAGCAGCATATTCTGCACCGCATCCCGCTGCCCTCTGCTCAGATGGCTGAGCCGCTTCATCATTCCGTCCATGGCCGACTTGATTCCGCTGTCCGATTTCCACGGATATTCCTTGGGATTACCGGTTAGAGCCTGCCCCCCAGCCGGCACCGGGGAACGGGTCTTAATCTCCTCGAACAGCTCGGCATACCCATGATACAGCTGTGCCGGTTCCACCAGATCATCGTCATCACGTTCAGGCGCCAGGAACAGCATACGAAAGAGCTGCCTGATGCTCTCGAAATCAAGCGCAGCCTTAAGATCATCTATTATAAATAGAATGGCCGCCTGATTAATGGAGTACTTCTTCCCTTCACGCGGGGACCCGAGATATTCCTTGAAATCGCGCTTCACCCAGTTCTGCATAGCAGAGACGGATAACGTGGAATACTCAATCAGACCGCCAAGCGAAGCAATTTCACCCAGGGACAGCCCTTTGACGCCGCCGCCTTTGATCAGCTTTTGCAGAATCGGGGGGATATCCGTAGACAGAAAAGCGGGCAGGCTTGTCCCCTCCCGCACCTCGTCACGGTGGAATTTGGTCCAGGCTTCCTGCAGAATATGGAGCGGCTTCCGCTCCGAGTTAGGCCCTAGAGACAGTAATAGTCCGGACATCTCTATCCGGCTAAGTGTAAAAGCTTCCATAGCTGGCAACCCTCCACCATTTGATATTTCATCGAAAAGTTCGTACAATAGGTTCTTAAGAACTCATAATATGAGTATAACCTATTTTAGGGACGAAAGGGATGGTAAAGATTATATGGGTATAGGACTTAGTTTGACGCTCGTGGCAATTTTGATTATTTTAACCGCATTTTTTGTAGCGACGGAGTTTGCAGTAGTGAGATTACGGGGAAGCCAGGTCAGCCAAATGGTGCTGGACGGCAAGAAGAACGCACTGGCAGTACAGCGGGTAGCCGCTAACCTGGACGGATATTTGTCCGCCTGCCAGCTCGGTATCACGATTACTGCACTCGGGATCGGGGCATTGGCAGAGCCTGCTTTTGAGCAGCTGCTTATTCCACTGTTTGATCTGGCTGGTGTGAGTCACAACGTTAGTAAGCCCATTGCGTTTGCATTGGCCTTCATTATCGCCACCTTCCTCCATGTCGTGGTCGGAGAGCTTGCACCGAAGACCGCCGCTATTAATATTCCGGAGAAAATTGGTCAGATTACCGCACCGCTGATTATTTGGTTCTACAGAATATTGTACCCTTTGATTTGGATCATGAACGGTTCCGCCAACCTGCTCGTCCGTATGTTCGGTATGAAGCCTGCCAGTGAACACGGCGATGCGCACAGTGAAGACGAGATCCGCCTGATCCTGTCCGAGAGCTATGAGAGCGGAAAAATCAACAAAGCGGAATATGGTTATGTTAACCGGATTTTCACCTTTGATGAGATGCTCGCCAAAGAAATTATGGTTCCCCGGACAGATATGGTATGCCTGTTCACCGATCATTCGCTGCAAGAGAACTTTGATATTATCCGCAAGGAGCAGTACACCCGCTTCCCTGTAGCTGACGGCAGCAAAGACAATATCATTGGTATGATCAATACCAAGCAGCTCTACCTGCAATATGACAATAATCCTGATTTCGATTTCAAAAGCCTGATCCTGCCGCTGGTGACCGTATCGGAAGTTACGCCAGTGAAGACTCTGCTGACCCGTATGCAGAAGGAGCGCGTGCATATCGCCCTGCTGCTGGATGAATACGGCGGCACCTCCGGCCTGATTACAATTGAGGACATCCTGGAAGAGATTGTCGGCGAGATCCGTGATGAGTTCGACGGGGATGAACGCAGAAATGTGGAGAAGCTGAGCGAGACCCATTATCTGTTCGACGGCAATGTCTCCCTGCTGGAGGTCAAGGATCTTACCGGACTTGATTTCCACGATGAGGAAGTCACCACCATCGGCGGATGGCTCTACAGTCACCTGGAAGAGCCGGTGGTCGGCAAAAGCCATCAATACGAGCATGTCACCTTGACCGTCCGTGAGATGAACCGCCACCGTATCCGCAGTGTCGAGATCCTGATCGATCTGTCGGTCACCGAGGATTCTGCTCCAGGCAACGAATAAGGCGTATAGATAAGCCGCAACGAATAAGGCGCTCCCCTTGAGTTACTGGGGAGCGCCTTATTTATGTTTTATTCTTGTATAATTAATGTAATTAACAAATATAATTAACCCGATTAACTAACTGACGAATCGGCAGATCATTAACACGTTTCCGTCCGGGTCCTTGAAGTTAAACCAGTGGTCATTCTCAATATCGGTAAGGATCTCAGCTCCGCTGGCTTTGACATAATCATAAGCGGCATCAATATCGTCGGTAAGCAGATGGAAGGACGGCACCTTCAGCACGGCTTCGGCTGTGAATATTTTGCTGTCCAGTACGATCCCCGGCCCCTGCATCGGCACCTCATACAGATGCCCGAATAATACTTCGCCATCAAGCGGCAGTCCGAGCAGACTGCAATACCAGCTCTTGGACCTTTCGATATCACTAACCGGGATGAAGACAGCGCCAATCTGATTGCGTATCGGACTTGTCACAGCAGTATAGCCTCCTCATAGAGTGTAAGTTATTGAATCCTACAGCCTTTAATGATTTCGATAAAATATGTCAATTTCCTGCCTGTTTAGGGATGAGAATATAAGTTATGCTATAATCTTGTCAGATCCTATCCCTATTGTCAGGAGAATGAACTTGGCTAACCTTTTCTTTGGGCATTTGAAGCTAACGCCGCCCAAAATATTATCCCTCGGCTTCGTGATCCTGATCGCTGCCGGAACCCTGCTGTTATCGCTGCCCGCTGCTTCTACCGGCGGAAGAATCTCATTCATTGATGCGCTGTTCATGGCAACCTCGGCGACCTGCGTAACCGGTCTTGCCGTTATCGACACCGGAACAGAGCTATCGACCTTCGGACAAGTTGTACTGCTGGTGCTCTTCCAGTTCGGTGGTCTCGGCTTCGTAACGATGGCTACGCTGATCACCCTGGTGCTGAACAAACGGATCTCGTTGAAGGAGCGCCTCTTGCTGCAGGAATCTATGAACCAGAATTCCATGCAGGGGATCGTGAAGCTGATCCGCCGGGTGCTTATCTATTCACTGGTGATCCAGTTGACCGGGGCCATTCTGCTGGCTGCCAGATTTATAGTAGATATGCCGATAGGCAAAGCAGCCTATTATGGATTATTCCATAGCATCTCGATCTTCAACAATGCGGGCTTCGACTTGTTCGGCGATGTTCACGGGCCCTTCAGCGGATTAACCCGGTACGTGGAAGATCCCGTTGTGAATATTACCTCCATGCTGCTGATCTTCCTTGGCGGTATCGGCTTCATCGTCTTATCCGATTTAATCGATTATCCCAAGCGCAAGCGGCTCATGCTGCACTCGAAGGTCGTGCTGGCGACTTCAGCTGTGCTGATTCTGGTCGGTGCGATTATCTTCTTCTGGCTTGAATGGAACGCTACACTGAAGCCGCTGCATGCCGGAGGCAAGATTATGGCCTCCTTCCTGCAAGCTATTACGCCGCGTTCCGGCGGCGTGACTACTATTGAGATTCCGCTGCTGCGGGAATCCACCCAATTCCTGATGATTCTGCTGATGTTCATCGGGGCGGCTCCCGGCTCCACCGGCGGCGGAATCAAGATTACCACCTTTGCCATTCTGGCCAGCACCGCTTACGCCAAGCTCCGGGGCAAAGAGGATATCGTGATGTTCCGCCACCGGATCTCGAAGGAGAATGTCTACAGGGCCATTACCATGACACTGCTCTCACTGATGCTGGTAGTCATCTCTACCATGCTCTTGTCCATAACAGAACGCGCAGATTTCCTCAGTGTATTATTCGAAGCGGTGTCCGCCTTCGGCACCTCAGGCATCACCATGGGACTGACCACAGAGCTGACCACGATCGGCAAGGTGCTGGTGATCATTCTCATGTTCGTGGGCCGGACCGGACCGCTTACCCTGGCCTATGCGCTCAAGCCGAAGAACAGCAAGGAGCTGTACCGTTACCCGGAAGGCAATATTACTATCGGCTAAGGGCCGGTAACTATTAAAAATGCGACCCTGCTCGTCCAAGGCAATCAGACGGGTCGGGGTCGCATTGTTATATCCGGAATAAGCCTTAAGCTTCCTCTTCCGGGATCTCCTGGGTATCCAGCGCTGCATCCAGCAGCTGATTGTACAGATCATCATCATTCTCCAGCAGCGCATCCACTTCCAGGAACTGCTCCTCACTCCCCGGCTCACCGGCGAAGCTCAGGCTGTAATCCCATTCGGTTCCACGGGAGCTGAAGAATGTAATCTCATACGGGGAATGGTGATTCTCTAATGTAAATACCGTTCTCCCCACAAAACTTCTATCCTCTACGCGTTTCATTTCTGCTTTGGTGATTTCCAGGTTCATTCTCTTTCCTTCCTTTCATCTGATCATACCCACGATATTCAGTATAACATTGATATGTCAGCATTTCTCTTTCCTTTTGCGCTGTAATTGACTTTTTTCATCCGGCGGTTAATAATTTAGTACAATGCTTATACAGAGCTAAAAATTATGGTAATGGAGGAAATGTCAATGACTGAAACAGAGCTTCAGGACAAGCTAAGTAAATATGCTGATTTAGCAGTACAAATCGGTGTGAATGTTCAGCCGGGACAAATCCTGGTCGTGAACGCCCCGATCACTGCGGCCGAGTTCGTCCGCCTGATAACGGCCAAGGCGTATGCCATCGGCGCCAGCCAAGTGAAGGTGAACTGGAGTGACGAGTTCATCACCCGCCAGCAGTTCGAGCATGCGTCGCCCGAAGTATTTACCAAGGCCCCAACCTGGTTTGCCGGTGAAATGACTGAGCTTGCCGAGAACGGTGCCGCCTTCCTGTCGGTCATTGCCGAGAACCCGGATGCCCTCAAAGGCATTGATCCTGAGCGGATTGCGAACTTCCAGAAGACACGGGGCGCAGCGCTTACGAAATACCGTGAATTGCAGATGTCCGACAAGGTTAGCTGGAGCATTGTAGCGATTCCTTCCCAGCCTTGGGCAGACAAAGTCTTCCCTGAGGTCCCTGCTGACCAGCGTGTAGACAAGCTGTGGGAGGCTATCTTCCATACCGTCCGTCTGGACCGTGAGGACCCTGTTGCCGCCTGGCAGGAGCATCTCGACACCCTTGAGTCGAAGGCTAATGTTCTTAACGCAAAAAAGTACGCCAGCCTGCATTACATAGCACCTGGAACTGACCTTAGCATCGAGCTGCCTGAAGGCCATTTATGGGCGCAGGGGGATAGCATCAATGCCAAAGGTCATTCTTTTGTCGCCAACATGCCAACCGAAGAAGTATTCACAGCTCCGCTGAAAACCGGTGTTAACGGTACAGTCCGCAGCACGAAGCCACTCAGCTACGGCGGGAATGTGATTGACGGCTTCTCGATCACTTTTGAACAGGGCCGGATTACCAATGTGAGCGCCGAGCAGGGTCAAGAAGCCCTCGAATATCTGATTAGCCTGGATGAAGGCGCCAAGTATCTGGGTGAAGTCGCACTTGTGCCGCATAAGTCGCCGATCTCGGAATCAGGGATTCTGTACTTCAATACTTTGTTCGACGAGAATGCCTCCAACCATCTGGCGATTGGTACTGCCTATGCCTTCTGTCTGGAAGGCGGCAAAGAAATGAACCAGGATGAACTGACCGCCCGCGGCCTCAACAACAGTGTGACCCACGTTGACTTCATGATCGGCTCCGCCGAGATGGATATCTACGGAATTACCGCTGACGGTACGCGCGAGCCGGTCTTCCAGAAGGGCAACTGGGCCTTCTAAAACCCTTATATGCTATTGCATTTCATTAGATAATGAATGGAGCTGAAGCTATTGCTGGATTTCAACCAAAAGCTGGAGAACTACGCACTGCTCGCTGTAAAGATCGGCGTTAATATTCAACCCGGCCAGACCCTTGTCGTGAATGCGGATATCGTATCGGCTGAGCTGGTCCGCCTGATTGTACGCCAGGCCTATGAAGCAGGTGCGAAGCTCGTCAAAGTTAACTATTCCGATGAATTCGTCACCCGTACCCGTTATGATCTCGCACCGTCCGAGAGCTTCCTGGAGCCGCCGAAGTGGCAGGCCGATGAGCTGGAGGATCTGGCACGGGGCGGCGCGGCGTTCCTGACGATCATCTCCGCGAATCCGGACTTGCTGAACGGTGTAGAGGCAAGCCGGATTGCAGACCATCAGAAGACCGCCGGTCAAGCTATGGCTCCTTACCGCGAGATGCTGATGGCTAACCAGGTCAGCTGGACCGGCCTCGCCTTCCCATCCGCCTCTTGGGCCGCGAAGGTGTTCCCGGACGCTGCACCTGAGCAGCAGATTGACCTGCTCTGGGACGCCATCTTCAAGGCTGTGCGTGCAGACCAGGAGAATCCGGTGCAGGCCTGGAGTGTCCATCTGGCCGGCCTGAAGCAGCGCTGTGAGCTGCTGAACGCGAAGAAATACCGCAAGCTGCACTACACGGCTCCGGGCACTGATCTGACGATCGAATTGCCTGAAGGCCATCTCTGGTGTCAGGCCGGTGCGGTGAACAGCCGCGGAATGTCCTTCCTGGCCAACATTCCGACCGAGGAAGTGTTCACCGCTCCGCTGAAGACCGGTGCGAACGGCATGGTCCGCAGCACGAAGCCGCTCAGCTATGGCGGCAACATCATCGACCGATTCAGTCTGACCCTGGAGAATGGTAAGGTTACTGACTTTACTGCTGAAGTGGGCCAGGAAGCCTTGGCTTCTCTACTGGCCATGGATGAAGGTGCCGCCTACTTCGGTGAAGTGGCGCTTGTGCCTTTCCACTCTCCGATCTCGGAGAGCGGCATTCTCTACTACACCACCCTGTATGACGAGAATGCTTCCTGCCATCTGGCACTTGGCGCTTCCTACGCCTTTACCCTGCAGGACGGCATTAACATGACCAAGGAACAACTGGTGGACAAGGGCATGAACCAAAGTCTCACCCATGTTGACTTCATGATGGGCTCCCCGGAGATGAACATCGACGGAATTGCCGATGACGGCTCCACCGATCCGATTTTCCGTAATGGAGACTGGGCTTAAGCTTAATCTTTGTACTATGAATCAGACCCCGCTATTTCCTCTTGAGGAATGGCGGGGTCTTTGTGTTGAACTGAGGTAAAAGCAAGACAAATAGCCCAAATGTGAACATTCAGTCAAAGAATTTTCACAATATTGTTGAAATTAGTTCACAAATATGTCACAATACAATTATAGATAGTGTTTACAGTGCCAAAAGAGGAATGTTTTAGTCCATGAATAATCTAAGGAGGGAATTCTGATGAAAGAATCTTTCACTCATGACAACACAGATTCTACGGAAACAGAACGTCTGGAAGTCCAGGCTCCCAAAGACTTAAGTATCGTTGCCTCCGACGCCATCAAGTACACCGCCTACATCATGCTGCTGTTCGGATTCCTGTACTTCCTGGTTGCCTACCTTGGCCCTATGCTGTAAGGCTGCTTCAATATACACAAGATACGCAGGACAATCACATATTCGTAAGCGCTTACGGCCGGTCTGCTCCTGCGGGAATGAGATTAGCCGTTTTTATTTGTCCCCCTGGCAAAATGCCAAAAGCGGCAGCCCTCTTCAGCTAGAGGACTACCGTTTTTTAAAAGGACGGCAAAGCCGTTTATGCTTACTTATTTCCAGCCCAGCGCCTTGTTGATCCAGGTAACCGCCTCAGGCGCCCACGCTGCTTCCATACCTGAACGCAGCCAGGCTATCGCCTCATCTCTCGATCCCTCAAAGGGCGGAATGCCCGCTTCCTGCATCCAGTGCTCCGAGGTTTCAAAAGAGGTGCTGTTCCAGCCATTCGGCTCTCCATCTGCATTCACCCGCTGCTTCACACCGGAGATTACGATATCCAGAGACCCTTGCAGCTCTGTTACCGCATTGTCAAAAGCCGTCTTCTTCTCCTTGGCCTTCATATCCGCCATAGAGCGCAGCTGGCGTGTCTCAATTCCCTCGTTCGCCCGGATAATCTCCAGCAGAGTCAGCGCTTCTCTCGTGGCCAAGCCGCTCTGATACCGCTCTTCCAGAGACTGCTGAGGCCCGGCCGCTGCCAAGTAAGCCGGAAGCCACTCGCGGGATACGAGCACGGCTTTTTTCTTGATGAATTTTCCGTAGCCGGCTAAGCCTTCTCCGGGAAATCTGACCCGC
This sequence comes from Paenibacillus sp. FSL H8-0332, assembly GCF_037963835.1. Classification (NCBI taxonomy): domain Bacteria; kingdom Bacillati; phylum Bacillota; class Bacilli; order Caryophanales; family Paenibacillaceae; genus Paenibacillus; species Paenibacillus sp. FSL H8-0332. The sequence goes on from NZ_CP150145.1 coordinate 3,652,335, forward strand.
CAGCGCCAGGGGTCGTGTTCTGTATCGGTATGCCAATTCTCCGCCAGCGTCAGCCCGTTCACGGACGGATGCTCCGGGATCAGAGGGGCCAGCGGCACAATCCCCAGCCTGGCAACTACCTCAGCCATCTCTTCAAAGGTGGTTACATTCTCTTGCTTACCTGCTTCGCCCACGTCATTCAGCCTCCTAAATCAATCTGGCTTGTACACCAAATTAAGCTTATCACTATAGACGGGAAAATTCACTTCCCGCAGGTTAATCACATTTTTTAACTTCCCCCCGATAGTTAGCCATCCGAAAACTGGCCCCGCATCCACATGAGGCTTTGGCATTAGGGTTATTCATGGTGAATCCGCCTATCATTCCGCTTTGTTCATAGTCAATTTCAAGACCATCAATATATGAAATACTCTTCGTGTGAACTAATATACGGAATTTATCTTTATTGAATACCATATCCTCCTCCGTTTGCTGCTCATCCAAGACAAGGGTATAAGATAATCCGCTGCATCCCCCTTCTTCAACGCCTACTCTAAGAAAAGAGTGCCGGGTATCCGCGTTTAACAAGATTTCGGCGATTTTCTCTGCTGCGATCTCACTGACCTCAATGTTCATCTTCATTCCTCCTATACAAGCTTAATTTAGTTTTGGGTACCCCAGTCCATTAAACAAGGTATGAACGTAGCGAGAGCCGCTCCTTTTGGTGTAAGTTCATACATGGTTTTTGTAGGGCGCTGCGGACTGGTTCTCTTGACCAGATTATGATGTTGAAGCTCCTTTAGACGCTGGGAAAGGATTCTTTGCGTAATGGAAGGGATACTCCGGGTCATTTCACTAAATTTCTTCGGACCGTAAGAAAGAGTGAATAAGATATGGATCGTCCATTTAGACCCGATGATGTCAAAGGCTATAAGAAGTTTCTCCGTATCCTCAGTGGACAATGACCGGTACACCCTCTTTCTTAGGATCAGCATTTCCGATGGATTGCTGCGAGATCCTAGTGCTGGCAATGATACTTATGACGATCAACAAGAGATGGAAGCCCATGGCTACAATTAAGCCGGATTGCAGTGACATTCCAGCAGCCTGACAAACGACAAGGATGGAACCCCCAATCCCGATAACTACACCGGGTGTAAAAGAATCCGCAAATTGCAGATTTGCCGAGGTTTGGCCCGCGCCGCCTTCCCCGGCTTGGGAAAAGGCTACAACACCGCTAACCGGATGCGCCAATCCAATGCCGACCCCGGCGATGATCTGACCCATAACTGCAACGGCAACAGACACAACCGGTATCCAAAAGACGATGGCAAGCAGAAATACCCCCAGAATAATTCTCATATGACGTCCACGGCCCTGATCTGCCGCATCCCAACGTCCTTGCACATACGCAATGATACACCAGCTTAACGCAGCACTCGCTACAATTAAACCAGCCTGAGAAGGTGTAATTCCCTTCACATCAATTAGAGCCAATACCAGGAAATTCTGTGTGCTGGCATAGGCCGCGAAGAACAACCCGCGTGTTGCCAGAATCGCCGGCATCCCTCTTCGCAGCGTAAGCGTTCCCTTCGGCAGCAATTGACGGAGCGGGATTATCATACCTACGAGGCCAATCATGACGAACACAAATCCAATCATACTCGGAAGCATACTTAGACCAACCAGGAAAAGGCCAGTACCCATCGTTAAGAGTAACGCCATCCAAGTGGATGAAGATCCGCTAGCCTCTCCCGTCTGCTGCACTTTCAATTTCCTGAACGCAGGTAAACTAAGCACTGCTGAAACAAACAGCACAGGTAAGATCCCCCAGAAAACAAACCGCCAGGACCACTGATCTGCTATAAGACCTGCCACATATGGACCGAGCATGGACGGAAGAACATAGGCTGTACCAAATGCTCCAAGTATCTTGGCACGTAACTCATCCGGGTAACTTAAGGATATGGCTGTATACACACAAGTCATCATAGCTCCGGCACCCAAACCTTGCAGGGCCCGTGATCCAATCATGATATACATATCGCCTGCGGTTGCGGCAGCGACCAGTCCTGCGATAAACAACAGAAGCGCATATGTGAATGGTGCAGCAGGTCCTCTTTTATCTATAATTCGACCGACGACCAGCGTTCCGATAATCTGTGCAAGCAGATACGTACTGAATATCCAGCCGAACAAGCTAAGACCGTTCAAGTCTCCGGCAATCGAAGGAGCAATGGTGGTTACGGATAGACCTTCGAATCCAACGGCCATCACCGACAAGATAATTCCTATGGATAGTGCAAAATAACGCGGGCTGAAAATACTTTGATGATTAGACGACATGAATGGTGACCTCCAAGAAAGTTTGGTATGTATACATCGTATCCGGATACTTAGTAAACATTTTTGTTTATAATGTCTAAGCTACAGTCCGCCTTTGACTTTGTCAACATTTTTATTTAAAATGTAGGGAGTGATGTAGCTTCAATAGCTGCAAAAAGGAGGTGCACCATGAGCCGGAATGAAATCAAAAAAGATGTATCCACCAGTACCCGAAGAGCGATCATTAATCTGTTAAAGGAACGCGGGGGCATGGATGTTGTGGCACTCTCCTCTCAATTTTCGCTGTCTGGAATGGCTATTCGCCAACATTTGAATGCGCTGAAGGAAGAAGGATTGGTTACAAATGTGGAAGAGGCGCGTCCCATGGGCCGGCCCGCCAAGCTATGGATATTAACGCCCGCGGCTAATCGTTTTTTCCCAACCGGATATTCGGATTTATCCATCAGTCTCATTCAGTCGATGAAGGAAGCTTTTGGTAACGAAGGGCTGGACAAGCTGCTGGATGTTCGAAATAAAAAGATGCAGGCCCAATATCTCGAGCATCTTGGTGCGGCATCGGAGGTTAGAGAGAAATTAGAGAAACTGGCCGAGATTCGAACGAATGAAGGTTATATGGCCGAGGTTAAGGAGCAGGAGGATGGAAGTCTCTTATTCATCGAGAAACATTGCCCGATCTGTGAAGCGGCGGCTGTATGTACCGGGTTATGCAAGAATGAGTTGCATTTATTTAAAACAGTTCTAGGCGATGATGTTCATATTGAACGGGGGGAGTACCTTTTAAAGGGAGGCAGAAACTGCAGCTACACCGTTAGGCCAAATCAGCCGTAACAAAAAGAGCAACCTCACTTGGAGATTGCTCTTTTTTGTCATTTCAGGCTTGCTGCGTCTGATCCCATACAGCCGATTCCGGCAATATAGGTGTTAATCAGCCGGGTAAGAGTGACATTCAGGTCCAGCGGCATTGCAAATCCGCCTTGATGCTCCAGAGTGGACAATCCGTGCAGGATACTTCTTAGTCCACGGACGGCATGAAGATTGCCTTCCTCGTCCAAGCCGAACGCGGATATCATTTGGAGGATGAGCGACAGGATCTTTGCACTCGCCGCCTCCAGAGCTGTGTCCCCCTGCTCGGGTGCTTTTAACGTCGTCTGGTACAGCCCCGGGTGTGTCCTGGTGAATCCGAGGTAGGCCTGACTCATGGCATGTACCGCTGCTTCTCCGCTGAGCCCCTCCGTTGCCTGTGATATGATCTCATACAGCTGCTCCAGGCCATATACCGCCATCAGTGTACGCAGCCCCGCAAGTCCGTTAATGTGATTATAGAGTGACGGGGAACGGACACCCAGCTTCGCGGCAAGTGCAGCCAGCGTCACTTCTTCCACTCCGTATTCATCCGCCAGCTCTGCGGCAGCCAGCACCAGCGTGTGCGTGTCCAGACCTGCTCTAGCCATGTATCCTCTCTCCTCCCTTTACTTGCCCTTCAGCCTCCGCAGCCGCCCGCTTCATCGCCTCTACCGGAGCTATAAGCAGATCACCATGTCCTACCGCCAGTACAGTTGGGGCAAGATCAATCAGCCTGTAGGCACTGACCAGGGCCTGTTCGGGGCTCCAAGTTGCCATGGCCGGAAAAGGAAACCAGGCAACCTTCTTGCCGGACACCGCCATGGCCCGGAAGGTCTGGAACGCATCACCGACGATCAGCGCTCCACTGCGCCGGTCCTGAAAAGACATCGATCCCGGCGTATGCCCGGGAGTGCTGAACGCTGTCAGCGAGCCGATACTATCGCCGTCATGCAGCAGAATGTCGGGCCGGGTGACTATTTTGGCGGGTACACTGCCCTTAATAGGAGTCCGCAGCTCATCGGCTCTGAGCGAGCGGTCACCAGCCAACAATGCAGCATCCCGCTCCGAGATATAGACCTTAGCCTCCGGCACCTGCTTCTTCAAAGCATCAAGTGCCCCGACATGATCCATGTGGCCATGGGTCAGGATGATGCGGGTCAGCGGCTTACCGAGCTTGGCGGCCTGACTCAGAATGCCTTGCAGACTGTAGGACATTCCCGCGTCTATAAGTGTAAGCTCCTGTTCTTCTTCGATCAAATAGCAATTCACTGGAAAAATACGCGGCAGCCACGTCAGCTGATGCAAATGGCCTTCTCTTGTTACTCTCATTGTAACTTCCTCCTCAAAACTAATCTAATTAGTTAAAATATAAACTAAGATGGTTAGTTTTGCAAGAGTTAATTAAAAATACCCGCTCCACCTAGGCAAAAATCAAAAACACCACCCGCAATGGATGGTGTCTGAACGACCCGTGTTATCAGTTTTATCGATTTTGTCTATACCCGTCTGTACCTGTCTCCCGATCAGCCAAACCGGCCCATAATGTACTCCTGCGTCATCTGGTTCTCGGGGTTCGTGAAGACCTTCTCGGTCTTGTCGTATTCCACAAGGGAGCCGAGATAGAAGTAGGCGGTGTAGTCCGAGATCCGCGCGGCCTGCTGCATGTTGTGGGTGACAATCACGATGCGCAGCTGCTCCTTGAGCTCTTTGATCAGCTCTTCCACCTTGCCGGTCGATACCGGGTCAAGTGCCGAAGCCGGCTCATCGAGCAGCAGGATCTGCGGGTTGACCGACAGCGCCCGGGCGATACACAGACGCTGCTGCTGTCCACCGGAGAGCGCCAGAGCGGAATCCTTCAAGCGGTCTTTGACCTCGTCCCACAAGGCTGCGCGGCGCAGGCTGCTCTCCACGATTTCATCCAGCGCCTGCTTGCCCTTGATGCCATGATATTTCGGGCCGAAGGCGATATTGTCGTAGATCGATTTATAGAACGGGTTGGGCTTCTGCCAGACCATGCCGATTTTTTGCCGCAGCTTGATTACATCTGTGCCTGTAGCATTGATATCCACACCGTCAATCCAGATGCTGCCTTTGGTTGTAGAGCCGGAAATATCGTCATTCATCCGGTTGAGCGACCGCAGGAAGGTAGATTTCCCGCAGCCCGACGGGCCGATCAGCGCGGTTACCGTATTCTGGGCAAAAGGAAGACTAATCCCCTTCACCGCCTCATACGTGCCATAATAAATACTCAGATCCTCCGTTTGAAATGATTCGCGCACCACTGGTTCCGCTATTCCCATCTCTTACTCCTCCTAAAAGTTATGATAGCATACTCGCTTCTGACTCTTCTGCGCAAAACTCGCTTCGGAAGCCTATGCCCTCTTGTATCTAACAAGCCTAGCTCATTCTCTTGGATGCAGTAAGCTTGCGGTAGATGAATCTGCCGAAGAAACGGGCAGCCAGATTGAAGATCAATACGGTCAGCACCAGGACGGCTGAAGCCCCTGCTGCGATCTGCAGCGCATCCGGCGCCAGGCCTTCACTGTTGACCTTCCAGATATGCACCGCCAGCGTCTCCGCCGGACGGAACGGGTTAAGCGGTGAGGAAGGACTCAGCGGATTCCAGTTGCTGAAGTCCAGGCGCGGGCTGCTCATTCCTGCGGTGAACATCAGCGCGGCCGCTTCACCGAACACGCGGCCGGCCGACAGGATCGTGCCGGTGATAATAGTCGGCAAGGCTACCGGGAGCAATACCGAGGTAACGATCTTCCACTTGGATAATCCGAGCGCGAAGCCTGCCTCCTTCTGCTGCTTAGGCACCGTGCGGAAGGCTTGCTCCGTAATACGCACCATCAGCGGAAGGTTGAAGAAGGTTAACGCGAGCGCACCCGAGATCAGAGAGAACCCGAGATTGAAGGTGTTGACGATCAGCAAGAGACCGAACAGACCCACGATAATCGACGGGAAGGAAGACAATACCTCCACGACCAGACGGATGAAGTTGGTCAGCTTGCCGGGACGGGCATACTCCGCCATGAAGATTCCGGCACCCAGCCCCAGCGGCACGGTGATGATCAAGGTCAGCACCAGCAGGAACAAGGAGTTGAATAGCTGCGGCCCGACGCCTCCGCCTGCGCGGATCTTTTGCGGCGCCGAGGTCAGGAAGTCCCAGCTAATATGACTCATGCCGCGGATCAGGATATACCCGAGTAAGCTAACCAGGATGGCTACAATCAGCAAGGCCAAGGTTACTATAACGGCAGTGGCTACTTTGTCAGCAGTTCTAGGCTTCAAATTCTATTTCTCCTTTCGAGCATTCTCACCAGCAGGACGAATACAAAGGTCATCAGCATCAGCACGAGCGCCATACTCCACAGCGCATTGTTCTGCGGTGAACCCATCGTTGTATTCCCCATACCCAGCGTGATGACACTGGTAAGTGTTGACGCGGACTCGAACAGGGAGTGCGGCACGAACGGCGCGTTACCGATAACCATCTGCACGGCAAGGGCCTCGCCGAAGGCGCGGGCCATACCAAGCACTACACCCGTCATAATCGCCGGGAAGGTTGTCGGGAGAATGACCCGGGAGATCGTCTGCCAGCGTGTGGCACCGAGCGCAAAGGATGATTCTTTCAAGTTTTGCGGCAATGAAGCAAGCGCGTCTGCAGCCACGCTGGTAATCGTCGGCAGAATCATGACCGACAGCACTAGCGCGCCTGCAGCCACCCCGATGCCCTGTCCGGGCAGCGTATCCCGCAGAAATGGAACAATGACGCTTAAGCCTACGAAGCCGTAGACAACGGATGGAATACCTGACAGCAGCTCGATGACCGGCTGCAGCAGTTTTTTACCCCAGCCCGGCACAATCTCTGTCATGAAGAGCGCCGCGCAGATGCTGAGCGGACTTGCGATAAGTGCAGCCAGCAGGGTGACCAGGAAGGAACCCGAGATGAACGGGAAGGCTCCATAGGATGGCGTGTCTGCTTCAGGCGACCACTTCGTGCCGAACAGGAATTCAGAGACCTTGACCTCACCGCTCACGAAGTTGGCAACGCCTTTGGAGGCTACGAAATAGACCATGGATACAATGATGACAATGAGCAGCAGCACGCAAAAGGACATATAAATACGTCCGATTAAATTTTCTATATGATGTTTTTCCAGCCGCTTGTTAGTTGGTTGTCCCCTCAAGATGCTCCCTCTTTCTAAAGTGAAAAGAGAGGCAGAAGATATCCGCCTCTAATCACATTAAAGTTTAAATCCAATCCTCACTGTGAACCGGTGAAGCTTATTTAGGTGTTACTGTACCGGCAACATCACGGGATACCTGCATTTTGGAAGCCGGGATGTAGCCAAGCTCGACCACGTCGCCAGTCTGTACTTCATCCGTCAGGAAGTAATCCAGGAACGCTTTTACAGTCTCATTAGGTTCACCGTTAGTGTACATGTGCTCGTAAGCCCAAACCGGATATTTACCGGCCACTACGTTGTCAACAGAAGGCTCAACGCCGTCATAACTTAGAGTTTTTACGGAATCATCGAGGTAGGACAGCGCCAGGTAACCGATCGCTCCCGGTGTTTCACCGATCATTTTCTTAACTGTACCGGAGGAATCCTCCTGGATCGAACCCTTCAGATCCTCGGTTTTGGTGCCAAGAGCGAAGCTCTCAAAGGTAGCACGGGTACCTGAGCTTGCCGGACGGTTGATGATCTGGATGGCCTGGTCTGCACCGCCGACCTCTTTCCAGTTCATGATTTTACCTGTGAAAATGTCCACCAGCTGTTGCTTGGTCAAGCTGTCTACGCCTGCCTTCGGGTTGCTTACTGCCGCAATCGCTACAACTGCCACCTGGTGATCTACCAGCTCAGCCGCCTTCGCTGCATCCTTCAGCTTCTCTTCCGCGAATACGTCCGAGTTCCCGATATCGACTTGCTTCTCAGAGACCTGAGTCAAGCCCGTTCCGCTGCCGCCGCCTTGAACCTGAATGTCCACGCCTGCATTCGCATCCATGAATTTCTCAGCTACCTGCTCTACGAGCGGCTGAAGTGCTGTGGAGCCTGACGCCAGGACCGAACCGCTTAGCTTCGCACCGCTGCTGGTTTCTGTGTTTGTAGCAGCCGGTGTATTCCCTCCGTTATTGGTTGTTGCCTTATTTCCCCCGTTGTTGCCGCATGCTGAAAGTGCCAGTACGCTTGTAAGAGTCAAAGCCATGATCCACGATTTTTTGAATTGCATTGTTTTTTTTCCTCCTAAAGGTTTTGTGAGTGTCTGCTGCGTTCCTTCTGCTTCGTACAAAACTCACTTGGGAAGCATTATTGTGTGTCTATCAGCTTCTCTTCTGACTCTTCTTATTCTAGGACCCGTTCGTTAGATAAAAGTACTGAGTTTGTAAACCGAAGGATAAAAGTTATAATATAAATTGAATAATTAAATAGATAATATCTATATCGAAACAACAATAGGGGTCTTTTTGCCCCATCCCGGAGGAATCTTCATGAACCTTGTAAAGCTGCAAATCTTAGTTCTCATCGAAAAATATAAAAAAGTTACGGATGTAGCCGCAGAGATGAACCTTAAGCAGCCTACTGTCTCCTTCCATATGAAAAGTCTGGAGAGTGAGCTTGGCGCTTCCCTCTTCCAATACCGGAGCGGCCGCGTCCTGCTGACGGATGCCGGACGCGCTTTGTATCAATATGCGGTCCGCATTGTCTCGCTAAGCGCGGAGGCGGAGCGGACGGTCAAGCAGTTCACCTCGCTCGCCTCGGGGAATCTGGAGCTTACCGCCAGCGATATCCCTGCCAGTTATCTTGTGCCCAAACTGCTGTCCCAATTCACACAGCATTATGACGGGATCGATGTCTATTTGTCCGTGCTGCCGGATGACGCCGTCCGGGAACGTCTGCGCAGCCGGGAAATCCAGCTCGCCGTGCTGCACAGTACAGAGGGCCAGGATGATACCTTCCATACGCAGGTGATTGCTGAAGAGGAGACCGTACTGGTCTTTGCGCCGGAGCATCCCTTTGCCGGGGAGCAGGAGCTGACAGTTGAAGCTGTAGCACGCGAGCCTTGGGTCCAGCATGAAGCCGCCTCCTTCCTGCGCGGAATCTCCGACCAGTGGGCACAGCTTAATAACGTAAGAGTATGGAATCATGCGGTGCTGGGCTCGCCGGAGGCAGTCAAGGGGATGCTCTACACAGGCAGAATGGTGGGAGTGTTCTCCCGCTCCGGGATTGAGACTGAAGTAGCGGCGGGCCGTCTGGCCTACGCCAGGCTACCGGGAATGCTTCCGGATAACGGGTCTTTTGTGCTGGCTTGGCGCAAGGATTATACACTGTCTCCGCTCCAGCAGGCTTTTGCCGGGATGGCAGCGGGTTCTATAACAAAAAACGGTATCCCCGGAGCGCCTGTATGACTGCGCTAACGGGGATACCGTGTGGTGGTGAAGCTTATTATCTTTTGACAGCAACCAGGGTGAAGGTCTTGGGAATTCCCTTATCGTACACATCCGACGACAGGTTAGGCTCCTCCACCAGCTCCTTAATCACCAGTCCGCTGGCTGCAGCAGCGGTAACCAGCTCGCCCAGCGTCCAGCGCCGCCAGTAGACGACATTCGGCTTGTCCGACTCCGCAGCTGCTCCTGAGGACGGCATGTATTTGGAATAGGACACCTGCTTCTCTTCAAGCGCCGTATCGAAATAATCCCCGCTCACCTTATGCTTGCGTACCTTGGCCGTTGAGCCCTTGGAGGAGATCAGCTTGGTCGTTACCGGATGGAAATCCCGCAGCACGAACGTCCCGCCCGTTGCCAGCAAGCGGTATGCGGTAGCCATGAACGGAGCCAAATCCGTAAAATAATGAACAATCCCCATTTCAGCAAAAACCGTATCATAAGAGCCGTTAAGGTGCGCTTCCGGCAACTCCAGGACATCCGAAACGATATAGTCAAGCTGCACCCCGGCCGCCTGCGCGAGTTCACCGGCATAGCAGGCATTGGCCTCCGAGAAATCTGCGACAGTCACCTCAGCCCCCAGCAGCCCTAGTGCCACCGCCTTCATGCCGTTAGAGCCCATCAGATTCATGATCCTCCGGCCCTTCACTTCACCGAGATAGGTATTCAGCGGATACAGCTTCCCCGCAGGGTCCCTGAGCAGCTTCTCCGCAGCCTCCGCAGGGGTTCCGAACCGGCTGGTCCAGGCCGCATAGGTATCCTCATTCCACAGCTCCTCACTGGTAGGTGCCGCCTCCTTATGGAGGCCAGCCGGTTCATTCTGATTAGGTTCATTCATTGCTTTCGTTACCCCTTTATCTATGTTCTATAAAATGTAATCAAGTTTGCCTCACAGGTCTGTCCGCGTATAGCTACGAAGCGTTCGGCAGAGACTGCCGGAGCTTCAGCGCTTTCCTGCGCCCGGCATACAGATAGACGCCAAGCCCGGCCATGACAAGTACGCCGCCCGCCCACTGCAGGCCGCTAAGCTGCTCACCCAGCAGCAGGAACGCTAGAATGCTCGCGCCGACAGGCTCTCCCAGGATATTCATCGAGACGGTAGTCGCTGACGTATATTGCAGCAGCCAGTTGAACAGGATATGGCCGAAGACGGTCGGCACCACCGCCAGCAGGACGAAGATTCCCCATTCCCGGGCCGGATAATCGAAGAACGGGGTGCCGGTCACGAGATTGTAGACAGCAAATACGGCGGCCGCCGCGATAAATACAATCAGGCTGTACAGATAGGACGGCATACGCGCCACCAGCTTTTGTCCAAGCAGCATATGTGCGGCTACCGCTACGGTTCCGCCAACCGACAGCATGTCGCCCTTCAGATTCTCAGCAGACAAGCCAATGTCTCCCCAGCCGATAAAAGTAACGCCGAAGATGGCAATCGCCATCCCCAGAATGGCAGAGATCGAGTTACGCTCTTTATACAGTATGTACGCACCGAGCATAATGAATAACGGCTCCAGCGCCATTATCATCGTCGAGCTGGCCACCGAGGTATAATTCAGCGAACCCATCCAGAGCAGAAAATGCAAGGCAAGCATGACACCGGACACTCCCAGCAGCAGCCAGTCCTTCCGCCGCAGCTGAAAGAGTGCCCCGCTATAGGGACGGGCGAACGGCAGCATCAGCAGCGAGGTGAACAGCAGACGGTACATCCCTTGGACCGATACGGGCGCGGAGGACCATTTAATAAAGATGGAAGAAAACGAGATGGCCACAATTCCGATTACCATCAAGAGAGGAACGGGAACGGGCGGTTTATGGGTACGCATGACAGAACGCCCTTTCATGGGATGTAAGACTCATTATGTTAATTTAACGTAAATCGGCGAAAAATGCAGCATTTTTTCACAATAATTATTCTATACCGAACGCATAAACAAAGGCACGGAATCCGCGGATAACGGGTCCCATGCCTTATAGAAGCTCAACTGATAGAGGCTACTCCTACTGTTACGGCTTAAGCACTACCTTGATACAGTCCTCTTCCTTCTCCTGAAACACCCTATAGCCATGCTCTGCGCGGCTGATCGGCAGCCGGTGGGTGATGATATCTGTGGGATCGAACTTCTTCTCCTTAATCATCTTGTAGAGCTCAGGCATATAATGAATCACGGGAGCCTGTCCCATCTTCAACGTGATATTGCGTTCGAACAGATGGCCCAATGGGAACATATTGTAATTCAGACCATAGACGCCGATTAACTGGATGGTGCCGAACTTGCGGACCACCTCGGAGGCGATACGGAAAGCCCCCAGTGAGCCGCCCTGCAGCATCAAGGCTGTCTCCACCTTCTCCACAACCGTCTTCTTGGCATCCAGTCCCACGCAGTCGATCACCACATCAGCTCCGCCGCGTGTAATCTCCTTAAGGTTCAGCTCTACATCCTTGGTCTGCTCAAAATTCACCGTCTCCACGTAATTTGTCAGCTTCGCATGCTGGAGCCGGTAATCGACATAGTCCACCGCGATGACACGGGATGCCCCTTTCATCCAGGCAAACTTCTGTGTCAGCAGACCTACCGGGCCACAGCCAAGCACAATGACGGTATCACCGGGCTTCACTCCGGCATTCTCGACACCCCACCAGGCAGTCGGGACAATATCCGAGAGGAACAACAGCTGCTCGTCTTCCATCTCCGCGTCCTCCGGGACGACAAACGGCCCGAAGTTGCCGTAAGGCACCCGCAGCAGCTCCGCCTGCCCTCCGGCGAATCCGCCGTATGAATCCGAATAGCCCAGGTAGCCGCCGGTATCCTTCGCTTCATTCGCATGGTCACATTGGCTCTCCATCTCATGCTGGCAGAAGAAGCATTGCCCGCATGCTACATTGAACGGGACAATGACCCGGTCGCCCTTCTTGACCCTGGTAACCTCCGGGCCCACCTCTTCCACAATCCCCATAGGCTCATGTCCGATAATGTAGTCATCATGCATTCCCGGTATTTCCCCGTTATAGATATGCAGATCCGATCCGCAAATAGCGGTTGTGGTTATGCGGACGAGGATGTCATCCTTCTTCTCCAGCCGCGCATCGGCGACCTCCTTGACCTCTACCTTCTTCTTGCCTTGATAGGTTACTGCCTTCATAAGTGTCGGTCACTCCTTCGGAAGTAAGATTATGGACATAGCAAGCTGATCGGAACAGCCTTACTATGGTATAACCCCAAATCCTGCGGATTTATCCGTGCAGCAGCGGAGAATACATCATCAGCGCATGATTCTCTGCCACCGCTTCGTCACCAGCCAGCTCTCCGCTATGTGTCAGCACTCTGCGCCGGATCGCGTTGCGCCGGATATACCCGCCCCACGGCTCCAGACTGATACGGTGGCCGTCTTCATAGACCTCATAATGGTAGAGCTGCTGTCCTTCACAGCGCCATTCTCCGTGCAGATGGGTCTCATCCAGATGCAGCTTAAGCTGATAAGCAACTTGTGTATCATTGCGAAGCTGGAGATCCAGATAATTATAAGCACAGGTCGCCCCGCTGCCAAAAGGCTGAGTCCGCTGCTCATCGGGAAAGACATCATAGCTGTGCCGGTGCCGTTCGGTAACCGTCAGCGGCGTATGCAGCGTCATCCAGTAGATGAGATTGGACAATTGGCAGAGCCCGCCGCCTGTGCCGGAACGGAACCCGCCATAATGGAGCACCATTCCGTCCAGGTAGCCCTTTCTCCTTGTAGGTTTGCCGATCCTGCGCCAATAGGAGAAGCTCTCGCCCGGTTGAATGACAAGCCCGTCCAGCTTCGCCACCGCCAGCCTCAGGTTCACGATTTTGTTGTGCTGAAGCTGCATATCCACATTGCGCAATTTGCGCAGCAGCGGTGTAGCATGGCTGGACGCTTCATACGGCAGAGCTTCACTGCGCTGTTCTGTAGCTAGGCGTCCGCTGGCTGTGATCCATTTCCAGTATCTTTTCCAGGTAAAATACCGCTTCCCTGCATACAACCTCAGCTTAGAACGCCGGATAGGCTTCATGTTGTTGATCGCCGAATTCATGGAATGATTGCCTCCCTTTCCCACATCATTGTTCAATTATATTACAACTGAATCTGCCGGAAGCTACAATTCTGTCCCATTTCTGAGTACGGAAAAAGACCGGACTCCCCTGTAACGGAAGCCCGGCCATCAGTAACTCTATTCAGATTCTGCCGGCAGCAAGGCTATTTCCCCCGCTTATTATGCCAGATCAGGGCATGCAGCTGCGGCAGCACGCGTGCGCGGTTCATCTGCGGATCGGCAATGACCTGCCCGAACAGCCATTCCAGCCGCTCCAGCAGACGGCCTGAGATGTCGCCTTCCTCGGTGACGTTATCGTTGCCCGGCTGCAGGAACAGCGGGACCTCAGGGTACCTGAAATGTACCTTGCGGGCATACTCATAGTCCTCCTGGTTAAAAACAACCACCTTCAGGCTGTGCGCAGCCTTGCCGTTACCAGCGACTTTATGCATAATCTCATCCAGCTTATCCCAGTCCGTCTGCATCCCGGAGCTGGGCGGCTTGGGGCTGATCGTCAGCACATCCACTTCATGGAACCAATCCTGCCACCGGCTGCCCTGCGTCTCAATCGCCGCCTGGATGCCGCGTTCGTGGAGGAGGGAGATGAATTCTCCCATCGCCTCCCCGATCAATGCCGGGTTCCCCCCGGAGATGGTGACACAATTGAAGTTATCCCCGGCCAGCTCCAGCAGCCCGTCGAGAATTTCCTGCGGCGCAAGCATCGTCACTTTATCCTTGGCCGAGCCGTCCCAGGTGAAGGCGGAATCGCACCAGCCGCAGCGGTAGTCGCAGCCGTAGGTGCGGACGAACATCGTTTTGACGCCAATGACCGCCCCTTCCCCCTGAATCGTCGGACCGAACATTTCAATAACAGGGATTCTACTCATCATCGCAGCCTCCGTACAGCCGGTAAGCCGGTCCCTCCTCGGGTATATCTGCTGCCAGCACTTCAGCCCAGGAGGTAGGGGTCTCCCATAGCTTGACCGAATACACCGGCAACGCCGCCCGTTTCAGCTCATAGGCAATGTAGGCAGACAGATTCTCTGCTGTAGTGCGGAAGGAGAGCAGCGCGACTTTGGAGCTTGTCGCCATCAGCGTCTCCAGCACAGGCTCATTGCCCATCGCCAGAAAAGCATGATCCAGCCGCCCAACCACCGCCTCCTGCACAGCCGCCTTAATATCGCTGAAATCGATGACGAACCCTTCATCCGATTGCCCTTCCAGCGCGGACGGCACGCCCTTCAGCACTACCTCAAGCTTGTAGGTATGCCCATGCAGATTGCTGCATTTCCCCTTGTGCCCGATAAGCTGATGGGCAGCATCGAAGGTGAATATTTTGCAGACGGCTACTTCGCCCCGCATGATAGTCCCTCCTCCTGACACTCTGCCTCATATTGCTCCAGACCCCTCTGGCGCAGAAGACATGCCGGACAGGTGCCGCAGCCGCTGCCGATGATGCCGTTATAGCAGGTCAAAGTCTGCTCCCGGATATAATCGAACTGGCCAAGTTCGTCCGCCAGCTTCCAGGTTTGCTTCTTGTCCAGCCACATCAGCGGGGTATGAATGACGAACTCCACATCCATGGACAGATTAAGCGTGACATTCAGCGACTTCACGAACACATCGCGGCAGTCCGGGTACCCGCTGAAGTCCGTCTGGCAGACCCCGGTGATAATGTTGGAGTAGCCGAGCTGCTTGGCCAGAATGGCCGCGAAGGATAAGAACAGCAGATTACGTCCATCCACGAACGTGCTGGGCAGCTCCTCTCCCTCACCTGCGGTAATCTCAATATCATCCCGGGTCAAGGCGTTCGGAGCAAGCTGGTTCAGCAGCGCGAGGTCCAGAATATGCTGCTTCACGCCGAACCTCGCGGCAATCGCCTTGGCGACTTCAATCTCGGCCGCATGGCGCTGATTATAATTGAACGTGACCACCTGAACCTCCTGGAATTCCTGCAATGCCCATGCCAGGCAGGTCGTGCTGTCTTGGCCGCCGCTGAAGACGACTAATGCTTTTCTATTTACCATACTGATCTCTCCTCCTGATTGCTCTGCGAAGCTGGTTCCTGCGGATTAACGGTTGTCCACTTTCTCGGGATACAGATCATGATTCATCAGCCGGTGCTCGGCCATCGCCTCATATTTGGTTCCCGGACGCCCCCAGTTGCAGTAAGGATCAATGGAAATGCCGCCGCGCGGCGTGAATTTGCCCCACACCTCGATATAACGCGGCTCCATCAGCGAGATCAGATCATTCATAATAATGTTGACACAGTCCTCATGGAAATCCCCATGATTGCGGAAGCTGAACAGATAGAGCTTCAGTGACTTCGATTCCACCATCCGGATATCAGGAATGTACGAGATATACATCACCCCGAAATCCGGCTGACCGGTAACAGGACACAGGCTGGTGAACTCGGGACAGTTGAATTTGACAAAATAATCACGGCCGGGATGCTTGTTATCGAACGCCTCCAGAATCCCCGGATCATAGCCGAACTTGTACTGCGTGCCTTGGTTGCCCAGCAGGGTAACCTCCTGCATTTCCGCTTGTATTCTACCTTCTGACATGACAAAAAACCCCTCTCTTTTCCCTAGGCCCCTGGCCTGAACTGGAAAGAAGAACGAGATTTCGAAAACCTGGCTCTACTAAGATAGCTTAGTTTTTTATAGAGGGAGTTCGCGAACCTCTCCTGCGCGCGGCGCAGATTCCTTCTTTATCTTGGTGCGTCTTGAACTATACCATGATTGCAGCGGGCTTGACAACCCTCACAGCTGATCCAGAATCAGCGAGCACAGCAGTCCCATCGCAGCGATGAACCCCGTGAGCGGCCCGCCTTCTTCGTAGGCTTCGGGCATCATGCTGGAGGACACCATGGCAATAATTCCTCCCCCGGCAAAAGAGGCAATCAGCGCTTCCGTATACCCGCTTGCGTGATCCATGAACGCATACCCCGCCCCTGAGGCGAGGGTGGAGACCGCCAGTACGCCGAGCCACAGCAGCATGATCTTGCCTTTGCCATAGCCGTCCTGCTTCAGTCCAGCCGTGCTGGACAAGCCTTCGGGAATGTTGCTGATGAAGATGGCAATGACCAGCAGCACGCTAACGCCCTGACCCGCAATGAGACTTGCGCCGATCATGATCGATTCAGGAATCGCATCCAGTACCGTTCCGGCAAAAATAGCCAGCCCTCCGCCCTTGGCGTCACTCTTCCCTGAAGACGCTCTGGCTGAGCGCTTGCGTCCGGCTCCCCCTTTACGCGAGATCAGCCAGTCGAACACTGTGAACACCAGTGCTCCAGCGGTGAACCCGATAATCGTCGGGGCCAGGCCGCCGTCACTGGCAGAATCCTCTAACAATTCATACGCCGCTGCGCCGATCAGCACACCGGTCCCGAATGCCATGATGAAGCCCATCAGCTTGTTCGGAATACGCAGGAATAAGGCCAAGAGAGCGCCAATCAAGACCGCCGAGCCGGAGACTGCGCCCCATAATAATGCGTTCCCCATTCGATTCACCTTCTTGTAGGATATTGGCATCAATACAATGCATAAGAATAGTTTACACACGAATGATGAAAGGCAAACACCCTGCATATTTCACGGATTCATTTGCATTGAAAGGGGTAACTTAGAATTAACAATCTCTATTAACCGAAGGATGGGATCATACTATGGAAGCAAATGTACAGAAGCTTATCAAGTGGCTGGAAGCCCGCAAGGATACAACACTGGTCATCGAAAAGCAGGAGCTGGAGGATCTGGACACCGTCCATTTCAAGCTGGAGACCGTTGACTACCGGAACGCTGAGGATGTCATTGATGATTATCTGGACAGTGCGGTCATTCTGCGCGGTACAGGCAGTACCCTGAATGCGGATGGAGAGCTGGTGCCCCTGCCGCAGCCGGGATATGAGCTGGCAGTGAGCGGACTACAGCTTCATGAAGTGTCCGAAGCCAAGGTGGATCTGCAGACGAGCCGGGCGAAATATTCGCTGGCCGTAAGCTGATCATCCGGCGGCTCCAGCCGTAAGAATCTAAAGAGGGTGCAGTGATAAGCCAACATTCCGGCTTAGAGCTGCACCCTTTTTCCAAATATAAGAATTTTATGTTTTTCACGCTATAAATTATCCTTCTATTTCTCGCCGAAACGGCACCGTCCTTTAAAAGGACGGCAAAGTCGTTTCCACTTGGCAAAAACTATCGCCTATAATTCTTCCCCGATAATCTCCACTTCCGTCTCCAGCTCCACATTGAACTTATGCTTCACCGCTGTGCGTACATGCTGGATCAATCCGATATAATCACTGGCCGTCGCATTGTCGGCGTTGATAATGAAGCCCGCATGCTTGCGTGAGACCTCTGCGCCTCCGATGCGCGTACCCTGGAGTCCGCTCTCCTGAATAAGCTGGCCCGCGAACCGGCCCGGCGGCCGCTTAAATACACTGCCGCAGGACGGATACTCCAGCGGCTGCTTCGATTCCCGCAGATAGGTTAACTCATCCATGGACGCCTTAATCGCGGCAGGATCGCCTGGCAGAAGCTTGAATCTCGCCTCCAGTACAATATATTGTCCGCTGGCGAAGATGCTGCTGCGGTATCCCCATTCCAGCTGATCGCTGTGCAGGGTGAGGAGCTGCCCGTTCTGATCGATCACGAGCGCACTGTGCAGCACATCCTTCACTTCCCCGCCGTAGGCTCCGGCGTTCATGTACAGTGCCCCGCCTACCGTGCCGGGGATGCCGCAGGCGAATTCCAGACCGGTGAGCTCCTGCTCCAGCGCATAGCCCGAGACATCGATAATCTTCGCCCCGCACTGCGCATAGAGCAGGCCGCCACGGATGCCCATCCCGGACAGATCCGAGGTCTGGAGCACGATGCCGCGGATGCCTCCGTCCCGGATAATAACATTGGAGCCGTTACCGAGAATCGTAAGCGGGATCTGATGATCATGGGCATAGGCAGAGATGCTCTGGATTTCTTCATATGTAACAGGGGCCGCCAGGACATCTGCATCGCCGCCCATGCGGGTATAGACCAGATTCTTAAGGCTCTCGCGGCGCTTCAGCGAGCCTGCTGTAACTAGCGGCTGCAAATCCTCATATATGTTGTCAATATTCATCCTTCATACTCCTAACTCTATGAACAAGATAATGGTGATGCTCATCGCCGGGCAATCACGGCTTCAGCAACCACAACTTTATCAACGAACAGGCTCCCTTGTCAATGACAGGAGCCTGTTAAGTAGCTGCATACTGCATTATTATGTTTCAAATTTCCCAATTATACCCTATTCGCCAGCCGCTCCTCCTCCTACAGCCCGGCTACTTTGTACGCAGCCAGCTCATAAGGCAGACAGAGCGGCACACCTGTACGCGGATCAGGAACAATATCCGCCTCAATGCCAAATACCTCGCGCAGCACCGCCGGTGTCATTACCTCATTCGGAGCGCCTTCGCTGATCACATTGCCGGATTTGATCGCTACCATATGCTGCGCGTAACGGGAGGCATGGTTCAAATCATGGACCACCATAATAATCGTCCGGCCTTCCTGCTCATTCAGCTTCTGCAGCAGCTGAAGCACCTCCAGCTGATGGGCCATATCCAGGAAGGTCGTTGGTTCATCAAGGAACAGGATCTCCGTCTGCTGTGCCAGCGCCATAGCAATCCAGGCCCGCTGCCGTTGTCCGCCGGAGAGCCGGTCAATCGGCCGGTCATGGAATTCATTCATGCCGGTCAGGGCAATTGCTTCGGCAATAATGCTGCGGTCTTCAGGCGTCAGACTGCCGAAGCCCTTCTGATGCGGATATCGGCCATACCCCACCAGCTCGGATACCGTCAAGCCGTCCGGCGCGGTAGGATTCTGTGGTAGAATCGCCAATTGCCGGGCCACCTCTTTGGTGGACAGATTGTGAATCGACTTCCCGTCCAGCATGACATTCCCGCTCTTCGGCTTCATGATCCGGGCCATCGTCTTCAGAATCGTGGACTTCCCCGATCCGTTCGCCCCGACGAGCGCCGTAATCTTCCCTGTCGGAAGCGACAGATTCAGCCCCTTCACAATCATAGTCTCCGCATATCCGATGCTCAGCTGCTCTGTATTTAAACGTTCCGACATGATACACACTCCTTAGATTTTTTAATATATACATCCCTGTGTTACGCTTTCGATGTGGCCAAAAGATATAAAAAGTACGGAGCTCCAATGATCGCTACCACGATACCTGCAGGTACCTCTGCAGGCTGCAGGATCCAGCGCCCGATCGTATCTGCCGTAAGCAGCAGCAGGGCTCCGAGCAGAGCAGCCGCAGGCAGCAGGATCTGATGGCGCGGACCGACCAGCCTGCGGGCCAGATGCGGCGCAATTAGCCCGACAAAGCCAATGCTGCCGCTTACCGATACACAGGCTCCTGCCAGCGCAACAGCCGCAGCCAGCAGCCACCGCCGTTCCCGTTCGAGCGGCAGGCCCAGTCCCTTGGAGAGCTCATCGCCGAGATTCAGTACGTTGAGCACCCGGGCTTTGTAGAATGCGAAGGGCAGCAGGATCAATATCCAGGGCAGCAGGGCTAGCACAAACCGCCAGTCTCCGCCCCAGATTTTACCGGCCAGCCAGATGGCTACGAACTGATAATTCTGCGGGTCGAGTCTTAATGACAAAATAAGCTGAAAAGCATATATCCCGGCACCCACAGCAATCCCGATCAGGATCAGCCGTGTCGGCGAGAGCCCATCCTCCCGCCTGTAAGACAGGAAGTAGACCAGTGTTGCAGTAAGCGAGGCTCCTGCCAGTGCCAGCAGCGGAAGCACGAGGATCGGAGCTGCTGTAGTAGCCGGTACAAAGGATATAAAGATCAGTACGGCGAATCCGGCTCCGGCATTAATCCCCAAGGTGGAAGGCTCAGCGAGAGCATTACGCGACAAGCCTTGCAGAATTGCACCGGCTACCGCGAAGCCGGCACCAATCAGCAAGGAGATCACGATCCGCGGCAACCGGAAATCAAACAGAATCAGCTGCTGCTGCTTGGTGCCGTTGCCGGATAGGGTATGTAGAACCTCGAGCGGTGAGAGACGCATAAAGCCGGTATTCATACTGACCAGAAACAGAATGACGATAAGTACAGCAAGCAGTGTCAGAATACCAGCCTCTCTGGAACGGCGCGGTTTGGCCGGGGGGAATGAGGTGTAACGGTTCATTTGAGCTCCCCCTTGCGTTTGCTGGCCAGATAGATGAAGAACGGTACACCAAATACGGCAATCAAGGCACCTATCGGTGTTTCGTATGGCGCATTAATCATCCTGGCCGCAATATCGGCCACCAGGACCAGAATGCTTCCAAGGACTGCGGAGCAGGGAATAATCCAGCGGTAGTCAACCCCCACGAGGTAACGCGTAATATGCGGAATGATTAATCCGACAAAAGCGATCGGGCCCACCGTGGAGACTGCCGCTCCGGCGAGGAGGACGACAATAATCATCCCTGCGGTCTGTACCAGACCGGTGCGCTGTCCGAGACCCGCTGCAACATCCCTGCCCAGGCTCAGAAGCGTAATCGAACGCGACAGCATCAGCGCACCGATCAGGGCCGTCGCGACCCAAGGAGATATTACCTGCAGCTGCTTCCAGCTCGCTCCGCCAATCCCCCCGGCCATCCAGAAGGCGATATCCTGAGAGAGGCTGAACAGGATAGCAATGCCCTGGCTGACCGCCAGCAGCATGGCACTTACTGCCGCACCGGCGAGGGTCAGCCGAAGCGGGGTCAATCCGCTATGGGAGAGTGAACCGATCCCGAATACCAGCAGTGAGGCCACAGCCGCTCCAAGGAAGCAATACAGCATGATATACGCGAAGGATAATGTTGGCGCGAAAGCAAAAGCCAGGGCCAGGCCAACACCCGCTCCTGCATTAAGCCCGAGCAGCCCGGAATCCGCCAGCGGGTTGCGGGTCATACCCTGCAGAATCGCACCGGCAACGGCAAAACATGCGCCGACCAGCGCCCCTGCGGCAGCCCGGGGAATCCGCAGCTCCCGGATGACCTGATGCTGGGGCAGCTCCGGATTGAACCGGAACACCGCCTCCCATACGGTAGCCAGCCGGATATCCGCTGCACCAACCGATACAGATACCATCAGGCCGAAGACAATCGCTGCTATTCCCAGCACCAGAATAACAGCAGCGGCAAGCGGCCGCGACCGAACAGGAGTGTTCCCTTCATCAGAAGGAGCTTGTAGAGCAGAATCTGTGGATGAAGCCATATGCCGTCTCCTTATCAGGATTATTAGGGAAATATAAATGATTATGATTCTCATTATCGCAAATATATGAATATTGTTCAACTTAAAAAAGAGGCAGGCTTCTATATCCTGAGGATATAAAAGCCTGCACAATTCTCCGGCCGGTAAAGAACCTATTTTACAAAACTGCTCAGAATATCATCGATGGTCTTGGAATTGGCTATAGGACCGCTGTACAGCCAGCTGGTATCTTTGCCGAATTCGTGAACATTCCCTGCCTTAACGGCCGGAATTCCCTTCCAGACTGCGCCTTCTGTAATCTCAGCTCCGCTTGCCTTGTCACTGTTCACCAGAATGATATGCTCTGCAGTCAGCTCAGATAATTTCTCCAGTGAAATGGGATTCCAAGGTGCTCTGGATTCTGCAGGAATGTCGGTCACGAGATTCGGGAGCTTCACTCCAAGATCGCCATACAATACCGCACCGCTGCTGCGGGTCTCATCTACAATGAAGAAATTCTTTGACACCAGCCACAGAACAGCTACTGAATCATCGCCGATTGCCGCTGTTACAGCCGCTTTGGCTGAAGCCGCTTTCTGATCATAGTCTGCAATAGCCTTCTCCGCTTCCGGTGTCTTATTGAGCAGCTCACCGACCTTGAGCAAGGCTGCGCGCCAATCACTGCTGACCTCGTCGCCGAGTACATAGGTTGGTGCAATCTTGTTCAGCTGGTCATAAAGACCGTTCTGAACCGACCCCTCCGACTGGACAATGTGGAAATCCGGCGTGAAGCTGGTAACCGCTTCAAGCGGCAGGTCATAGCTGATCGGCGGAACATCCTTAAGCTCAGCAGCGAGGTAAGCCTGGGTACCGTTCTTCGTAGACCACTGGGCAACCGGAGTCACGCCGAGTGCCACCAGATAATCCTCCAGATAAGAAGCAATTACACGCTGCGGATTAGCGGGGACGGTCACCTGATGTCCCATTGCATCCGTTACGGTCTTCTCCACAGCGGGTGCAGCGGGTGCAGCAGTTGCTGCAGGTACCGCAGTGGCTCCCACGGTTGCCGAAGGTGCGGTGCTTGCTCCACCGTTACTGCCTGCATTGCTATTATTATTTCCGCAAGCGGACAGCAGCAGTGTTGTAGTCATAAGTCCGGCCACCGCCAGCTTCCCGCTTCTGGATCCTTGCAGGTTGAACGAAAACATTGAATACCCCTCCTGTATGTTACCCTCTTGATTGGCAAAAGCCCTGTTACCTTCACCTTGTCTATACTGATGATATTGATTCTCATTCTCTATGTCAACCAATAACTTATAATAACGTAAAAACGGCCGCCTCCGCATCAAGCAGAAACAGCCGTCTTCTTATAATCTTCTATATTATTTATGCAGGTGGAACGGAACCGTAGCGATGACAATGTCCTTCTGATTCATCAGATAAGAGCGGATGAACAGGCTGGTCTGATTATGCAGCACGGCCTGCCACCAGTGCTTGGTAACGAATTGCGGAATCAGGACGGTAATATGGTCCGTTGAAGCCGTCTTCCACTCCACCGTATCAATGAATTTCACCAGCGGGCGGATAATGCTGCGGTAACGGGAGCGCAGGACAATCAGGCGCACTCCAGGGTTCCACTCTTCCCACTTCTGCTCCATCTTGTGAATCTCCTCTTCATCGAACCCTACATAGACCGCCACAACATTATTGGTCAGTGACTTCGCATAGCTGATCGAATGCAGTACAGCGCGGGTTACACCAGCGACTGGAACGACTACGGTGCTTCCTTTGATACAAGGCTTATCAGTAGCCGGACAGATCCGTAGCTGATCAGCAATATTCATATAATGGCGGTGAATCCGGTGGAACACAATAATGACGACCGGCAGGAAGATGAAGGCCATCCACACGCTGGAGAATTTGGTGATAATGAAGATTAGGGTAATCGTTAACGTGGTGAGCATTCCAACCGTATTCACGGCGAACTTGCTCTGCCAGCCTTTCGGCTTCGTTCTGTACCATTGCACCATCATGCCCAGCTGCGACAGCGTGAACGGAATGAATACCCCTACTGCATATAATGGAATGAGTCCTTCCGTATTCCCGTGAAAAGCCGCTACCAGCAATGCCGACATCACGCCGAGGAAAATAATCCCATTGGAGAAGCCGAGCCGGTCGCCGCGCACCATGAAGGCATGGGGCAGATATTTGTCTTTGGCGAACATGAACGCCAGCAGCGGGAAGGCTGAGTACGCCGTATTGGCTGCCAGGAACAGGATAACCGCCGTAATACCCTGAATGAAGAAGTACAGCCCGCCACGGCCGAAGGTAGACTGGGTAATCTGTGAGACCACTGTAGCCTTCTCATCGGGCATGATGCCGTACCAGTAAGCGAGCACCGTAATTCCTGTGAACATCACCCCGAGAATAAGACCCATAAGCATCAACGTTTTGGCTGCATTTTTCTCCGCCGGCGCTTTGAAGTTAGGAATGGCATTGGAGACTGCCTCAACTCCGGTCAGAGCCGAACAGCCGGAGCTGAACGCCTTCAGCAGCAGGAACATACTCACATTCGACACCGCCGAGCCAATCTCAGGAACATGGGCGTGGGCGCCGCCGGTCATATATTTGAAGACCCCCGAGATGATGAGCACGAAGATGGAGACAACGAACAGATAGACCGGGATAGCGATGAAGGAGGCCGATTCGGTCACCCCGCGCAGGTTGACAATCGTTAAGAGTACGATAACAGATACCGCTATAAGGACACTATGATTATGCAGATTTGGAAAAGCCGAGGTGATCGCATCCGTCCCCGCCGAGGCGCTTACCGCCACCGTCAGAATGTAATCCACCAGCAGCGAGCCGCCGGCCAGTAGCCCGGTATGCACCCCAAGATTGGTTTTGGCTACAATATAAGCACCTCCGCCCTGCGGATAGGCGAATATCGTCTGCCGGTAAGACAGAATCAGGATGGCCAGCAAGCCCAATACGGCTAATGCAATTGGCAAGGAGTACCAGATGGCGGTGAACCCGGCGGCCACCAGTACGATTAGAATTTGTTCTGTTCCGTAGGCTACAGACGATAGCGCATCAGAAGACAGGACAGCCAGTGCTTTCACCTTGGATAACTTTTCATGATCGAGTTCGTTCGACTTCATCGGACGCCCGATCAATAGTCGTTTTACCTTGCTTACCATTGTAATAACAGTTCCTCTCTTGGTTAAGTTGAAATGGGCTTTCCCTGCGCTGTTTTCATAAGTGGATTTCATAAATGCAGGCACCAAAATAAGCATACGGAAATGATCCGCATGCCTAATGTGCATGGTCATTATCCCACTAGTAGCTTACGAGGTTAGCTGGCGGATTCGGACTGTGGTAGCCCTACGGTTACAGGTCCTTGCGGACTGCTCCGATTCACCCCTTTTGGCCTTGGCCAAAGTGTGGTTCCCCCGTTTTTCCTTCCGGAAAATTCAGCGCATATTCAACTTCTCACAAGGACTAATATTAAGCTACAATGCGTCTTCCGTAAAGCGTGGAAACAAATGAAAAAAGAATGAAAAGAACTCAAAACAACCAAATTCATCATCCGGTATGTCTTGATCTTTCATTCTCTTTCATTATCCCTATATCACGTGATTTTACAGGGTTTTTGCATATTATTTTTTGCTAAAATTAAGGGGATTCTCTTCTCTTCCTTCTGTCCGTCAGCTTCTTACTCTACAGGCTCCTCTTTGCGTCCTGTCCATAGTAAAATGGAAATTAATGCAAACGCGATGAGTGCCAGCAAAGGGATCGTTATAAATCCGAACCAATTCAGATAATCCTTGTTGCACGGTACGCCGATTGTACAGGGAATCACTTTGCTGAGTGCCGGTATTTTCTGCTCCGCATAATGATAAATGGAGATGCTCCCGCCGATCAGGCTAAGGGGAAGCACATAAGGAATGATCCGCTTGTCCGCCCGGTAGGTGGCGATCCCCAGCAGGAACAGCTGCGGGTACATGAAGATCCGCTGGAACCAGCACAGCTTGCACGGCTCGTAATGCAGGACCTCACTGAGATATAGGCTTCCCGCTACAGCCACCACACAGACGAACCAGGCCAAGTACAGACAATTACGCCGGCAGAAGGCAGAGAAGGCGGTCATTGGGCGGTTGCAGCTGCTGCTGCTGTTGCTGCTTGAATCTGGGCGTCAATCGCCTCCATATTGAAAGGCTCCTTCACCTTGATGCCATTCACGAACAAGGACGGTGTATTCGTTACGCCCGCATCCGTGCCAAGCTGAATATCCCGGTCAAGCTCCTTTTCATAGGTACGGCCATCAATATCCTTGCGCAGCAGGTCATAATCCACCGGTAGCTCCAGCTGCTTGGCAAGACTCACCATGAAGTCAGGCGTAGCCCATTCCTTGTCTTCATTCCCCTGATTGGCATAGATCGCATCGAAATACTTCCAGAACGCTTCCTGGTTCTGATGATAGACCGACAGCGCTGCAAGAGAGGCCGTTCTCGAATCCTGGGCGATGAAGGCCAGATTCACGAAATAGAAGGCGGCTTTATTCTGATCCACATAGCCCTGAACGATCTGCGGTTTGATGACACCGGTGAACTGGGCGCAAGCCGGACATTTGAAATCGCCGAATTCCACAATTTTGACCGGAGCATCCTCCTTGCCAAGCCGCATCATTTCACTGTAATTGAAGGCAACCGGCTTACTGTCTGTGCCGGCAGGCGAAGAGTCCTTCGAAGCAAGCATGAATAAGCCTACAAAAATAATAATGACGATGGCCACCGTACTCACGATCAGAATTCTCGTTTTCTGCTTCTGCTGCTCCTGCTCTGCCCTGCGCTTCTCCTGCTTGCTCATCTGGGGAGCCATGACATTGTTCTTTTTTGTTTTGCTCAAAGAGAGTTCCTTTCCGTCCTCTGGACTGTCGTGATAAAAGAATAGTTACTTTCAAATTATATAATGTTAACTCTCTTGTTGGCAATCGCTGTCTTAGACAGCTTCGTTCTCCTCCGATGACTCCCCGCCCCCCGTATCCTGGCCGAAGAATACCTCTGGGGAATGCTCCTGTGATTGTAGCCTGATTCTGAAGAAGAACTGTGTGCCGCCCCCCTCTGCCGGCTCTGCCCAGATCTCTCCTTGCATCAGATCGACCAGCTTCTTGCAGATCGCAAGGCCCAGACCCGTGCCGGGGTATTTGCGGGTGTGCGACCCGTCCACCTGCGAGAAGGACTGGAAGAGCAGCTGCAGCTTATCCGGTGAGATGCCAATGCCAGTATCACGTACCATGAATTGCAGAGCCTGAGCGGTCTCCCTGAGGCCATAGGACTCCACCTTAACCGTTACCGTGCCGGATGGCGTGAATTTCACAGCATTGCCGATCAGGTTGATCAGAATCTGGCGGATACGCGGGGCATCCCCGGTGAACTTGTCAGGAAGCCCCTCTTGGATCTCCAGCTTCAGGGATAACGGCTTGTCTTGTGTGCTCACCATGAACAGCTCTATGCAGCCCTGAAGCAGCGCCTTCAGCCCGAAACTATCCTTATTCAGTGCCAGCCCATCCGCCTCCAGCCGGGAGATATCGAGAATATCGCTCATCACATGCAGCAGAGCGTGGCTGCTTGTACTCTGAAGCCGTAGGAGCTCCAGATGTTCGGGATTACTGATCTCCTCGGCCAGCAGCTGGTTGACACCGATAATACCGTTCAGCGGTGTGCGGATCTCATGGCTCATGGTAGCCAGGAACTCGCTTTTCATCTTCACCGCACTCTCTGCGGCATCCCTGGCCTCCAGCAGCTCATACTGATACTTCATCAAGGCAGTCACATCCTCGGCCACGATATAGACCCACTGCTCCGTATGATGCAGCAAAGGAAAGACGGTGACACTACAGATCAGTTGCTCCCCGCCTTTGCTTCGGACCTTCAGCTCCAGCTTGGAGGACTGCCCCCTTGAAGCGCGCGTTATGGCATCCCGTACGGCCGCTTCATCCCGTTCGCTGTATAGTATCGCCTTATAATTCCCCAGTTCTTGACTGCTATATCCGGTAATGTCCCGCAGAGCAGGATTAGCACTGATAATCTTCTTGCGTGCAGGATCAATACAGATCACCATGTCAGGGTTATGCTCGAAAAGGGCAGTATACCGCTGCTCGTTAAAGGCCGCTGACTCGAGTATCCGCTGCCGGTCCCTGTACAGCAGAGCCAGGACGATCGACACAATGAACAGGAAGGAGCCGCAGAGGATCATTCCCAGAATGGAATCCTTCAGATAGAGCACTTGCCCGGCTGCACTGGACGATTCTCCTACAGGGAATGAAGCGCCCGCCATGGCAGCGTAGTGAATGCCTGTGAACGCGCCGGTCAGGGTCAGGACAAGCAGCAGCTTTTTGAAGCTGAACATATTGTAGGTATGCTCCAGCCACTTCGGGTCGTAGGATGCGGTCACCACCGGGACGATCAGAGCGAACAATACCGCCAGTATAATGGAAAAGGCGCCTTGATCATACGTTGCTGTAAGCCTCATCGACAGAATCCCGCTGAAATGCATAATCAGGATGCCGCTGCTGAACAAGAGTCCGCCTAAGGCCAGGTAGATCCTGCTGCGGGTGTGCGGGTTATTCAACATCACTAACAGCATATATGAAGCTGCCACGGGAATGATTAGAGAGAACGCCAGTAATGGCAGGTTATACGATACCGGAACGCCCATATCCATTGCGCGCATCCCGATGAAATGCATGCTCCACAGGCCTGTGCCAAGCACCAGGGAGATGAGTAGGATATACCGGGAGCTCCGCTTCCCGCGAAGCAGCCGTTCCGTCAGATCCAGCGCCGTGAAACAGGAGAGAAAGGCTATAGCAACCGATAAGAGGACAAGCAGATCATTGTGTGTGTTAAAATGATGTTCCAACGCTCCCGCCCCCTTTTTGAATCGGATATACTGCATGTATTTACACTTCCTTACCCGCCTTAAATCCACCCGAATCGGAGAAACGCCAGAACAATTCATCCGTATAATGACAAAAAAGCACAGCGCTATAGTAGCGCCATGCTTATAGTGTATGCAGCAGCTTATGCTCCGGCTTCTTCTGTCAATAACTGCAGCTTCAGCAGCTTGATCCGGGAAATCCGCTTATTGTCGGTTTCTTCGACCACGAATAAATGATTGTCAAACTCGATGGACTGGCCCTTTTGCGGCGGATTGACCTCCAGCTTGGAGTATAGCCACCCGCCGATCGTGTCGTAATCATGGGTATCCATATGAATTCCGAGCTTGTCGTTGATCTCTTCAATCAGCATCAGTCCATCTATGGAGAACTCATCCTCTCCCAGCTTCTCAATGCCGGCCCGCTCCTCGTCGAACTCATCCTGAATCTCGCCAACAATCTCTTCCATGATATCCTCCAGCGTAACCATACCCGAGGTACCGCCGTATTCATCAATAAGAATGGCGATTTGGGTCTTGGCACGTTGCATGACCTTAAGGAGACTGCTGATCTGAATCGATTCCGGCACCGTCAATATCGGACGGATCAATTCAGTATAGCTCGGCGCCTTCTCCCGGATCATATCCTTAATGTGAATGAAGCCGAGGATATGGTCCTTGTCTCCGTCACAGACCGGATAACGGGTTCTCATGCCATCGAAGGCAATCTCCAGATTCTCTTCCGTCTCCAAATGCGTGTTCAGACAGATCATTTCCGTGCGCGGAATCATAATCTCTCTGGCCATCGTGTCGGCGAATCCAAAAATATTATCCACCAGCGTCATTTCTGTATTGTCGATCAATCCGCTTTTGTTACTCTCCTGCATCAGAATGCGGATTTCTTCCTCCGTATGCGCAGTTGCCAGCTCGGAAGCCGGTGTGAGACGGAAGATCCGCAGCAGGGCCCGGGCCAGCCCGTTAACCACCCAGATGAACGGAAACATGATCCGGTAGAAAACGTTCATCGGTCCCGCAGTTAACAGAAGCACCGCCTCAGCCTTGTTCACAGCTATGGTCTTCGGTGCAAGCTCGCCGAGTACGATATGGAGAACCGTGATGAACATGAAGGCAATAATCAGGGAAGTGACAAATACCGTGGTCTCGTCAAAGCCCAGCCCTCTGATCAGCGGCCCCACAATCGTGGCCACGGCCGGTTCTCCGAGCCAGCCCAGTGCAAGCGAAGCAAGGGTCACCCCAAGCTGGCACGCCGACAGAAAGCCATCCAGATTATGGACGATCTTCCTGGCGGCCAGCGCCCTCTTGCTGCCTTCCTCAATCAGCGATTCAATGCGCCCGCTGCGCACCTTCACCATCGCATACTCCACCGAAACGAAAAAACCGTTAAGCAGCACAAGCAAAATAATAAGTCCTACATGTAATATACCAGGTAAAGGGTCGCTCAATTTATACTCCTATCCACCGTAATCTGTACGGATGGATAGGCCCACCTCCTTCGTTTGCTCAAAATGTCAGATCTGATAACGCCAGTAATGCCCTTGCGTATCAATTCCCCAATGCCCTCATCTCCTATACAAAATCACGGATTATAAATAATACTTTCATTATATAAATATATTAGGTGAAACAGCAAGCATGCGTGTCCCCTTGAAAAATACAGCATATGCGCGTACGGGAGCATAAGTAACGGCTGACCCCCTTCAAACAAAGGTGGACAACCGTTTTTGGGTTATTCTATGGATAAATGGCCGGAAAAGCGGATTAACAGTTGCGCACTCCCAGCGGATTCCCGATAACGCCCGGATATTGATAGACAAGCGGCTCTTCAAAAGTAGCATAATCGAAGTTTACCATCAGCAGCACGACCCGCTGTCCGGTAGCACGGTCACTGATAATCAGGTGGTCACGGCCCGCAGCTTCCAGCACCCCGGTATAGACCTTGGCATTCCAGTCTTTGTTGTTCTCATACGTGAAATAGAAGGTGCCTACCTTGCCAAGGTTCAGGCGGAAAATGTTCTCCACGTAGGACTGTTCAAACACAGGTGCGGCTGTTGAGACCACCGTGCCGCCCGGCATCATGGGACTGCCGCTGCTCACCTGCGGGGGCATGGCGACCATGGTGCCCATGTTTCCCATTTTACCCATATTCCCGATGTGTCCCATGTTATTCATGTTATTCATGTTATTCATATTGTTCATGTTGTTCATGTTATCCATATTGTTCATGCTGCCTGCGGGATTGCTGCCCATCATATAAGGAACTGGGCGGTACGGTTGAACGATCATGTACGGATTACCTCCTAAAGTGTAATAATTGCTTTGTCTTGCCTAGTATACTGCCGGACAATCTCCCTGTGTCGGAGTGAAGAAGCAGTGAGCCTTGTAGCGTCCGGTATTCTGCTGATTGTACCAGTTCGCCGGACAGTCGCCGACAGGGCGGAAGAACCAGAGCGCATTCGAGGCAGGCCAGGTTCTCTCCCCGTTAATCGCACGTTTCGCCAGCCGGATATCGGCTTCCCGCGCCCGTTGATAGAAATATCCCTTCTGCGGGGCTTCAAAGCCGCCTGGGCTCTGGTACACCATGTCGTTCACACTGCGGATGTTGTTGAAATCCAGACAATTGCCAAGAATCCGGTTCACGCCGACATTGCCGACCATCAGCATGCCTGACTCCCCATCCTCTTCAGCCTCTGCCCGCATCAGCCGTGCAAGCACCCTTACGTCCTCCGAGTTTGTTTTGATGACAGCCACGCGTTCTCCTCCTTGCCTTCATTTCATTGATGGTGAAGCCATACAGACTTCGATAGTCTCCGTTGTTCTTTTACTGCTCGCTGTATTGTATGTGCATTCGCCCAAGAGGTGACAGTCTGCGCCCAATTTCCTGCCCTGCTTCATCCCATCCCCTTACTGACGATATGCCAAAAAAACCCTTGCTCCACAACGGGAACCAGGGGGTTACAATCACCATCTATATTACATTGCCATCTTAGCTACTCCGCCGTGGAGTAATGAGGACGCCGCTGAAAGCCATGATACCGCGTACCCTGATAGGTCAGTATGCCTTGATCCCCCTCAGCGCTCATTCCGTATTCCTGGCCCTCCACCTTGAACTCCCTGCGCATCCCATCCTCAGCTTCGTAGGTCAGATAGTAGGTGGTGCTGGTCCGGCTGGAGAGACTGTCCTCCTGAGACTGCTGCTGGCGCACTTCGGTCCGCTTACTCACGATACGGGCGGGAATGGACTGCAGGGGGGCATTATTATTCCGGCTCCACTGAAGCAATCCCCGGCCCGCTGACACAGCGATGATCCCCACGACCAGAGCGAGAAAGACCGGCAATACCGTTCCTGTAAAATCGAACAGCCAGGATGGATCACTCCCCGTTCCCATTGTCTCTTCCCCCTTATTCCCAGGTAGTTAGCTTGCCTGCCCCTATAGGCTTCTCTACATGTATATGCCTCTTGTCTGCAAGACAGCACCGGAAGGAACAGCAAATAGACCATTCAGGCTCCGGTGCTGCCGGGAACTTAAATGGTCTAGGGTAATACCCGAGTGGCGGTTACATTAAGCATGTACAAGGTCTAACAGTTGTCTGGTTTCGTTCGTTTCTTCCGGCATCATACCGTTCTCTGCCCAGCAAGCCTTGCATTGTTCTTCCGTCTGGCACAGGTGAGCGTCATCGCAGTGGTAGCATAATTGCATCAGGTTTCTAGTCATATAATCCGTTTCAAAAGTTGTCATTGTAATCTCTCCTATTCGGGTTGAAGGTTTGTTTGAAAGTTTGTGAAAAAATGAACTTGCTTTCTATGTGTTAAATATATCACAGGATTCAAAGTTTGTCATGTGATTTATTTCACATTTTTAAAGAAAATTTTAAATAAGATTTTTCCTTATATTGTAGGGGCCTTTAAAGGGAGCTGTTGGGAAAAAAAGAGGCTATCCGTCAGAACGGACAACCTCCTCTATAGTATTACATTACCCGCCAGCTCTCGCCGCCGTTGGTGGTCTGAAGCAGGATCGACCGGCGGTCCTCCTCCTTGGAGATCAGCAGCCAGCCGACATCGCTTGAGATGAATTGCAGCTTCACGACCTCCGGATACTCCAGCAGCTTGGACTGTAGCACAGTGCTAGCCGGAAGGGCCGTCCAGGTCACTCCCTGGTCCACTGTCTTATAGAGCAGATTACCCTCCAGCGACCAGCCTGTCATGGAATTCAGGAAGTCGGGTGCCAGATTGCGGTTCATGCCGGACAGCGGCGGCCGCCCGAACGTGGTGAACTTCCAATTCTCTCCCCCGTTGGCGGTAAAATAGCCGTTAAAGGTCATGCTGCCTTCCTTTTCCTTCTGACAGCCGACCGGCATCCAGCCTCCCGCCGCATTCGCTCCGAAGAATTCAGGTACACCCGTAACGACCCGGTCACATCCGGCAAAGCTGTCATTCACCAGGAATTCAGAACCGGATACCCAGGTGGACCCTCCGTCCTTGGTCATATAAATCTTGGGCAGAGCGCCGGTCTGCAGCATAACAAACCCGCGGCTCTCGTCATTAAAGATCATCCCGGTTGTTACCCCGGCATGCGGGATGGAACTAGTCGGCAGATTCGGATTATACTGCTCATTCTGCATCACCAGATTCCAGGTCGCTCCGCCATCCTTGGTAGCATACAAGGCTTTGCTCTCTTTGGTGGCACTCGCATCCCACTTGGTCATCAGCCAGCCCTTCGAGGGTGAGCTGAAATAGATGGAGGACAGTTTATTGGAATCAGGAAACGCAGAGATCTGCCAGCTATGTCCCCCGTCAGTGGTACGCAGCACCACAGTCTCGGTGGAGCCGAACGAGCTGCGGATAATCCAGCCGTGCTCGGGGTCGGTGAAGAAAATCTCTTTGCCATACACCGGATTGTTCAGAAACTGCACATTCGTGGCTGGAGAAATATTCGCCCAAGTCTTGCCGTTATTCAGTGTCATGTACATTCGCAGCTCGTTGCGGGTCACTCCCCAGGCCAGTCCCGCTGAAGCGTTCAGCAGCCGGAAATCGGTCAGCCGGGTCTGAATCTGATATTTCGGTGCGCTGTCGGCATCGATATTCTTGTTATCGGGGGTGATGACCGTGATCATCTGCCCTTCTTCCGGCGCTTCAGTCGGCTGAGGAGGCCGGGTCGGCTCTGGCGAAGGCGCGGACGAGCAAGCCGAGAGAACAAGCAGAGTCATAAGAAGCATCAACACCACTCTTAGAACCTTGGAATCTGAAGCTTTGGCTGACAATGCTCTCTCTCCTTTTCTTCATGAATGATGATTTCAAAGATTATTTCTTCGTATTCAGATTACTGCGTTTATAGCCGTACAGCGCGTAGATGACCAGCCCGATTGCAACCCAGATTATGAAGCCAATCCAGGTCTCTCTGCCGAGATTATACATTAAGTAGCCGCAGGCAGCCGCACTTAAGAGTGGAACCAGCGGAACCCAGGGAACCCGGAAGCCTCTTTGGAGATCTGTCTTCGTCCGGCGGAGCATAATTACACCCAGAGACACAACCAGGAAGGCAAATAAGGTGCCGATGCTCGTCAAATTCGCCAGCCGGTCCAGAGGAACGAAGCCGGTAAGCACAGCGATAAGACTGCCCACCATCCACGTGCTGCGTACCGGGGTATGCGTCTTAGCACTAACCTTGGATAAGCTCTTCGGCAGCAGCCCGTCCCGCGAGATGGCGAACAGCAGCCGGGTCTGACCGAACAGCATAACCAGCAAGACGGTGGTCATCCCGGCAATAGCGCCGACAGAGATCAGTCCGGCAATCATATTCTGACCCACGAACCGCAGGGCGAAGGATACCGGATCACTGACATTCAGGCTCTGATAAGGCACAATGCCCGTCAGGACCAAGGATACGGCGATATATAAGACTGTACAGATAGCAAGGGAGGAAATAATCCCGATCGGAAGATCGCGCTGCGGGCGCTTTACTTCTTCTGCGGCGGTTGAAATGGCATCAAAGCCAATGTAGGCAAAAAATACAGTGGCCGCGCCATTCATCACGCCATGAATCCCAAACGGCAGGAAGGGCGTCCAGTTCTCCGGCTTCACATAGAAAATACCGGTGACGATGAACAGCAGCACCACCGAAATCTTAATTGCGACCATCACTGCGTTAAAACGGGCGGTTTCCTTAACTCCCCGCGTGAGCAGATAGGAGATCAGCAGGATAATGATGACGGCAGGCAGATTAATGAAGGTTCCCTTATCCGCATTATACGCTCCAGACAAAGCTGTGGGCAAATGTATCCCGAAGCCCTCCAGCAGACCCTGGAAATACCCGGACCATCCGCTGCTTACCGCTGCGGCGGCAACCCCGTATTCCAGTACAAGGTCCCAGCCGAGCACCCAGGCCAGTAATTCGCCGAAGGCTACATAGCTGTAGGCATAAGCGCTGCCGGATACCGGCAGGGTGGACGCAAATTCAGAATAGCACAGGGCGGAGAGCACACAGGCAATTCCCGCGATGATGAAGGAGAGCACCAGTCCCGGGCCGGCATGCTCCGCAGCAGCCACTCCCGTCATTACAAAGATCCCGGTGCCGATAATGGCCCCCACCCCAAGCATCGTCAAATCCATGGCGCCCAGTGTCTTGCTAAGCTTCTCCGCTCCGGCATTCTGGGGAATGGCCAGCGGTTTTTTGCGGAATAAATCCATACTTCAGTTCGCTCCTGTCAAGTGGTTGAGTGGATAATAGAAAAACCTTTGTTAGCTTACCCTATTTCGGGTAATGGATGAAAAACGGACAGCTTGAAAACACTATCCCTAGCGATTATGATGGATAAGATTGGACCGCATGTGGAATGGCTCAGCCTTCCTTATACTACCAAAATACAAATGCTGGAGGAGATTTAACCATGGCCCCATTTAAGCCCAATCGTGTTGTAGTCATCGGTACCGGTGCAGTCGGAACCACTACAGCCT
The DNA here is from genome assembly GCF_037963835.1 of Paenibacillus sp. FSL H8-0332. Lineage (NCBI taxonomy): Bacteria > Bacillati > Bacillota > Bacilli > Caryophanales > Paenibacillaceae > Paenibacillus > Paenibacillus sp. FSL H8-0332. The sequence continues at coordinate 3,688,152 of NZ_CP150145.1, forward strand.
ACACGCTGCTGCTGCGTAAGCGTATGCCCGAGCTTGTACTGATCGATGTGAACCACCAGAAGGCGCTTGGTGAAGCGCTGGATATGAACCATGGCATGCCTTTTGTTGGAGGTGTGAAGCTATGGGCCGGTACCTATGAGGATTGCCGTGAAGCCGACATTATTATCGTCACAGCCGGAGCCTCCCAGAAGCCTGGTGAAACCCGGATCGACCTGCTCCGCAAGAACATCTCGATCTTCAAAGATATCATCCAGAAAATCACGAAATACAACCAGCACGCCATCCTGCTGATTGCGACCAATCCGGTCGATATCCTGGCGTACGCCACCCTGAAGATCAGCGGCTTCGATCGCAGACGGGTTATCGGCTCAGGAACTGTATTGGACAGCGCCCGCTTCCGTTACCTGATTGGAAAGCACAAGGAGATTGACCCGCGCAGCATCCATGGGCAGATCATCGGGGAGCATGGCGATTCCGAGCTGCCGGTCTGGAGTCTCGCCAATGTCGCGGGGATTGATCTAGGCTTCGATGAAGCCGAACGCAAAGAAATCTTCGAGGATACGAAGAACGCCGCTTACGAGATCATTGATGCCAAAGGATCAACATCCTATGCCATCGCTCTGGCCCTGGACCGCATTGTTTCCTCTATCCTGAACAATGAAGGTTCCGTGCTTAATGTATCCACCTTGCTGAACAACTACAACGGTGTCTCCGATGTGTTCCTCGGCGCGCCATGTGTTGTGGACCGCTCGGGTGTACGTGAAGTACTGGATCTTCCGCTCAGCGAAGAAGAACAGAGCTTGTTCCAGCAGTCCGCTGACAAGCTCAAGGGTGAAATTTCCAAGCTGGAGCTATAATTCCAGCCGGAACAAGCCGGCCGCCAATCCGCAGGGATTGGCGGCCTTTTTTTGAAATCCAAGCATTGAAATCTAGAATCCAAGCATTTACAAGCCGCGAAGACGCGTTAAGCGACTAAAGTAAATTATGCGGTTGATTTCACAATCCGTTTTTCCCTTTCTCATGGTAGCAATTCATAGACAAGTTGTCATCCTCAAAATGCACATTTCATGTAATTTATGCGTTAGGGTATGAACAAAAGTTCATAGTTCAATGGATAATAATGCTGGACAGGCCGATTACAGGCTGCCGCTCAGCTTATCAGCACTGCTGATTTGCAGTCGGGACATGGCCTCTTCCTTCTCACGGCTCGTAATATGCGTATATACTGTAGTCGTCTGAATGGAAGAATGACCCAGCAGCTCCTGCACGGTCCGCAGATCCGTGCCCTTGCGCAGCAGCATGGTGGCGAACGAGTGCCTCAGCTTATGGCTCGAATAGGCGCGCTGCTGGGAGGAAGGCAGCTCACTCTGGTAACGGCTGAAGGTATCCGCAGCAATGCCTTGAATCCCCCGGATCGACAGCCTGCGGCCCTTCTGCGAGATGAACATAGCTTCTTCTTTGCTGCGCCAAGGGACCAGCCGGTCCGCAATCGCCTGATCGAGATACGGGGCCACATCCTCCGGAACCGGAATGCCCCGCCATTTGCGCCCTTTGCCGAAGACCCGCAGAGTACGTCGGTCTACATTATAATCACTCAGATTCAGCGTATGTACTTCCCCTACCCGCAGCCCCATATAGGACATGAGCAGAAAGACGGCCAGATTACGGCTTCTATACTTGCCGTCTACCGCCGAGAGGAAACGCTCCAGCTCTTGCTCCTCCAGATAGACCGGCTCACGGTTTTTGTCAGTCTTGGATTTCTTGATTCCTGCCGCCGGGTTGATGGATAACAGCTCCAGCTCCGACAGTGCCTTGAACAGACAATTTACCGAAGCGTGCTTACGGTTACGGGTGGCATCGCTGACTCCCCGCTCACGGACCGAGGTCAGGTAGGACACCACATGCAGCTTCTTGACCGTTCCCAGCTCCCTGCCGTTCAGGCTGTTCAGGAACTCCCGCACATCGGCAAGGTAGGATTTCTGGGTATGTGCTGTATAACCGGCATCCTTCATCCAGATCAGGAAGGCCTCCAGCTCTTCTTCGTATGTTAATTCCAGCTCATTCATGATCTGTCCCCTCCCTCTTAAGTACAACTATTATATCATTCCTCCGCAGCAGCTTCTCTCCATCCGCCAGCATGCTTCTCTACGACTCTAAGGAACTCGCTGAGCACAGGAGACTTCCATTTCTTGTTATGGTAAGCGGTCTGGGTGGCTACCCGCTGCGACTGGTCATTCCAGTTCAGCCGGCCCAGCTTGCCTTCGGCCAGCTCGCGCTGCACTGTAACCTGCGGCAGAAAAGAAAGGCCGAGTCCGGCCATCACGCACTGCTTGATCGCTTCAATGCTCCAGAACTCCAGATTCGGATCAGGAAAGACGCCGTGGCTGTTCAGATGACGTTCAAACAAGGTGCGGTAGGTGCAGCCCGCTTCGGTATGCAGAATGGTTACGTTCTTCAGCTGATGCGGCTCCACTTCAGCAAGCTCCAGCAATGGATGATCCAGCGGAGCCACCAGAGCCATGGCTTCATGGATCAGCGTCTCACAGTACATATCCTTATACTCTGTTTCCGGCTGTAGCAGGAAGGCCAGATCCAGCTCCCCGGAGCGGATGAATTCGGTCAGCTCCCAGCAGGCCCCCGGCTTCAGGGTAATCTGCACCTGCGGGTAACGGCTGCGGAAATCCTTGATAATTCCGGGAAGCCGGAAGGCTGCCAGGGATTCCGGTGCGCCAATCCGCAGCGAACCGGATATTTCGGTCTCAGACCGGAGGGCATTCTCAGCCATCGTGTGCATTTTGGAGATTTCCTGGGCATAAGGCAGCAGACGGCGGCCTGCATCGGTAAGCATAATCTTTTTGCTGATCCGGTCGAACAATGGCTGCTCCAGCTCTGCTTCCAGAGCCTGAATCTGTGCGGTAATACTGGACTGGGCGTAGTCCAGCTTCTGCGCAGCGCGGGTGAAGCTGCCTGTCTCTACAACCACAAGAAAGGTAAACAGATGCTTCGATTCCATAGCGGACCTTCCTTTGATCCATCGGTTTTTTGAATGGATGTTATTTGATAATTCCGTTTTTCCAATGGACCTATTATCTGATACTCTATAACTAAATACAAGGAAAGCGGGATTATACATATGAAGAAACACACCCCGTTACAACGTACTATCGGCATGCCTCAGGCCATTGCCTTATACATCGGGGCTGTCCTCGGCTCGGGGGTATTAATTGTACCCGGACTGGCCGCCGAGATAGCTGGCCCTGCTTCGCTGCTGGCCTGGGGCTTCATGACCCTACTCATTCTTCCCCTTGCCTTATCCATGGGCCTGCTCTCCGCCAAGTTCCCTAACGCCGGGGGCGTCTCCCACTTTGTTACGCTAGCTTTTGGGCCGAAGACCGGGGCCCTGGTCGGCTGGTTCTTCCTGATGTCCGTTCCGATCGGCGCGCCAGTCGCCGCATTGACCGGTGCAGGATACATGACCGCAGCGATGGGCTGGGGCGATTCGGCAAGAATCGCCCTTGCCGCCGGGATGCTGGTGATTGGACTCCTAACGAACTGGATGGGTATGCAGGTCGCCGGTAAAGTGCAAATTGCTGTGGTGATCGCTATAGTTGCTGTACTGGTCTTCTCTTTTGCCGCTGCGCTTCCGGGGATGGAGCGTGCCCACTTCACTCCATTTGCGCCGCATGGCTGGACGAGTGTCGGGCAGGCGGCGGCGATCCTCTTCTGGTGCTTCATCGGCTGGGAAGCCGTTTCGCATCTGTCCGAAGAGTTCAAGGAACCGGAGCGGGCTGCGGTCAAGGGTGTGACCATCGCGGCCATCATTGTCGGTGTCCTGTATTTCCTCTCGGCACTTGCTACCGTAGGTACGCAGAGCTATCTGTACGGCGGAGCCGACGCTTCCCTGCTCTGGATCATCAGCCAGCCGCTGGGGGCCTGGGGCGGCTTCATCGCCGGACTCACAGGTCTCTTCATCTGCACGGCGACGATCATTGCCTATGCAGGCGCGGCTTCACGCGTGGCTTATGCCTTGTCGCGGCAAGGCTATGCTCCGGGCTGGATGGGCCTTTTATCCAATCGTTATCAGACGCCTGTGGGGGCAATCGGCTTCCTGACGCTCTGCTTCACCCTGATATTATCGCTCTACGGCAGCGGAGCGCTATCGATAACCACACTGATCACTTTCCCCAACGCCACCTTCATTCTTACCTATATTGGAGGTTGTGCTGCTGGAATCCGCCTCTTGCGGGGCAGCCGTGCAGGCGTAACGATTAGCGTCATTTCCTTCGCCGCCACACTGGCCGTGTTCCCGTTCACTGGCTGGGCAATTCTGTACCCGCTGCTGATTACGGTGGTGTTTGCCGGGGTGGACTATTTGAGAGCAGGGGTAAGGCGTGTGGGGAAGCGGTGAGGGGTAATTTACTGCTACTTTACTACTGAACACTTTGGAGTTGGACTCGAAGCTTGGTCGTCACTGCGGTGAACATTTGGCCCTCCGGCCGCTGTTGTATTTGGATTTCTTTATTTAAACCACTCTTCGTGGTAGAAATCCAAATACAAAGGCGGACGCTACCGCTCCTACAGTTCCAAATTTCCCCTCCGCTTCTTTTTGCTTTTTGTTAATTTCTTAAGTGCTTAAAACAAAATGACCTGCGGCTGCGCATCCATCCCGTGTACCTGCATGCCTGCACTTTGTATTCGGCTTTTGATATACATTCGGTTCGCAGTCTTCATGCCTGCATATTGTATTCGGTTTAATACGAAAATAAAAGTATCGGAAAATGCGCCGCAGACTGGATTTTGACAAAAAAAGACCCACCGCCCCAAAATAACGTTTCGTTTTTTTTGAAAAAGGGGAGACTATTGGATAGGATTTAATTGCACGCTATATCCTAACTGCTGGATATATTTCACGTACCTATCCAACGGGTTTTTCTTGGACGTCTCATCGCCTAGTGAGACGTCTATTTCTTGGTATGACCTTTTCTCCCGCATCAGGGCATGGAGGATTCGAATCAGCAAATGCGCGGTGGCGACGTTTGCTTTTTTATCTCCCCGTCTCTTACGAATTCGTCGAAAGAATTGCCCGATCCGATCCGGTTCGATGAGCGAGAGTTCGCCCAAGCCGCCTGACACAAGGCCCCTTTCAGATGCTTGTTCCCTTGCATCGTTTTTGACTTTTTTCGCTTTCCTGCGCTTTCGTTGTTACCCGGACACACCCCCGCCCATGAAGCAAACTGCGCATCACTCGGGAACATTTCCGCGACATGCGGCCCCACTTCTGCAAAGATGGTCACGGCAGACGTCCGCTCAATTCCTGGAATGGAGTCAATTTGTTCGATCATCTCCAGGTAGGGTTCTGCATTCGCCTCGATTCGAGCTTCCAGTTCAGTGATCCGTTTCTCCAAATAGACCAAGTGGTCTGAGTGGTCTCGAATCATCTCGCGATGATGACGGCGCAACTTGCCATTGAGCGCGCCCTAGCAACTGCGGAACTTTCTTTTTTAAATGGGTTTTGACCAGGTTTTTAACGGTCACTTCGTCTACTACCTCGCCGTCCATGATCTTCTGGAGCAGGCCCCGTCCTGAAACCCCATATAAATCGGACATAAAGGTGGTTAGCTTGATGTTGGCATCCTGCAGGATTTTGTGGATGCGGTTTTTCTCCGCCGTCACCGCCTGCACCATCTTACTCCGGTAACGGGTCAAGTCTCGCAAATCCCGGATGTCTTGTTCTGGCACCATACTGCCTTCAATGAGCCCGCAACGGTGCAATTGCGCTAACCAGCGCGCGTCTTGGATGTCACTTTTTCGACCCGGCATATTCTTTACCCGCCTGGCGTTGGCCAGGACGAGGTCACAACTGCCCTCTAATATGTTCCATACCGGTTTCCATAACACGCCGGTACTCTCCATCACCACCTCCCGACAGCCGTGTTCATTCAGCCAATCTTGCAGGCCTAGCAATTCTCTGGTTGTCGTCCCAAAGGTTTTCAGGTGACATTGTGGTTTCTGTTTGATCGGTCCTTTCAACACGCAGGCCACAACGCTTTCCTGGTGCACGTCTAGACCCGCGCAACACATACGTACAGCATCCATTCCAACCATCCTCCATCGTCAGCTTACAAATCATGCGCTCGAGTGAGTGTAATTTAATACACGTACTTTTTGGGGGTTACAATAGGCGATGCTCGAAAAGCGCAATAGAACGGTTTTTCGCACGGGGGTATCCCAGTAAATCGTCCGCCCTTTGATTTGTATATGTAGTGTTGACGACTACAGCATCTTTTAAAATGGATGCGACTGATGCCACCCACTTATTTTCATTCCTGGGGGTGACAAGGCCTCTGTCTTGTCATGCCTGTTTTTCGCATACATCCTGCTCGCTGTCTTCATATCAGCATATTGTATTTCGTTTTTCGCATACATTTGGTCCAGGCTATCCTCAAACAGGCCACGCCCATCCATGACAGGACAGGCGCGGCCTTTCTTTTATATGCGATGAATTTCAGAAGCTATTTGGCCCACTGAACCGGAATCCGCAGACGGAATTGTTGTATATCCTCCGGATATGAGAAGGACCGGGCCATAATCTCAAGCTTATCAGAGGGCTGCACGGGCGGAAAAATCAGTTTAAATGCCAGTTTATCCCGGCTAATCCGCACCGGCTGTCCTTTGGGGAAGATCGGATCATCCTCTTCCTCCATTAAGCTAAGCGGAGTATTCTGGCTCATCACCTGACTTGCCTCATAATATACAACCGTCTGCTTCTCCTCATAATCAACGGCCGTAACCTTAACGGTTCCTCCCTCATTCCCCTTTAGATTCAGCGGGAGTGAACCATTTAAGCGCTGACGATCTTCATGTGATTTAATCTGCGCATTTTCTAGTGTCTCATAGACGATCAGTGTCATATATTGCGGTTTGGGATTAAACTCTGTAAGCGGTGAGAAGTTGAAATAATAATACTCATCAGTAGCTCCATCTCCTCCTTTATTCATATACAAGGTTCCAATATCATCTTCAAGCATTACATTAAGCCAATCATGAGGATAACTTTTCATCACAATAACTTGCGAAGTTAGAGGCCCCAATGTCAGTTTGTCTACAGTATATAATGAGTTATCATACATGAAATCCAAATTCTTGGGATAGACGGTTGTGCTCAGCGCGTTACTCTTAGCCCTATCTAGCAGAACAGATACATCCCAGTTTCCCCTCGTTGTCCCAATACAGTCAATACTCATATTTAATCTTAGCCGATCAGGCAGATCCTTATCCCCGAAGCTTAGACGGGTTGTACCTACGAAGGTATGGTCCCCTGTAATTGTGAAGTCATGGGTTGATATCCTTTGTGGATGATGCCCTTCGAAATTAAGCTTATAGAAGACTGCCGCTTCCTTGCCGGTAATAGGCGCTGACGATGACGGATAGGTTACCTCATAATTTAGTACCAATGAAATACCATCGTAATATTCCTCTACCAGATTGAAGGTTATTCCTTTATCTGCAATGACCGCACCTGCCGGACTGCTTAGATGCTTCTCTTCAATGGGCTTCAATTCTTCTCGATCCGCACCTTTGGCATACAGATAATCGAAGAAAGGAATGACGCGTAGCGCCTCTGCTACCGGGGGCGAGATGAATCCGATCCCTATAATGGATCCGGCTGTAACCGCCAGCGCAGCTGTGGCGCCGATGATCCGCTTCCTGTACGGTGATAACCGGTGTCTGCCCCTTGGAGCTTCCTTTACTCTTCCTATATGTAGCTGCCATAACTCATCAAAATCAACAGAAGAAGGCATACTGTGTATCATGTGTTCAGCTTCCTTTTGTAATTGTGCGGTTACTGCTTCGGATTCAACATCCAGCCTGTCCTTAGCTGTCGTCATTTAAGCCCCTCCTTCATCATCAGCACACCGGGGTCAAGTTCGCCGCATTCTCTCAGCTTGCGCAGTGCCGCATGAAGCCTGGATTTGCAGGTTCCCAGCGGAATACTTAGTACCTCTGCGGTTTCGGGAAGCGATAATCCGGCATAATAGTGCAAGGTGATCACTTCCCGCAGCTTCGCGGACAGATGGCTGACCGCTTGCCATAACTCCAGCTGACTCTCACTATGCAGAGCGAAGCTCTCGGCGGAGTGCTCTTTTCCCTCTATAGGAACGCCCGCCAGCAGTTGTATCCAGGTCTTCCTGCGTAACAGATTACGGGACGTATTTACGGCAATCCGGTACAGCCAAGGCCGAAGCGGCCTGGAGGGATCATACAAATGATATTTTGCAAAAGCACGCAGAAAAGTCTCCTGGGTAATATCATCGGCCAGCACCCGCTGCTTGGTCATCATAAGGGCAATCCCATAAATATAAGAGGAGTGTACTTCAAACATGTCCTTGGCCTGCTGTTCTGTGATGGGATAATCCTTCACGCTCGCTTCCTCCCCTTTCTTACTGGATATACGCTTTGACCCGGCTCTTCCGTTCGCTTTACGTTTCAGAAAGTTGTCAGGCGGTTATGGATGAGGAGAGCTTGACCTAATCTGCTAGAAGAAGGAGACTGTAACCTATGTCTGATTATAAAAGAGTGATTCTTGAACCAGCAGCTCAGAAATTCGCCGATGATAATGCCAAGCCTCCCTTCCTGCCCGATCTGGGTCCGGAAAAAGGCCGCGAAACGGTCAACACTGTTCAGGCTGACGATATCGAAAAACCCGAGGCAGATCTTCAGGATCTGACCGTAGCCGGCGGCCCCGGCGGTGAAGTGAAGGTCCGCATTGTTCGTCCGGTAGGCACCTCCGGCACTTCCCTGCCGGTCATTCTCTATATTCATGGCGCAGGCTGGGTATTCGGCAACAGCCATACGCATGACCGGCTCATCCGCGAGCTGACTGTGGGTACGGGCGCTGCCGTGGTATTCCCGGAATACAGCCTGTCCCCGGAAGCCAAGTATCCTACAGCCATTGAAGAAATCTATACGGTCCTGGAATGGATTGCCCGTGAAGGCTCCATGTACGGACTGGATGCTACCAGACTGAGTGTGGCTGGAGACAGTGTCGGCGGTAACATGACTGCTGCCATCACCCTGATGGCCAAAGAACGCAGCGGTCCGGTCATCTCTAAGCAATTGCTTTTCTATCCGGTTACAGACGCTTCCTTCGATACCGAATCGTATCACCAGTTCGCGGAAGGCTATTTCCTCCAGCGCGATGGTATGAAGTGGTTCTGGGATCAATATACCACCGATCCTGAGCAGCGGGCACAGATTACGGCCTCTCCGCTGCGGGCCAGTCTGGACCAGCTTAGCGGTCTGCCGGAAGCCTTGATTATCACCGGTGAAGCCGATGTGCTTCGTGATGAAGGGGAGGCCTATGCGAATAAGCTTCGTGAAGCAGGCGTTCCCGTTACGGCCGTACGCTTCCAGGGCATTATTCACGATTTCGTGATGCTGAACGCGCTGGCAGATACTAAGGCTAACCAGGGAGCTTTGCTGCTGGCAACGGCTTGGTTGAAGCACTAGCTCCCGCATCATAAGAAAGCCCGTAACGGAACATCACTCCGCTGCGGGCTTCTTTTCGTGTATATCTGCTTGTCGGTATCCTCTATTTGCGCTGGGAATAGAACTCCGCTGCTTTGATCAGCATTTCCTTCAGTGAACCGAAGGAGGTGGTCTTTGATACATGCTCATCGAGCTGATCCTGCGGGAGCGATTGTATCTCCTCTGCCGAGCCGGCAGAGAATCCTCCTTTTTGCAGCAGCTCCTTCAAGGACTCGAAGGGAGTGAACTTTTGCAGAAAAGAACTCGATAGCAGCTGCTCCAGCGGCAGCTTCTGTAGCAGTTGCTCGACAGGCAGCTTATCCAGCGGCAATTTCTGCAGCAGCTCTCCTACCCGTCCTTCTTTGAGGGAACCGACTACTCCTTGTAGTTTATCGCCTAATCCTCCAATGTTAAATCCCATAAGGTCAACCTCCTGAATAATTGTAGTTGATCCTTATTACCCTGAATTCAGATTAGCGAATTATATAGGTTAACATAATATTGATTATGTTACTCAATGGCACTTCTCAACTTTATCTCTCCGAACGCAGAAACTCCCCAATTCTCCGGGCGGCTTCCAGCAGACGTTCTTCCTCCTCTACCAGCGCAATCCGCACATACCCTTCCCCCTGGCTGCCAAAAGCATCTCCCGGTATGACCGCTACTCCGGTTCTCAGCAGCAGGTCATGCGCAAAGCGGCGCGAACTTCCGGCTTCACCCCTACTCCCATAGGCATCCGGCAGCTTCGCCCAAATAAACATAGTAGCTTCCGGCGAGGGCACCGCCCACCCTTCAAGATGCAGCGCCTCTACCACAAGATTCCGCCGCCGTTCATACAGCGCAGACACTCCTTGATCCGGCCCGGAGGCCATCGCTTGCTCCAGCGCGACAACCGCCGCTTCCTGGATTGGCTCGAAGACGCCGTAATCCACATTGCTTTTCAGTTCCCGCAGCGCCCCGACGGCTTGCGCATTGCCCGTCATGAAGCCGATGCGGCAGCCGGCCATGTTGAAGCTTTTGGAGAAGGAATGAAATTCAACGGCGGCATCCCTCGCCCCAGGCACCTGGAGGATGCTGATCGGCCGGTATCCATCGAACCCCATCTCTGAATACGCCAGATCATGCACGACTAGCACATCCCACTTACGGGCAAGCGCCACAACCCGCTCCATGTATGCCAAGTCCACAGTAACCGAAATCGGGTTGCCGGGAAAACTAAGCAGGATAAAAGAGGCTTCGCGCCAGACCTCCTCAGGAATACTGTCCAGATCCGGCCGGAACGCATTCTCCTCTAAGAGCGGCAGCGGCCAAGCCCTAACCCCTGCTATTGCGAGCGCGCCTGAATAAATGGGATAACCGGGGTCCGGCACAATCGCCAGATCACCGGGATTGCAGATGGCCAGGGCCAGATGCGCCAGCCCATCCTGCGAGCCCATCAGGGACACAACTTCCTCCTCCGGATCTACCTCTGCGCCAAATCGCCACTGCATCCATCTCGCCGCCTGATTACGGAACGCTGCACTCCCCTTGGATGACGGATAAGCATAGCTATCCTCCCGAAGCACCGCATCACTTAACGTCTGACGAATCTCGGGCAGAGGCGCCCGGTCGGGACTGCCAATTCCAAGATCGATGATGTCCAATCCAGACTGCCGGGCCTCGGCCTTCCAGGCAGCCACCTCGGCAAAGATCGATGATCCCAGATGAGCCAGCTTGGCTGATCTCCATTTATGCTGCTTGCTGCTATGAATCAATGGACTCCCTCCAGCGTATGTTTTTTCAATAGTTTTAGTATAGCATGGGTCAAGAACCTTGAAGCGGAGAAAGCATAGACGAATCCTCATTGTGGGTATTAATTCCATTATTATTATATTATTCTAGAAAAATCACTCTATTTAAGGTGACAACTAGTGCGAGAAGTCATATAAAAGTTGATCTGAAGTGAAACAGCGTATAATTTATGTTATACGCTGTTTTTTTCGATGTAAATATCCGCCTTCATAGCTCTCTTTTTTAATTCGCTTTCAATCATATGTAGGAGCTCTTTTATGATGACATCAATCTCCTTGCCGTTCGTATTCAGCTTTTGTGTATTCATTTCTTTGTAATTTGCTAACCTGTTAATGCTATTTTCAATTTCACTCTCGCTCCTCTCATCCTGACGCATACGCTTTATCAATTCTTCCTCAGAGCACATTAACGTAACTTTTATTAGCTCATATTCCTTTCCTTTTATGCCTGCAAGAATTTCATCGAATATACTTTCCTTATGCAGCACCCAAGAGAAGAAGACATACTCGAACATGGAATTGTCAAGGTACTGATTGAGCATATAATGGATGTTATTCATTACCATCGTTTTGTTCTCTTCGGTAACCTTCCAGGGGTTCATTAGCCAGCACCAATCTCCATCAAGCCATACTGAATGTTGTAATTCTTTATACAGCTTACTGACAATCGTACTTTTTCCGACTCCCATGGTTCCGTTTACGATCACAAGCTTTTTCATAATGCCCTCCTTCGAATGATTTTTTAGCTGAATAAGGCATAGGATAGAGTATTACAGACGAAAGTGGGAATACACATGTCCAAGAATAAGCGCGGCAAAGCACTTTACACTACCCCCTCGCGGGCCAGGGGCACCTGTCCGATCTGCGGGAGCACCCGGATCAAGCTTTTGTATTTCGGCAAAGGCCCGGAGGGTGAGAAGCTGACGGTCTGCAAAAAATGTGACGGTAAGCAGCAGCAAGCGGTCTGAATTACGGTGTAACTTTAAATGTACCATACAAAAAAAACGGCCTACCTCCTCCTTCAGGAGAACAGCCGTTTCTTTGTGTCTACTGAAACCCCGATTTCACCCACAGCTTGGAGATATCCAGAAATCCGAAGGAGCCGGCCTGTAGGCCGAATAGATTCTGACTTAATTGCGCCTTTTTATTCATATGACAGCCATACAGTACCCAGCCGTTATCCCGCAGCTTGCCTTCGGCCAGCTCCAGTACCTCCGCCCTCTCCCCGGCGGCCAGCCGGGCGAAAGGCTTCAGCACCTCTGTCAGCTCAGATTTCTGGCTGTCCAGCAGCAGGTTATGCAGATAATTGGACTCATTGCGAAAATAATTGATCATCCCCCACTGCCAGTCATCCTCCAGCACTTCTTCGCAAATCACAAGATCCGCATGGTTCACCAAGTCCGGCAGATCATAATCTGCTAAGGGATGCAGCTCAAGCTGTAATCCAATCTTCCTGCAGCGCTCCTGCAGCCAAATCGCCTCATCCTGATCCTCTTTACAGGGCCGGTAGGCCAGCTTCACTACCTCTCCTCTGTATCCGCCTTCCTCAAGCAGCGCCCGCGCTTCCTCCAACTGCGGCTCAGCAAACTCATACTTACTGCTCTGCCAGGGAAGGAAGCTGTCTGCCGGCATAATCCGGTTACCTCCCAGCTCACGGATCAGTGCAAGCTGATTATAGAGGATACGCATAGCCTGCCGGACAGCGGGACGATGGTGAACGCCTTCTTTTCGAAAATTAAACAGCATGTACCTGCACCCGACAGCCGGATAATCGATACTGTGGCTCCTCCCCTCTTCTGCTGCGGCCACACTACTCAGACTGGTACTGGCACCCGTCAGCTGATATTGACGTACCCCCGAGGCTAGATGCGGCAGGTACCATATCTCGACCCGGTCCAGCAGAGGGCGGATTCCGTAATAGAGATCGTAAGCGCTGAGTACAAGCACATCCTGGCTCAGATCCAGTACCTGATAGGGCCCCGTGCCGACCGGATGCGCTGCGAAATCCACATCATACGGAACAATCGACATATAGATCGAGCTGAACAGATGCAGGAAGAACAAATTAGGCTGCACCAGATCAAACCGGATAACGTAATCTCCCTCCAGCTCCACATGCTTGATATCCTCAAAATGACAGATCGCCGGACTTTTAAGTCCGATCAGACGCTGGAGGGTTTCTTTTACATCCCGTGAAGTCATCATACGGCCGTGGTGGAATCGCACCCCCTTGCGCAGGTAGAACAGGTAACTCGTACTGCTCTCGTTAGCCTCCCACGTGTGGGCCAGCCCCGGCAGGAAAACCCCGTTCTGTGCATCATAGGTTATCAATGTACTGCAAATATGCCCCAGCAAATAAGTCTCAAAAGCGGTGTATACGCTAGCCGGGTCCAGCTTCTCCATCGCACGGTTACGGGAGATTCGCAGCACCTCCTGCCCGAATGTGGAGCCGGTTTCGCTCCAGAAGCCCATTTGCTTATCGAGAACCGCCAGCAGGCGCTCTTTGAGCGGCTCGTTAACCGGGTATTGACCAATTAATTCGATGGCAGACTTAATCCGGCCTTTGCTGACGAGCTCCTGAAATCTCTCCTCCAGCACCTCATCTATATGACGCAAAAAAGTCATCTGCGAGCGGTTCCCTCTCCCTCTTCCGGGTATCCAGGCAATTAGCTGCTGCTCCTCCAGCTTCCGCAGAATAAACTTCACATTACGCGGTGTGCAGCATAGGATACCGGTCAACTGCTCAATCGTCACCGGAATCGGCTGCTGAAGGCTATATGCGGGAGACAGAGCTGCGGCCAGACAGAGATAATGCATGCTGCTGGTGTCCATATGATTAACCTCCCTTTAAAAGGTGAAAAGTTACATGTAATCCTTACACTTTTATTTCCCCCTTTGTTCTATACAATTATACTTAATCATTCGATAAGAAGCATGCTTCAAATTCAAAACATGGACTAGGAGACAGGGATTCAAATGAAACAACATCTGCGCCACATTCACCCGCTGGCCTGGACCATCATCATCGGAACGATGTTCGGCCGGCTGGTTACTTCAATGAGCATTCCTTTTCTCTCTATCTATCTCACGCAGGTGCTTGGCGCTTCCGCTACCCAGACGGGGTTGACGGTGGCCGTCAGCTCGCTGGCAGGGGTAATGATCAGCTTTTACGGCGGTTATATCTCGGATGTGATCGGGCGCCGGATCGTCATGCTGGTCTCGGTATTCGGCTGGGCCTGCGTATTCTTCGGCTTCGCCGCAGCGCAGCATTTATGGGTGTTTTTCTTGGTGAACACGCTCAACGGACTGTGCCGCGCCGTATTTGAACCGACTTCACGGGCATTATTGTCGGATATCACCCCTCCAGATCAAAAATTACTGGTCTACAACCTGCGGTATGCGGCAGTGAATCTGGGTGTGGTCTTCGGCCCTATTATCGGCCTCCAGCTCGGCTCCGCCAAGTCCACCTTCCCGTTCATGATCGCCGGGATCGTCTATATCGCCTATGGCCTTGTTCTGTTCCTGCAATTCTCTGTGCACCGTGCCAGCCTGCCTGTTCATGGAGAAGCCAAGACGCCGAAGCTGCTCGATGCGCTCGCCGTCACCGGAAGAGACAAGGTGTTTCTGCCCGTGCTGCTGGGAACCATCTTCTGCGTCCTCGGGTATGGACACTTCAGCTCTACACTGGCGCAATTTCTGGCGATGAACACCCATTTCAGCAATGGCAGCCAAGTTTTCTCTTATATGCTGTCGCTTAATGCAGTCACGGTGCTGGTCGTACAGTATCCCATCGTGCGTACAGCCAGCAAGTTCGCGCCGATTATCCCGCTCATTCTGGGCAATGTCTGCGTAGCGCTTAGTCTGCTGCTGTTCGGGATGCCCGGAGGGGTTCCCCTGCTGATGTTCAGCGTGGTCCTGTTCACTGTCGGGGAGGTCCTGCTCTTCACGATGATGGATATGCTGATCGACCGGATTGCCAAGCCGGAGTGGAAAGGTACCTATTTCGGCACGATTGGCTTCAATAATATAGGCAGCGTCATGGCGCCTATTCTTGGAGGATTGCTGCTGGATCAGTTCGGCGCTCTGAATGGGCCTGCCGTGTTCGTACCGCTTGCGCTGACCACGGCGCTCGGCCTTCCTTTCCTGATTACCGCGCATAAAAGACTCCGCATCCGCGAGCTTGCCGAAGCAAGTGCGCAGCGTGAGCTTGGTGTGTGAGTTATTTGAGACGAAAATAAACCCCAGACCTGCTGTAAAGCGGGTTTGGGGTTTATTAATATATACTTATCATTGTTTTTAACTCTTGTGATCGTCAAAAAGTTAACATAATAATTATTATGTCGTAAATAATGATTATACTGCAACTAAACGCCGCTGCACTAGCCCAATGTAATCGGTTTTTCGATTACATTCCGCCTACGAACCTCCCAGTGTCAAATCTGGTCGGTTTTTCGACTACATTCCGCCTACGAACCATCCCAGTGCCCAATGTGGTCGGTTTTCCGACTACATTCCGCCTACGAACCATCCCAGTGCCCAATGTAATCGGTTTTCCGACTACATTCCGCCTACGAACCATCCCAGTGTCAAATGTAATCGGTTTTCCGATTACATTCCGCCTACGAACCCTCCCAGTGTCAAGTGTAATCGGTTTTCCGATTACATTCCGCCTACGAACCCTCCCAGTGTCAAATATAATCGGTTTTCCGACTACATTCCGCCTACGGGACCCTCCTAGTGCCCAATGTAATCGGTTTTTCGATTACATTCCCGCTCCGCAGCTCTATAATACAACCCCATCCCGCTTCAGCTGCTCCTGCAGCTGCGGGATGTCAAGCGCCTGTGGCTTCACCCCCGCAGCCGCAGCGAGCGCCGCAGCTGTTCCGGCCGCCTGGCCCGTGGCCATGCAGCTTGGCGTCAGCCGGGTCGTGGCCAGCGCTTCGTGCGAGGTCGAGATGCATCTGCCTGCGGCCAGCAGATTGGACACATTGGCGGATAGCAGGCAGCCATACGGAATATCGTATGCGCCGTCTCCGGCGATGAAGGAGGCTGTTACCCCCTTGCCTGACGGATCGTGAATGTCGATCGGGTAGCCGCTGCGGGCAATGACATCACTGAACTTCCGGCCTTCTACGACATCTTCTTGGGTCAGCTGGTAATAGCCTTTGATCCGCCGCGATTCGCGGATGCCGATCTGCGGCGCAACCGCTGAGATTGAGGCCCGTTCGAAGCCCGGAACGTCGCGCTTTAGAAACTCGGCCATGAGCAGCACCTGCTTCCGGCCTTCCTGCTCCGCCAAGGTCAGATCCTCCGCATTCGTTGCGTCCAGCCCCTGGACGCGGGTACAGTTGATCAGCACCTCGTCGTCTGCAGGACCGGTAAAGAACAAAACCTGATCACGGTTGATCGGCACCTCAGCCCGTTTCCATTGCGAGTAGAATCCGCTTACCCCGGTGAGCGGCAGGTCCGGCAGCTCGGCAATCGGCGTTTTGCTGTAGAATTCTTCGGGATGGCTGATCATATACGCTTTGACCTTGTGCAAATCAACGCCGCGCATTCTGAACTTCATCGTCATCGGCTGGGAACGGTTATCCCCCTCCCGGCCCTGCAGCGTTTCGGCCCCGGACAGCTTGGCTACGTCGGCATCTCCGCTGCAATCCACGAAGATGCGCCCTTTTATAGGCGTACGCCCGGATTTATTAGTCACTACCACATGTTCGATCACGCCGTCACTGACCATCACCTCATCCACAAAGCTATGCAGAAGCAGCTTCACTCCCGCTTCGCGCAGCATATCTGTAGCTACAACTTGATAAATCTCAGGATGGTACGGCGTCAACGTGTGCACGAAGCCGACCGTATCCCGCAGGTGGCCCGGTGAACCGCCGTTTGCCTGCAGCCGGTCTACAATTTCCTGGGCGATGCCCTTGATAACCTGCTCGCCGCTATCCGTATGAAAGGTCATCCACGGATAGACCATAGCAGCGGTGGACATCCCGCCCACGAACCCGTAACGTTCAATGAGCACGGTCTGTGCCCCCAGCCGTCCGGCGGCGATGGCCGCCGTGATTCCTGCCGGGCCTCCCCCCACGACAACGACATCTGCCTCTATTGCAGGATTCATATCATCTACTCCTTTTCGGTGTGTGCTATTCCTTCAGCCCCGTCATAGCTACGCCCTCGATGAACCGCTTCTGTGCCATGAAGAAGACGATCAGCAGCGGCACGGTTGCCATAACGGTGGCGCTCATCAGATAATGCCAGGAAGTGCCCACTTCATCTGTAAACAACGATAATCCCAGCGGCAAGGTCATCAGCTCACGCGTATTGATGAAAATAAGCGGGTCGAAGAATTCATTCCAGATGGACACGAACGTGAAGATCGTCAGTGTTGCCATGCCTGGACGGGCAATCGGCAGCATGATTTTCCAGTAAATGCGGAACCTGCTGCAGCCGTCGATCATCGCCGCCTCCTCAAGCTCCGTGGGTACAGTGATGAAAAATTGGCGCATGACGAATATCCCGAACACGCCGCTTGCGCCGAAGATTGGCAACAGAATCAGCGGCAGATGCGTGTCAATCCAGCCCAGGTCGCGCATGAACAGGAACATCGGGATCGCCGTCACTTCATGCGGGATCATCATCGCACTGAGCAGCACCAGGAACACGGCGTTTCTTCCGGTGAAGGGAATTTTGGCAAAAGCATAACCGGCCAGCGAAGCGAAAAACACCGTTCCCGCCACGACGACAAACGAGATATAGACGCTGTTAAAATAG
Organism: Paenibacillus sp. FSL H8-0332; assembly: GCF_037963835.1. Classification (NCBI taxonomy): domain Bacteria; kingdom Bacillati; phylum Bacillota; class Bacilli; order Caryophanales; family Paenibacillaceae; genus Paenibacillus; species Paenibacillus sp. FSL H8-0332. The sequence goes on from NZ_CP150145.1 coordinate 3,706,247, forward strand.
AAGCGGTGAAACGGGATCAGTGTAAAGACATCCACATAATTCTGAAACTGGAAGACCGGCGGAATCAGCTGTGGCGGGTAGGTGAAAATATCCTGCGGCCGTTTGAAGGAGGTGGACAGCATCCACAGAAACGGAATAAGCATAATCAGCGATACCGCCGTTAATGCGGTATACACTCCTGCTACAGACCACTTTCGGCTGGGCTTAAGCGTCGCTCTCATTGAATACCCACCTCTTTCGCAGCTGCCACTGCAGCAGAGTCAAGATCAACACGACAAAGAACAACACAAATGCCAGCGCCGAAGCGTAGCCCATCTGGAACAGCTTGAACGCTTTTTCCCAGATGTAATAGACCAGTACCTTGGTGCTGTTACTCGGCCCGCCCTGGGTCATGACATAGATCTGGCCGAACACCTTCAGCGAGCCGATTACGGTCATCACCACGGTCAGAAATACGGTTGGCGTAATCATAGGCAGGGTCACGTTAAAAAAGGTTTTGGTCTTGCCTGCCCCGTCCAGCTCAGCCGCCTCGTACAATGAACGCGATACCTGCTGGATTGCAGCGATGAATAACACCATATTTAGGCCCACGTTCTTCAGTACACTTGTCACGATAACGGCCGGCATCGCCAGTCTCTCATCATACAGCCAGGCTGCCCCTTTAATGTTGAACAGCATCAGCAGCTGATTAATCAGCCCGGAATCGGTGGCGAACATGTACTTCCAGACGATGGACCAGACGATCAGCGAAGTCATTACGGGAACGAAGATCGCAGTACGGAAGATACCTATGCCCTTTAAGCTCCGGGATAACAGCAACGCCAGCATCAGAGCCAGCACAATGTTAAACGGCACCAGACCCAGTGTGAAATAAGCTGTGTTCCCGAAGACCTTCCAGAACAGCGGGTCCACCGCAATATCCTTGTAATTATCCAGACCGACGAACCGGTGCTCGCCAAGCAGCGGCCAGTCATTTAGGCTCATATAGAGCGCTTTCCCCATCGGAAATAACAATAATAACGTGAAACCAAGCAGCATTGGCGATATAAAAAGCCATCCGGTCACCTGTGCCTCGCGGGCAAGCGGACCCTTGTTTCGTCTCTTGACCTTTCTGTTCATGCCGGAATTCACCGCCCCCTAGCTCAAATTGTCTATTGCACCACGGAACGAGCTAACCGCACGCCGCAGCTCATCTTCTGTCTTGCCCGTCACCACCGCACCTAACATGATCGCTTTCACCCCTGCACGCTGCAAAGACGGTACGTCTCCCGTAACCAGCTTACGCTGGGAAGGGACCAGCACGGGAAGACCGGAATGGTCGGCCAAATACCGGTATTTCAGCAGATCTGCGAAGCTAAGACCCGTACCGTATTCGCTGCCAGGCACAATTGAAGCTTCAAGCGCCGTGATCCCGAACTGCGCCCCCTCCCGAACCTGACTGAGATCATAGGTTTCATTAATGGCAAAGGTCCGGTCCAAGCCGTGATCCTCCAGCATATAGGACGGCAGATGATGGGCATATATCGAATAGAAATCGAACCCGAGCGGAGCAAGCCGCCTAATCTCTTCTTCCGACACACCCTCTAAGCTGCCTGAGGGCACTACCCCAAAGGGACCGTCAAAGGTAGAGCGGATCTCGCTAAAAATGTCTTCATAGCTGTCAAGCGGACCGAAGTGCGTACCGCTGGCCCGGTGGCCGACATTAAAATGAACCTTCAGAGCATCGGCGCCTTCCTCAAGCGCTGCCTTTGCCAGTCTTACATCATTGGCAGGAAGGCTGATGATCAAGGACAGGCCGCTTTGCTCCAATCTGCGCTGCAATTTACCCATCGTATTTCTCTCCCCATCTCGGGCGGTCCGTCAGCCGGACGCTGCACTCTGCTGCTCGCCGGTTGACGGACCCTTGCCCGGAATCTTATTTCAAAATAGCCTCGACATCGGTCTGCATCTGCTTCATGTTGTCCTTGGCGGACGCTGATCTGCCGAACAGGCGGTCAAAGCCTTGCAGCACCGCATTATCGATATCCTGCCAGCGGATGTGGCCCGGAATGATACGCGCTTTAGGCATTTCATCGATAACAGCTTGCACGATGTGCTCGGCTGGCGGGTTGTTCGGCTGATTCAGGAACGCATCAGAATTGAGCACAGATGTGCGCGGAGGTACGAAATATGTGGATGTCGCCTCAATGCCTGACTGACTGGCGAACAGTTTGAGCAGCTTTTTGGCTTCCTCCGGATGCTTGCTGTCCTTGAACAGAGTATAGCCTGCTTGGCCCAGCATCGGAACACTGCCGGCGGAGCCGGACGGCATCGGCGCAATGCTCCATTCAAACCCTGTAATGTCACGCGCTTTCGAGACATAGCTATAGTTGTCGAAGAACATTCCCAGATTCCCTGCGTCGAAGCTGATCTGTTCGCCTGCCTTCGGGTGGGATTCGTCCTCGTACATCATCCGCTCCAGCAGTTCCATGGTCTCCACGCCGTACTGGTCATTCCAGGTGAACGCGGTCAGATCCTCATTGAACGGGCCGCTTCCGTAAGACCAGGCGTACGAAGACAGAATGGCCCAGGTCTTCCAGTCACGAAAGAAGTTCGCGCCATATACCCGGCCTTGCGCGTCTTTGACAGCAATCGCTTTGGCGGATTCCTCAAAGGTCTTCCAGGTCCATTTCCCTTCGGAAGCCAGCGTGTTCGGGTCCGTCAGATTCGCCTTATCGAACAGCGTCTTGTTGTAGAACATGACCACCGGCGGGGTCGAGAATGGCAGGCCAAGTAATTGATCCCCGTCCCGGAACAAATCGAGCGTGCTCGGAATATAATCGTCCAGATTAAAGGACGCATCGTCTTTGAAGGAGGAGACGTCCGCCAGAATGCCGTTGGCCTTGAACTGCGGGATCATCCGCTCCGATACCCAGGCGATATCCGGAAGGGATTTCCCTGCGGCCAGCACGGATATTTTCTGCTGATAATCCGTGAATGGCACCGAATCCATAGTCACCTTAATGCCCGGATTGTCTGCTTCAAATTGGCTGATCAGCTTGTTGTACACATCCATATGCCCTTGATTGCCCCACATTAGAAACTTTAACTCCACATCTTCCTGTTTCCCGGGACTCTCGGCATTTCCGCTTGCTGCCGGCTTGGCACAACCTGCCATCAAGCCCAGCAGCATGGCTGAAAGAAGCACTACTCCTGCTTTTTTCATGAATATCCCCCTTTGATATGTTAGTTTTAATGACTCTTTTAGTATAAAGGAGACTAATCTGAAGGATAAATCACCCAGAATACAGGAAAGGTTCGTTTTGTTTATGATTTATGTTAGATTAATTAACGTTTCATTCCTAATGATTAAATTGATTGCGGTACTCTCCCGCCGTCACCCCTGTCTGCTGCTTGAACACCAGCATGAAATGCTTCGGGCTTTGATGGCCGGAGAGCCGGGCGACATCATAAATTTTGAGCTGGGTATGGCTGAGCAGCCATTTCGCACGTTCCATCCGGGAATCGGTTACATAGTCTGAATAATTGCAGCCCGCCTCCCCCTTGAACAGCTGGCTCAGATACGTAGCGTTCAGATTGACATGGGAAGCTACCGTCTGCAGCCGCAGATCACCGTCAATATGCAGTCTGACATACTCCTTAACATCCCGTATGATCTTGCGTGTATCCCCTCCGCTCTCCACCCGCAGCGGGCCTGGCGTCTGTTCCAGGGAAGATATGCCATGACGCTTATCGAGCAGCAGACGAGCTTTTTCCATCACGCTAACCAGCTCGTGACGTTCTACCGGCTTTAACAGGTAATGGAGAACGCCGTATTCTATGGCTTTTTGGGCATATTCAAATTCGCCGTATCCACTCACAATGATGACGAGCAACCCGGGGTACATCGACTTCACCTTTTCGGCCAGCGCCAGTCCGTCCATTTCCTTCATGCGGATATCGGTAATCATCACGTCCGGCAGCTCGGATTTTAAGTACAGGAGCGCCTCCCGTCCACCCGGCATTTCAGCCGTCACCTCGAAAAAGGGCGCCGACCGGCTAATCAGCTCGCGCATCCCTTGTCTAATCACGATTTCGTCCTCTACGAGCAGCACTTTATACATCCTCTTCTCCCCCTGATTCCGGTATCGTTATCGTAATGGTCACGGCCAGCCCTTGCCCCGGACTTCCGTCAACCGTGAGGCTCCCGCCGTCCCCGTACAGCAGCTTGATCCGCTGGCCGATATTGCGCAGCCCCAGACTCTCCTCCTCGCTGCGTCTGAGCGAATCCATGGAAGGATCTTGTTCGATCTCCCGGTTCAGCGCCGTGAGTTCCTCCTCCTCTAAGCCGTTCCCGTCGTCGCGCACGGTAATCAATAGCTCGTTGTCAAAACGCAGCGCTGACACCCAGATCGTCCCTTCTTCGCGCCCGGCGATCCCGTGATCAATAGCATTCTCCACCAGCGGCTGAATGGTGAGCTTCGGAATGCGCAAATGCAGTACTTCTTCTTCAATCTCGTTATGCACCGTCAGCTTACCGCCGAAACGAATCTGCTGGATACGCACATAGGAGTCTACGAACGCAATTTCCTCTCCCAGCGATACAAGCCGGCCGGCCTTGTCAATCGTATAGCGAAGCAGCTTGCCCAGTGCGGATACCATATCCGATACCTCATCATGCCTGCGCTGGACGGCCATCATATTGATCGATTCCAGCGTATTATAGATAAAATGCGGGTTGATCTGACTCTGCAGGGCAGACAGCTCAGCCTCCTTTTCCCGGAGTCCAATCACAAGCACCTCATGGAACAGGCGGTTGATTTCGTCCATCATCTTATTAAATCCGCGTCCGAGCTGCCCGAATTCATCTCCCCCCAGCGGACTGACCCGCATGTTGAAATCGCCCCGCTCCACCCTGGACATATTGCTCTTGAGCTCCACCAGAGGGAGGGTGATCCGGTACGATACCGCATAAGCCAGCAGCAGCACCGTCACCAGGCAAAAGAGGGCAAGCCATAACGTGAAAATCATCATCGCGCGTGATTCCTTCAGCATGACTCCAATGGGGGTCAGGCCGATGACGGACAAGCCCGAATACGGGGACTTATGGCTGATAAACAAATAATCTGTGCCTCCCAGCCTCTCCCGCTCCCCGCCATGCAGCTCCTTGATCCGCCCGGAGCCCATAAGCTCGCCGTAGGCCGACTGCCCATTATCCGGCTTTTGCTCATACAGCAGCCGCTGGTCTCCGTCCAAGATCATCAGGTTGGTAGACTCTTCAATCTTCAGCTTAGAGAAGACGGAGCCGAAGGCTGACTGCTTAGCGTCGATAAGGATGTAGCCCAGACGCCTCAGCGTTCTGGGTTCCTTGATCACCCTGGCTACCGAAATATAGGATGAGGGGTCGGTTCCGGCATAATAAGACGGATGATGCGGAGGAAGAATGATCCACTCGCCGTCCGATTGCTCTAGGGCGCTGAACCATTCGTCATGCCTGCCATCCCACGAGGTGTTGACCGCCAGCGGTTCCACGTTGGAGAACAGGGTTCCGCTGTTGCTCAGCAGGTGAATGCCCCGGATTTCCGGACGGTCGTAGGCCTGTGCTGAGGTATATAGCTTCATTTTCTGATAATCGTCAGACAGCGCCCATGTGCCTGAGCCCATAGGACCATCGTATTTAGCCAGAATAGATAACACCTGTTCATCATACAGAGGCATCAGCGACAACCGCTCCAAATCCTTGAGCAGTCTGTCCAGATTAGCGTTGGCCTGTCCGGCGACACCCACCGTATATTGCTTTGTCTTCTCGTTCAGGGTGGAGGAGAAATGACGGTACGTCACCAGCCCCTGCACACTTAACGGCAGCAGCGTCAGCATGGTGAACAAGAGCAGCAGTCTGGTGCGCATTTTACTTCTTCTCAACCGTAGGATCAGCCCCTGCAGCATCTCAAGCCCTCCTTTTGTTAAGTAATCTGACATCTAAACCTCTATACAGCTTATCGTATATTGTTCCGTAATTGAATTCTATCCTCTTGTGTTTGGAAAAGGTACGGTTCAACAAAGTCAATAAACCCCAAACCTGCTGACAAGCAAGGTCTGGGGTTTATTATTTCACTCTTCGATTGTAGAATAAGTTAACATAATAATGATTATGTCACCTTAAAGCAGTTATACATTTTATCCCACATTCGTACTTGATTGCTGACGTACTCTCTTAGCTCCGGCGGTCCTACAATTTCAGCATGAACCAATAGCGGCAGCACCCTCGCACAGGCCGAGCTATAATCATACATATTTACCGTTACCAGCACTGCTTCTCCATCAGATTCGGTATTCATGACCTCAAGCCCCTGCAATATCTGCTCATTGTTAACACGAGTACGGATGTCCACCGGATAGAACTCCCGCGCTCTGCTGGTCTGAACGAAGGCTTGCTCTGCTTGTTGCCAGTATGCCTGGAGGGAGAACTGCTCAGGGATGGCATAGGTCTCGTCCAACAAAGTAACGGCAGTAAACCGTTCGCATTTGAATGTTCGGACCCCACCTGCTCGCTCACAATAGGCGGCAAGATACCACTCCCCCTGCTTCACGATCAGTCCATAGGGCTGCAGCTTCCGCAGCGAGCTCTCTCCATTCACCTTAAGATAATCTGCCGTAATCTTCCGCCCCCGCCACACCGCCGTGCGCAGAGTCTCAAGATATGGCACCGCTACCTGACCGCTCCACCACGGCGTATCATCGAACAGAAACCGGCGCTGCGCGGTACGGATATCCTCCTGGTAGGGTGCGGGTAAGCTTGCTTCCAGCTTCAGGAGCGCACTTTTGAGCAGCAGACTGGTCTCTCCTGAACCGCCCGCCGGCATTCCCATCCCGGTCAAAAACAGCTGGACCACCTCTTCCCCCTGCAGCCTCCGCAGATTCACCGTATAGCCTTCCATGAGCGAAATCCCGCCGTTCGGCCCGGTGGTGCTGACCAGCGGGATTCCAGACTCCGCCAAAACATCGATATCTCTGTAAATGGAGCGGACGGACGTTTCGAGAGCGATAGACAGCTCGTTCGCCTTCATTTTGCCCCGGGATTCAAGTAGTAGAAGTATAGCAATCAGTCGGTGCAGCCGCATGCGTCTCCCCCAAGTCTTATTATTCGTTATTTATTCTTGCCACTCTGTTGTCAACAATACTGCGTTAAGATGAATGTATCAAATGTAAGGAGCTGCTGCAAATGAATATTGGCATATTGGGAACTGGATTCGGGGCGTATCACGCCTCTCTGCTGAAGCAAATGGAGTTCGTGAACCGGATTGTGGTCTTCGGGAGAAATGAGGCCAAGCTGCTGAAGCTGAAGGAAGAGCTGGGGGTAGAGATCACAACGTCCATCGAGGACCTACTGTCTGATCCCGAAGTGGATGTCATTGATCTCTGTTTGCCTTCTGCGCTACATAAGACTTATGCGGTAGAGGCGCTGAGACGGGGAAAACATGTATTTTGCGAGACGCCGGTTGTTCTGGAGCCTGAAGAAGGACAGGAGCTACTGGACGCCGAGCAGCGGTATGGCCGCAGAATCCTCGTCAATCAATTCATCAAATTCGATTATGCCTATGAATATCTGGAACAGGCTACCCGTGAATCAACCTATGGCCAACTGCTGCATGTCAGCTTCCGCAGGGAGACCGCACCGGTGTGGGGAGATCTGGGCCTGTCCGCCATCGCTGCCAATCTGATGATTCATGACCTGGATGCTATCGCGTGGCTGCTGGACACCCCTGTACCCACTTCCGTCTGGGGGACCTCTGGAGGTGTGGACGGTCAGGCGCTGGTTCATGCTTCTTTCGCTAACGCCGGTGTTAGTGCGCAGTTAACCGTCTCTTCACAGATGCCTGAAGCGTACCCGTTCACGGTTGGTTACGAAGCGTATTTCGAGCGCGGCAAGCTGGTATTTCACGAGACCAATGCTGCGGACGGAGAGGTTGAAGCCAACCTGACCAGCTATACTTCTGAGGGTAAGACGGCGATCCCGGTAATGCCCAACAATCCTTATGAGAAAAGCCTGCGCCATGCCCTGCTCTCTTTGCAGAACGGGACCATCTCCCAGCTATCATTGCAATCTTCGCTGAAGTCCTTGGACATGGCCTCTAAGCTGACGAATCAGCTTACAGCGGGCACAGTAGCTTTGTGATTATGCCGCCCGGATGAGTTGACAGCGAAGACCTGATTTGGCAGGGGTTAACCTCTCTTTTTCCGTCTGTTAGTTGCTAAGTTAAGATAAAGGTTTGGGTTTAGGTGTAGTAATGAGGGGGAGCTGGTATTTTCGTTCCTCCTATTATGAATTTTTCATATGTTGAAATGTTGTAATTAGTAAATGCAAAGTTGGTGTGTTTTCGTTTCGCGGCACGTTTTCGTTGTCGTTTTTGTATATAAGGTAACATAATATTGATTATGTTACCTTGTCACCTGCTTATCCCTTCGACTTAACGCGTTGCTGCTTCAAAGCACTCCTGCTCCACTTCGTTTTATCACCGCTAGCCCTCACTACTCCTCTCCCCTACTCGCCTGCCGACATCGTATGCGCGAAGCGCTCCAGCTTAACCATGGACAGCCCGCCTCCTGTCTTGTGCTCCTTGCCTTTTACCATACGTATAACCCACTTATCCAGCGCAGATATCCGGTCCGGATAGATCTCATCGCCCATTATCTCCCTGGCAAGCGCCTTGTTGTATATGATCTCAGGATAAGCCTGCTTAAGCTCCTGCTCTCCCTTCTCCCCTGTCATTCCTGCACAGATGAACAATCCCAGCCGTTTGGTTAAAAGCTCCTGCTTGTGCTGGGCTGTGAATGCAGCCATCTCCTTACGGATTCTGCCATAGTAGATGGAGCCGCCTAGGATTACTGTGTCGTAGCCAGTTAGATCCGGCAACTGGCCAGAGCTCAGATTCACAACTTCGGCCGCGTTCAGCCTGGCTTGCAGCAGTAATGCGGCTTTTTCGGTACATCCGTATTTGCTTGCATACACGATCAAGATCCGATTGCTCACTTAAGTCCGCCTCTATTCTATAGGTAATGGGCTTGCAGGTGGTGCGGGTTCCTGCGCGTTGCGCAGTACAAGAATGAGACACCAGATGACTGCCAAATTGAACATTGGAAACAGGATCAACTCTACCATGGAGACATGAACTCCTGCCCTCAGCATCCCAATCATCATGGAGGATATGGAGGTCAGCAGGGTTGCGGCTTTTACCAGAACAACAGGAGCCAGAAGGTAACCGTAAGACTGTCTGCGGACGAGCAATGCCCCTGTTAGCACCATGAGCGGAAGCAATACTGCTAAATCCAGCGCCTGAATCACCAGCGTGGTGTAATGCTCAAGCAGAGCAGGTACGGTTCCATCCCGCCAGCCGCCGGCAATCCGGCCCAACCACAGCATGATAATCAGGAAGGCGATCAGCAGCAGGATGAAGCCAATGCTTTTACCCGGAAGCTGCGTCTTCATCAACACCCCCTCCCGCTCCACCGAGCGAAAGACCAAAATAAATGCAAATAAGCTGCCCGAGAAAAGCAAGACGTAGACCAGAAACAGATTATTATACATGGCCAGAAAACAATATGAAGCATAGGTATAGGTGAAGTATCCGAGCGCTCCAGCAAGCAGCAGCCGACCCCGGATCGTTCCTCTGAGACTCAGCAGCAGGGATACGAGCAGCAAAGGAATGCCCACCACTAAAGTAACGCCATCCTGAGCGATGGCCTGGGCTGCTGCGGACAAAGAATCATCCTTGTAGATGCCGGTACCGTACAATTCAATCTGTTCCCCCCTGATGGAGGTGAAGATGGGATGGCTCCCCTCATTCTCAGATCCTTCACCTGAAAATAGCCCGATGCCTGTTGCAACAACACCGAGCACTATCACCATCCACGTTAAAAAGCTAATGGTTCGTCTATGTCTCACCTTAATCCTCCGATCCTTGTGCAATACGCACCATGGCTTCTATGTGCCGGTTAATCAGAGCCTCCTTCTGCCCCTCAGGCAGATTCTCCTCCACCATCAGTCTCATAATCAGCCCGAAGGCTGCGCTCCAGATGATTTGGGCGGTGAGTTCAAGCTCCCTTTGCTCGCAGGAGGCCATCCCGCTGAACTGACGGAGCGTATCACATAGACCCGCGATCCCGCTGCGTTCCAGGGCTGCTCCCTGATGCAAAACCCCGGTGTGGCTAAGCACGGACGGCGAATCATTCAGCATCATACTCCGGTACTGTGAGCCTTCTGCGGTTGTGACCTTAATGAACTGTCTCAGCGTTCGTCTTAAGCACTCTTCTGGAGATGTTTCATCCGGTGAAGCTTCCGATCCGGCAATCAGTCCGCCCATTAGCTCCCGGTAGCCCCGCTGAAGAAGCTGCTCCACAATGTCCTCTTTTCCCTGAAAATAGTGATAAATAATACCGGCCGAATACTCCATCCGTTCAGCGATTCTGCGGATCGACAGCTGCCTGATCCCCTTTTCTGCCACTAGCTCGCCAGCCGTAGTCAGAATCAGATTACGCATCGCTTCGCGCTCCTGCTCTTGTCTCTCTGCTTTCCCCATGATCGTTAGACTCCTTCTGTTAGGGTGTTGCTGTTCCGCTGGATTGAACACTGTAATGTTTTTGAACATCGTTCAACTTAGATTATAGACGCCGGGACTTGGAAAGGTTGTGATTATTTATACAGCAAAAAAGCCTGAAACCCCGCAGGTGTCTCAAGCTTTCGAGCTTCGGCAGGTGCTCTGCCTAATCAATACTAGCGATCTTCCACTCCCCTTGCTTATTAGGCAGCAGGGAGATCTCATTGTTTCTCTCAGTAATATAGCCCTCAGAGGTCATCTGCGTAAACTCCACATAGAAGGCCGCACGTTTGGCTCCCTCGACAGGAATTCCGACTACGGTCAGTTTATGGAAACGGTAAACACTCTTATGATCCAGTAAGTACTGTAAGTTGTCATTAAGTAGCGGTGAATACATCGTGGCAGCGAACTTCTCTTTGTCTCCGGCGGCCCAGGCTGCAATACAGTCCAGTGTCTCCTGGAGCGCTTGCTTGTTGCCCGGACTGGAACCTACATCAGGGACCTTGAAGAAGACTCCGGGCTTAATAGGCGGTTGCTTCTCCATATATTCAATACTACTCAGCATGGATGTGAAGAGTGGAAGCAGCGCATCCCGTTGCTCATCTTGAATATGAATTTCGGCCCGGTAAGAATCCTTGTGGGCTGTGAAAATAAATGCCTCAACCCTCCGGTCCCCCTCCACCCTGCTCCCTTCATATTCCTTGAACTTCAACAGTTCCCGATCTGTGCCCGGTTCAAGCTTCCCGCCAGTTGCATCCTTCTCAGAGCTTAGCTTAATTAACGTAATATAGTTATGCTTGTCCGCAGTTCCCCACGCCGTTCTGCCATCCTGTTCAAAACGGATCATCGTCTCCGGCAGAAACACCCCGAGCGGTAAAGTCTTGTCTGCGGAGTAATCCGCTTGAACATTGACGCCATCCAGCTCGTAGCCACTGCCGCTTCCTGTATACTCCCGTACTTCGGGAATCAGCGACACGGACTTAACAGCAGGTACGGCAGTTGCCGACGGAGTCGGAACTGCGGTGGCAGGAGCAGCTATTGTAGCCGCAGCGGCTGCGGGCGATGCTGACGGCTGATCCGTACGCCCTCCATCCGAAGAACCCTGATCCGCAGCATTGCTGCAGCCTGTGCTGATTGCTATTGCAACTGCTATACAGCCCGCTCCCCATATGCTAATTCGCTTGGACAATCTAATCACCTCAGTTACCAGACGCCGGATACGATCCAAAGTTGCGCTGAAGTCTGCCTGGAATAGGTAAATTTATTTCTTAACTCTGTTAGAATTTAATGTACTGAAGTATTGACTGGGATTGCCTTGGCGGGAGTTGAACCGCTCCTGGAAATCACCGCCGGTGTAAGCTCCAATGACCCGGTGCCAGAAGTCCCGCGCAGGGGTGTTGGCACGAATCTGTGACACCTTCCAGCTGCCGGGGAACATGTCGAACAGCCGGTGTGCCGCCCAGGTTCCTACGCCACTACGCCGGTAGCGCTGCATCACAAAGAACTCCGTCATATAGAACTCGCCCTCCGGGTCGCGCAGCAGACGGTCGATCAGGGCAAAGCCTGCGACATTGCCGTCTACGGTGAACAGGTAGACAAATTTATTTTTACCGCTGTTCCAGTAAGCCTCCAGACCGGGATAAGAAGGGAACAATCCTTCACGGTCCACCTGTAGCTCCAGATAGCGGGTAAAGTCATAAAAATAGAACTGCATCAATCTGCTTATCATCTGCTTCTGCTCTTTAGGAACCAGCTCGATTCCAAGTTCCATTAAGGTTCACCTCTGCCGTTTTCGTTTACTACCCATCATATAACTTTGTCTCATCAGGAGCAAGGCTAGTCCATTTCCCGCAGCAATTCCAAGCCATTCCCCGCCAAAAACATGGTAATATAAAAGGACAGCCCTCCCCCTTGGGGAAACTATAAAGAAGGTGAAGAACATCAGTATTCAAAAAGCGACCGACCGGGCAAACCTGGATCAGCGGCTGCCGCAGATGCCCTGGTTTGTCCAGCAGTTTATCGATTATAAACGGCCGGATTTGTCCCCTTCCTCGCTGCTGGAGTATATCCGGGACTATGAATCCTTTTTCGGCTGGCTGCGGGGTGAAAGTCTGTCTGTAGCGTCCAGCAATGCTGACATCACTCTGCTTGAGCTGGAGACCCTGCATATGGACAGCATTGTCGGCTACCGTCTGCACTTAACCACCCGGGCTGAGAATGCCAATTCGCGGGTGACCGTATCCCGTAAACTGTCTGCGCTGCGCTCCCTGTTCCATTATCTGAGCCAGATTGCTGAGGATGAGAATTTCTACCCGCTGCTGAAGCGTAACATTATGGCCAAGGTTGAGATCAAGCGTATTCACAAACCGAAGGACACCGCCGCCAAGCTCAAAGGTAAAATTCTGGAGGACGAGGAGCTGCTGGAGTTCGTAGGCTACATCTATGAAGGCTATGGCACAGATGTGGAAGCCAATAAGCAGGCTTATTATTCTTGGCAGCTTAACCGGGAACGGGATGCCTGTATTGCCAGTCTGATCCTCAATTCCGGCCTGCGCGTCTCCGAGGTGGTTAACCTGAGCGTGGATGATGTGGATGTCAACAATAAGCTGCTCTATGTATTCCGCAAGGGTCATAACGACGAGACCTTCAAGACCCCGGTCTATTTCCGGGAACAGTCGAAGGATGATCTCAGCTTGTATCTAAGCCTCCGCCAGAGCAGGTACAAGACGCCGAAACGGGAAAAAGCCCTCTTCATTGCCCTGCCCAACGGCAGCAAAGAAGGCAAACGGATGACCAAACGAGCGATCCAGGAGATGATCATCAAATACGCCAAACGGTTCGGCAAGCCTTATCTGACGGTGCATAAGCTGCGGCACTCTTTTGCCACCGATTATTATCTGCAGAACGATATTTACCGGACGAAGGAACAATTGGGCCATGCCTCTACGGAGACTACCGAGATTTATGCCCATCTTACAGATAAAACGATGTCTGATGCGATTGAACGCCGTCTCGACAACGAGCCGCCGCAGTAAGCTGCATGGACTACTAAATTAATGACATTAATTTTTGGAGGAATACGTTTGTTAGACAATCATTCATCTACTGAATTTCCTGCGAATCCCGGACTGCCGGAGCTGCAAGCGGATTGCCTGAACTGCTTCGGGCTATGCTGTGCAGCGCTTCATTTCTCTGCTTCCTCAGACTTCGCCATAGACAAGCCTGCCGGACAGCCCTGTCCCAATCTGCGGGAGGACTTCCTCTGCGGCATTCATACTGAGCTAAGAGTAAGCGGCTTCCGGGGATGTACGGTGTACGACTGCTTCGGGGCCGGGCAGAAAATCTCCAATCTGACCTATAGCGGACGCGACTGGCGTCAGGCTCCCGAGACTGCTGGACAGATGTTCGAGATTCTTCCTGTAATGCGTCAGCTGCATGAGCTGTTATGGTATCTGCACGAGGCACTGACACTGCGCGCGGCCGATACCCTGCATGATTCGCTTATCAAAATGCTGGAGCAGACGCAGGCCCTCACCCTGCTCAGCCCGGAAAAGCTGCTTCAGCTCGAAATACCTGCGCACCGCGCTGAAGTCAACGAGCTGCTGCTGCGTGCCAGCGAGCTAGCGCGCACCGCTGCCCGCAAGCAGCTCTCTCCGGCTCCGAAGCGCCAGAAGAACTATGGCCGCGGGGCCGATCTGATTGGGGCCAAGCTGCGCGGGGCCGACCTCCGCTGCCTCAGCTTACGGGGCGCGTATCTGATCGCTGCGGATCTCAGCGATGCTGACCTACGGTTCGCCGACTTGATTGGCGCGGACTTCCGCGACACAAATCTAAGCGGAGCCGATCTGCGTGACAGCCTCTTCCTGACTCAGGCGCAGCTGCAAGCCGCTCAAGGCAGCCCGTCCACCAAGCTGCCGGAATCCTTAAGGCATCCGGAGCACTGGGCTTGAGAGAATAAACCGGATGATGTTCTATCCGGTTTTTTTGTTATGTTCAGATGGTTGGTTCAACGTTTTCCCCTTGCCATTTGCCTGCCGATGTTTTATATTGACATGACAGCAGGTCAAAAATAAATGAGGTGAACGGATAAGATGACTCCCCGCACGAAGGAACAGAACGAAGATATCCGGCTGCGGCGGCTGGTGCAGATCCGAAAAGCAGCCGCGGACGTATTTTTGAATAAAGGGCCTTTATTAGAAATCCGGGATGTGGCTGCGGCCGCCGGTCTCGGTTATGGTACGGTCTATCATTATTACAGCAACAAGGGTGATTTGCTTCACGACCTGTTATGGGATGCGCTCGACCGGGCCGGGGAATCGCTGAAGTCCTCTCCTATGGCAGAGCCGGAGCTGCCGTTAAAGATCCCGCTGGGGGGATCTACCGCCGGGGTGCGGCTGTTGCAGCTATGGGCGGAAGATCACGCCATCTATCTGCTGTGTAAGCAGGCTGGTGAGGGATTTCCTTCCCTGCCTGACGCCCGCTCTGCCCCGCTCACTGCCGAGTTCCGCCTGGAGGTGCTGACCCCGTTGTCTACGATGCTAGGTACCGGACTTACAGCGAACTCTTTATCTGCTGGCGGGGCAGCAGCCGATCCGCAGCATGGATTGCAGCACACGGAGATGCTGTTAGCTGCTCTGGTCGGCTGTGCTGCATTGTCCCTCCGCCGAGGGCAGCTGAATGAAGACGCAACGGAGATCGTCAGAGTTCTGAAACTATAAAAGACAGACACTATTGAAAGATTAAGGAGCGAATGCACATATCATGATTATTCTTAAATCCCCCAGAGAAATCGAAGAGATGAAGCAAGCCAGCCAAATTGTTGCCGACTGCTACCGTGAGGTGTCCAAACACATTGTACCCGGAATCACCACGCTTGAAATTAATGATTTTGTGGCAAAACATATCACCAAGCTCGGCGGCAAGCAGTTCACCAAAGGCTACAACGGATTCCCTGCCGAGACCTGCATATCTATTAATGATGTGGTGGCTCATGGCATTCCAACCAGCAGACGGGTCGTGAAGGAAGGCGACTTGCTGAAGCTAGACATCGTTGCTGAATATGGGGGTTGGTTCGGAGATTCGTGCGTAAGCTACGCTGTCGGTGAGATTGGGCCGGAGGCGCAAAGATTAATGCAGGTAACGAAGGAATGCCTGGATCTGGGAATCGCCCGGGCTGTTCCGGGAGGACGGCTGGGTGACATCACATCTGCCATTCAGCAGCATGCCGAAGCACAAGGTTATTCGGTCGTGCGCGATCTGCTGGCGCATGGCATCGGACGAAGCCTGCATGAGGAGCCGAGCTACGTGCACATCGGCACCGCAGGCAAAGGCATCCGTCTCAAAGAAGGCATGGTATTTACGATTGAGCCCATGATTAACGAAGGCACGTACCAGATCACCATAGACGATGATGAATGGACAGCAAGAACGGCTGACGGCAAGCTATCCGCGCAGTATGAGCACACGATTGCCATCACCGCAGATGGACCGCTGATTTTAACTGCCCAGTAATCATTGTAGTAGACGTTAACACACATGGGTTAGATCTTGTTGTGCTCTTAAGAACCCTAAAACCCTCCCTTCTCTGTCTATCAGAGAACTGGAGGGTTTTGTTTGTTACCTTTGTGACCGGGTTTTGCGGATACGGCATTGGATGCTGTCGCACGATTGGATGGTACTGCTTGTTGGCTGCTGGTTAGTGTTTTGAGTTTTCTATTGTGAATTTTTCATATGTTGAAATTTCGGAATTCAACTGATACTATTGGATAATTGGTCCTACGGTCCCAATATTCCTTGATCTTCTACTTAATTTTCTAATAGTTGATTTTTATCAATTGTTGTTGTGAATTTTTCATATGTTGAAATTTAATAATTAATATTAATTAGTTGTACAGGCTACAATTAGATGATGAAATCCATCCATCCATTGTCGCATCTCACTTTTAACTGAATTCACCCTCTGATCTCACCCGGCAGCTTCAGCACGGTTACCTTGTCCCCGGCAGACAATTGTCCGCTGTCCGGCGGGATGACGATCAGACAGTCGCTGTCTTTGATCGTAACCGTAACGGATGACTCGTCCACAGCGGCTGGATAAGCATAGAGCACTGCTTGGCGGATCTCCAAGCGGGCGCGGACATAACGGGTGAAGCTGTTCGCCCGCTTATAATCCACACCCAGCACCGCTGTCCACTCCGGCAGATACGGCTGGGCCGCACCCTGCATCAGCCCGATGACCGGACGGGCAAACAGTTGGAATCCTACGAAGCAGGCGCCCGGATTGCCGGATAAGGCAAGCAGGATGCTCCCGCCGCGAACGGCTGCCGTAGTGACGCTGCCTGGGCGCATGGCTATTTTATTGAACAGCATCTCTCCGCTCTGCTCACGGACCAGATCCCCCATAATATCATAATCCCCGACCGATACGCCGCCGGTAGTAATCACCAGATCATAGCTCTCCAGTGCCATCTGTACCTTACTGCGGGCCAGCTCCAGATCATCGATGATCGCACCCAGCATCACCGGCTCTCCGCCTGCCTCCCGGATAAGCGCCTCCAGCATGGGAGAGTTGCTGTTACGGATTTTGCCCGGAACTAATGGCTCGTCCACCTCCAGCAGTTCAGTCCCGGTAGCGAAGACCGCCACCTTCGGTCTGCGGCGGACAGGAACCTCCGGCACCCCGAGCGCTGCCAGAACAGCAATTTCGCCAGCGCCGATTAGAGCCCCTTCAGGAAGCACTGGATCACCTGTACTAAGCTCCAGCCCGCAAGGGGTAATATGTTGACCCGTCTCTTGCGGCTTGCGGATACCGACATAAGTGACTCCGCCCTCCATCCGGCTCTCCGTAGCCTCCATCATAATTACGGTGTCTGCGCCGCTCGGAATCTGTGCTCCCGTCATAATGCGCGCAGCGGTGCCAGCCGTAATCTCTCTTGAGGCTACTGCGCCGCAGGGTATGACATCGAC
Organism: Paenibacillus sp. FSL H8-0332; assembly: GCF_037963835.1. Lineage (NCBI taxonomy): Bacteria > Bacillati > Bacillota > Bacilli > Caryophanales > Paenibacillaceae > Paenibacillus > Paenibacillus sp. FSL H8-0332. The sequence continues at coordinate 3,723,787 of NZ_CP150145.1, forward strand.
GACTTCAAGCCACACTGTGTAAGGGTCTCCTGCCGCTAAAGTATCTGCCGCAATCACGGCGAAGCCGTCCATACTGGAGCGGTCAAATGCCGGAAAGGGATGTGGTGCATGGGCAGACTCAGCCAGATAACGCCCGCTGCTGAGATGCAGAGGTACAGCTTCCTGCGCAAGCAGCGCAGCATAAGGCATTAGCCTGCCTTGAGCCTCTGTAACTTGAAGCGCTGCGCGCTGAAATTTATCATTACTGTATTCGTTGTTATATTCCTTGTTATGATGCTCTCGGTTAGTCACTGTTGAATTCACTCCTTCTGCTTCTCCGGTAGATTGCTGCTCATTAAACCAATTACGCCCTATTCTAACATGAAGGCATAACAAAAGGGATGCACAGGCCTGTAACAAGCGCATGCATCCCTTATTCAATCCCGATTCTATTCAGCTGTCAGCAACTCCGCCCTGCTCCAGCTCAGCTTAAGACGCGCGGATCACTCTCACATCAGCTGAAAGGATGCTTTCACCCTCATAGAGCATGAACCGTCCATTCTGCCATTCCACACGCAGGAGCCGCGAATCATCCGACTGGTATTGCCAGACATGCTGCTCCCCGCCGTTCATATAAGGCGTCTGCCCGGTAACGGCGGCATACCCTTCATATTCTTCCTCCAGATAAAAGGTCCGGTCATCCAGCTCCAGGGTAGCCGGGACCTCGGAGGGACTATCCAGACGCCCGTCTATCGGGTGATACAATCTGTATTGCAGCTCTTCCCGCTCTTCTATATATAGATAGGCGATCCGGCTCCCGTCTCGCAGCGTCAGTACAACAGCATTACGGCCGCTCGTCTTCGTCCGGCCCGTCACTTCATAGGTGACCAGGGAGACCTCACAGATATCCCCGGGAGACAGGGTCAGCATGCTTGCGGGCGCTTTAGGCGCCTCCGGCTTCGAGAACAGATTGCCGATTCTTTTCCAAAGACCCAAAGCCATCATCCTCCTACAGATTGGTAAGCTAATCCTTCTTCTTATCCGCGAATAAAGGCGGCAATAATCAATGCTCCCGTCACATGCAGCGAGCCTGCCATCAGGCCGTAGCCGACCTTGCCAAGCTGGGTGCCATGATCCAGTTCAAGGTTCCCCCACCGGCTCAGAAGCTGCTCTACCGTCTTCTCCAGCACAAATAACAAGACAAAAGATACTATAGAGACGATAAGGGCGGTCCCGAGCCGGTTCGCCGCAGCAATGGATGCCGATAAAATATAGCCTTGTGACAGCAGCTTCAACACCAGCCGGGTAGTCACGGCCATATTCCCTGCCTTCAGCTCTTCCATATCATTATAACGGGTAAACAGCGAATCCACGAGCATCAGCACACACAGCAGTACTGCGCCGCTGACCGTCCATACTACCATGGACACCAGGGTATCGAAATCCATTACTCCAGCCCCCGCTTGTTCATATTTCCTAACAGGTAAGACAAACATAAAGCGAAGGAGAAACCGCTGGTTCTGTCTCCCCTTCGCCTGTGGACAATTGCCTGAAGTCCGGCTTATGCCAATATGTTATTGTTTCTCGTATTGCTTCATCAGCGCAGCCAGCTCATCTTCAACCGCCTGGTCTTTGCCCAGCTTCTCGAACTCATCATCCAGCGATTTGTTGCCCGAGCTCATCTCGTTGCTGGCTTCTGCCTGTGCTTCGGCCTGCAGCATCTTGTCTTCCATCCGTTTGAGTCCGGCAGAAGCAGAGTCGGAGCTGAAGCCGCTCATTGCTTTGTTGATTTCGGTCTGCGCCTTCGCAGCATTGTAACGGGCAACGAGTGTCTCCCGCTTGTTTTTCATCTGGGTAAGCTGTTTGCGCATTTCGTCAAGCTTGCCGCGCAGGTTGTCTGCGGAAGCCTTGTTCTGGTCGAAGCTGGCCTTGTACTCCACAAGCTTGGCTTCTGCTGATTTCTTCTCTTCTAGAGCACGGCGGGCCAAATCAACATTACCTGCCCCGGCAGCCGCATGGGCTTGCTGATTACGCTTATTCACTAACGCTTCCTGTTCTTCGTACAACTGTTTGAATTTCTTCTCAATAGCGATCTGGGCAGCTACCGCTTTCTCAGCATCCTCCAGATCCTCCGTCATGTCACGAATGTACTGGTCGGTCATTTTAACCGGATCTTCTGCTTTATCAATAATCGCATTCACATTGGACATGGTCAGATCACGCAATCTTTTAAATATAGACATCGTTCATTCCTCCAAAATATAAGTTAGTGGTTCAATGGTATCTATTACGCAGGGAGAAGGGGATCGTTTCAAAAATTTGTTTCAGCCTTCTGTACTAAATATTGCTCCACCTTATCATTCACAATGTTCACGACCGCAAGGATGCCCTCTGTGCTCAGATCGTCATAGTGAATGCCCATCACAACCGTGACTGTCCGGTTCAATGCGGCAGCGGCCTTCAGCGCAATGGCTTCACTGATCGTATGCTCCTTATGATGGGGAACGGCAGAGGTCATCACCCGCGCGAGGTCTCCGTCCATGTACGCCGTGCTTGCCGCACCGATATGGCGCACTCCCCCGGTAATCAGCAGCAGCAGATCACGGCCCACCTCTGTCTCGGACAGCACAATATCGTCAGGATGCACCGGATTCATTGTCAAGCAGAACTCCCCCTCCCTTTATATTAACCATAGGCTGTAGAGATCTCTCACTCTGCGGCAAAAAGATCATTGTAAACCGGCTTGCTGCCTATACAATACCACGGATCTCATCCAGTGAGGAAATATTCTCTTCCTTCATAAATTGCTGCAATTCTAGAGCAAGCGTGCTGCCCGCCCGCAAATTCATGAAGTTATAGGTTCCAACCTGTATTACAGTCGCTCCGGCCATAATAAATTCAATAATATCTGTAGCCGAAGTGATGCCGCCCATACCGATCACCGGAATAGTTACCCTGCGGGATACCTGATGCACCATACGCAGAGCCACCGGCTTAATCGCTGGTCCCGACAGTCCCGCATAGAGGTTATTGAACACACTGCGGCGGCGGCGGACATCAATCTTCATCCCTGAGATCGTGTTGATCAGAGATACGGCGTCCGCGCCCTCTGCTTCGCACATCACAGCCATTTCTGCGATATCCTCGGCATTCGGCGACAGCTTCACGGCCAGCGGCAGACTTGTAGCCGCCCGTACCGCACGGACCACTTCCTGGGCTGCCGGAGTCTTCACGCCAAAAGCGATCCCGCCCTCCTTCACGTTCGGGCAGGAGATATTCAGCTCAATCATATCCACGGCCGGATTTCCGGCCAGTTGCCGGGCATCCGCATCCCGCTGGATCAGCTCCGCACCCAGTACGTAATCCGCCAGCGTGTTGCCGCCCAGATTCACAATACGTGCAGTATCCAGCGTCTCCCAATAGGGCAGCTCCTTGGCCAGAAAAGCCTCTACTCCCGGATTCTCAAGCCCTACGCTGTTCAGCATGCCGGAAGGCGTCTCATAGACGCGGATTCCGGGATTACCGGCTTTGGCGTGAAGCGTAAGCCCCTTGCCGGAGATACCGCCCAGCAGGGACACATCATATAACCGGCCATACTCACGGCCGAAGCCGAAGGTGCCGGAAGCCATCACAATCGGGTTCTTGAAGGATACACCGGCAATCGTTGCAGTTGTATTAATCATGGAACAATACCTCCTCAGCCAGGAAAACAGGACCGTCTGCGCAGGCTTTGCGTTGCCCGTCCTTGCAGGAGACGCTGCAGACCAGACAGGCTCCGATTCCGCAGGCCATCCGGTTCTCCAGTGACAGATAGACGTCGGGGCGCTTACCCGCAGTGTCTGCGGCTATGCCCTTGAGCTGTGCCGCCTTCAGCATCGGATGCGGGCCGCAGACGAAGATATGGTCATACGCAGAGAAATCCACGCTGTCCAGAATCAGTCCGCCTACATCAACGGTCAGCTCAGCAGCCAGAGGACGGAAGGCTTCGGTACGGAAAGACTCGCGGCTGAAGCCGAGATAGATATCGCTTCCCGGAAGCTTCTGCGCACAATAATAAAGCGGAGCAATTCCGATCCCCCCGCCCACTAACGCTACCTTTCCTTCTACCTGCGGGAAGCCGGTACCGAACGGTCCCTCCAGCTCCAGCGGATCGCCCGGATTCAGTCCGGCAAGGATCTCTGTACCTTCGCCCACTACGTGATACAAGAATTCAACACCGTTATCATTCACCTGATGTATGCTAAGGGGTCTTGACAGCAGCGGATAGGCTCCCCATGCCCGTAGCATGTAGAACTGACCCATCTCCCCGCTGTTCCCCCCTTCAACTACCAGGTGGTATACTCCTTCAGCCAGCCGCTCATTACTAATCACCGTCGCCACGTTATCAAGCTCCTTCAAATTTAATCTTATTAACCATGCCTTAGAAGGAACTTAAAATCTGTGACATTATTCACAATTACAGCCCTCTATTTCTTGTTCCAGATTCCGCGCACATAAGGTGCAGGCAGATCAGACGAATCAATCCCACCCAGCGCCTCAGCAGCATGAAGTGCCCAGTACGGATCACTTAGCAGGCCTCTGCCTACAGCTACAAGCTCTGCCTTCGCTTCCGTAATTACCGCCTGCGCTTCTTCATATGACTCCAGACGCCCTACAGCGATAACAGGGACCTGTAATCCACTGCGTATGTATTCGGCAAGCCCCACCTGATAAGCCGGTCCTGCATTCGGGCCGCCATTCGAGCCTATCGGCCCCTCTCCGCCCGAGGATACATGGAACAGGTCTACGCCTGCCTCCTTGTAGCGACGGCAGAATTCCAGCGCATAAGCTTCATCATAACCGTCCTCCACATATTCCTTGGCGGAGACCCGCATGATTAGCGGCATCTCAGCCGGGAGCACCTCACGCACTGCCTTCACTACCTGTTCCCCGAACAGGATGGGGTCTTGGCCATATTCATCATCCCGGACATTGGAGAGCGGGGAATGAAACTGGTGAATGAGGTATCCATGGGCTCCATGCAGCTCTACGGTATCGAATCCCGCTTCAATTGCGCGCCGCGCCGCTTCCCGGAAGGCGATAATCAGTTCCGCAATCTCTTCACGGCTAAGCGCCTTAGGCACTGCATAGGTGTCATCGAACGGGATGGCCGAAGGTGCAACCGGCGGAGCGGCATCGACGGCCTTGCGGCCGGCATGTCCGAGCTGGATGGCAACCTTAGCTCCATGGGCATGAACGGCATCCGTCAGCCGCTTGAACACCGGAATCTGCCCGTCCTCCCAGATCCCGGTGTCCCGGTTCGTAATCCGTCCATCGGGGTGAACTCCGCTCATCTCTACAATAATGAAGCCTGTCCCTCCGACAGCCCGGCTGACATAATGCACATAATGCCAGTCTGTGGGAATCCCGTCCTGCTTCTCAACTGCATACTGGCACATGGGCGGCATGACCACCCGGTTCTTCAGGGTCAGAGCCTTCAATTCATAAGGTGCAAACAAATCAGTCATTCTTGTCGCCATCCTTCCCGTATCTAACATCTATTTCAGTATACAACGATTTGTAGATGTGATAAATCTTTGAATGCTCTGCTGCCTGTACGGCATAAATTCACGGCTGCTTGGAAATAACAATCCTTATATTCTAAAATAACCGGACCCGTGGTTGGAGGAGGCATCGTTCCGATGAAACTGGCAACATTCCGCCGCATTGTGCTGCTCATATCCGTTATTGTCCTGGGTCTGCCCGTCACTTCACCGGCTGCAGAGCTTGTGTCAGCCGCCTCCGCTGCACCAGCAGGAGCGCCTGCGCCAATGCCAGTGCCCGTACAAGAGATCCTGACACCTTCCCTGACACAAGCTTCTATTGAAGAGGAAACGGCGGTGCCTGCCGGATCAGCAGCCTCCCAGTCTTCAGTAAGGCGCCATAAAAAGAACAAAGGCCTCTCCCTCAGCCAATTGCTGCGCAAATACCCGGAGACCCTCAAGACGCAGGGTCCCCGCCGTAAAATGATCGCTCTCACCTTCGATGATGTGCCTGATCCGCGATTCACACCGCAGCTCCTGGATGTGTTGCGCAAATATAAAGTCAAAGCCACCTTCTTCGTGGTCGGCAGCCGTGCGGAGAAGCACCCTGCCCTGGTGGCGCGGATGATCCGCGAAGGCCATGCCATCGGCAACCACTCCTATAATCACCCCCAGTTCAGCAAGCTGAGTATGAATGCCTTCCGCATCCAGATTATCCGGACGGAGAATATTCTGCAGCTGCTTGCCGGCTACAAGCCGAAGCTGATTCGTCCGCCGTATGGCGACATCAACGAGCCGCAGCTGAAGTGGGCGAAAGCGCATGGCTATAAGCTGGTGAACTGGAACGTCGACTCGCTCGACTGGAGAGGACTGTCCAAAAATCAAGTCAAGCATAACATCCTCTCCCGGGCCGGCAGAGGGGCCATCATCCTTCAGCACGGGGGCGGCGGCAGGGGCAGTAACCTGCAGGGTACGCTGCAGGCGCTTCCCGAGATCATCGGGAGTCTGCGTAAGCGCGGGTACAGCTTCGTGACGGTTCCCCAGATGCTCCAGGTCAGCAAGAGCAAATAATCGCTTGGTAAGCAGGGGCATTCTACAAAAAAAGGAAACAAAACCGGCGGAAGCAGCCTGGTCTTGTTTCCTTTTCATTAATACCTGTTACGCTTGCAGTGGTGCAACTTATCATTATCGGTTTATTCAATAATATATAGATGTACATACTGATAACCAAAATCGGCCACAAAGCTCTGGCTGCCCGGAATGAAGATATCTATCCGGTTACCCTTGATTGCACTCCCCTTATCAGTTGCGGTAGCCACGAAGGCTTCCTTCGGCAGGCCCGGATGGGTATAGCCGGTTACGAGTACCTTCGTGCCCAGCGGAATCACGCTAGGATCAACGGCGATCGTCCCCAGCTTAAGCGTATTGCCGAAATAATCGACCGCGCCCCACTTGCCATTCTCGCTGGCTGCGGAGGAATACGCGGAAGCCTTGACCTGCAGCACTTTGGCATAATTGAATTCTTTGCCCCAGGCTTGAACGGTGTTGGTTGCCTGCTGTACATTTAGAGCTGGAGCTTCTGCAGCCTCTACAGCTTCAACCGCTGCTGCCGTAGTATTGGCTACTGCGACAGTCTTGGCTTGAACATTGCCAGGAACGGTGAACTTCAGCCCGGGATAGATATTAAGCGCAGAAATCTGCGGATTTGCATTCATAAGCTCTTCAACGCTTATGCCATAATGATTGGATAGCGTATAATAGGTAGTAGCCTCTCCAGCAATATGTACGCTGTCGGCTTGAGCGGGAGCTGCGTGAAGCAAGGTGCCGAGTCCCAGTACAGCCGCCAGGGCGGTGATGGCTCTGATCTTGAATTTCATGAATAGCCTCCTTCATTGGTGATGCCCGTTTGTAAACTAACAGTAATGAATATATCACAACTTTGTAACCATTGGCTATGTTTTTGTGGCAATTGGAAATAATTATCCCTAATACAGCGTTATCAGGGATGTAATTATTACATATTCTTAATCATTATGAAGGGCTTCAGCAGAAATATGCCATGTTTCCTGAATATTCGCAAAAATTTTACACAGTTTTAACATTTCTCGCTTAAGCAAATAGTAGAATGAAAGAATATGATTATCTTAAGTAGACATGAAGCAACCTTGGAGGGTCCATGAACGTGAATACAGATGAGAAAAAAATCAACACCATTAGTCCTGCAACAGCCTATCTTAACCGTGACTTAAGCTGGATCGAATTCAACCGCCGGGTGCTCAGCGAGGCACAGGACCCGGAGAATCCGCTGATTGAGCGGGCTAAATTCTTGGCCATTGTGTCCAGTAACCTGGATGAGTTCATCAGTGTGCGGGTAGCGGGCATCCAGGATCAGATCCGGGCGGGGTATACCAAAAAAGATTTCACCGGCTACACCCCCTCCGGTCTCTACAAACGCCTCAGCAAACGGGTCAGCAAAATTGTCGCCGACCAATACCGCGCATTCAAGGATATTTCACGCAGTCTTCATAAAGAGGGCATTGTTTTTGTTGATTATGAGGACTTAACGCCTGCCCAGGAGCTGTCAATAGAGGAATACTACCGTGATATTATTTTCCCTGTGCTGACCCCGATGGCAGTAGACCAGAGCCGTCCGTTTCCGCTGGTTCACAGCCAGTTCATCTATCTTGCAGTGGTGCTGACACGCAAGAACAGCCAGGAGGAAGATCCGTATTTCGCTATTCTGCAAATACCGTCCAATCTGCCGCGCTGCATTCCCTTGCCGCACCGCTCTAACAGCAAGAAACGGCAATTCGTCTTCATTGAAGATGTGATCCGCCATCATATTCAGACCTTATTCAGCGGTTATGATCCTGTAGCCGTCAATGAATTCCGCCTGACCCGCAACTCCGACCTGACGATTGATGAAGAAGGCGCGGAGGATCTGCTGGAGGAGATTGAGAAGGAGCTCCGCAAACGCCGCCGCGGCATCCCTGCCCGTCTGGAAGTGCAGAAAGGCATTCATCCCTATGCGCTGGAGCAGCTTCAGGCTGAATTCGAGCTGGAGGACTTCATGTTTGAGATTGAAGGCCCGCTCGATCTCGGCTTCCTGCGCAGCTTCGCCAGCAGCCTGAAGGGCTTCTCCTATCTGAATTATCCACCTGTCGAGCCGCTGTATCCGGCGGAATTCGAGGAGAATGAAGATTTCTTCGAGGTGCTCAGTGAACGCGATGTGCTGGTCTATCATCCTTATGAATCCTTCGATGCCATGGCGGATTTCATTATCCAGGCCTCCGAGGATGAGCAGGTAATGGCCATTAAGATGACGCTATACCGGGTCAGCGGGAAGTCTCCGCTCATTGCGGCCCTCGCCAATGCTGCCGAATCCGGCAAGCAGGTTACGGTGGTCGTGGAGCTGAAGGCCCGCTTCGACGAGGAACGTAACATCGCCTGGGCGCGTAAGCTGGAGCAATCCGGCTGCCATGTCGTCTACGGCTTGGTCGGTCTCAAAACCCATGCCAAGGTAACGCTGATCGTCCGCCAGGAAGGCTCTGAGCTGCGCCGGTATGTTCATGTGGGAACAGGCAATTATAATGACAGCACGGCCAAAGCCTATACTGACCTCAGCCTGTTCACCGCTAATCATGAGATCGGGCTGGATGCCTCAGAGCTGTTCAATCAGATGACGGGCTACTCCGCCAACTACAACTGGAACTCCTTCATCGTTGCACCGACCAATATGAGTCTGTCGCTGCAGAAGCTGATTCTGCGCGAAGCTGATCATGCCGCCGCAGGCCGGCCTGCACGGATTATCGCCAAGATGAACTCCCTGTCGAACCAGGAGGTTATAGATTATCTCTACAGCGCGGCTCAGGCAGGAGTATCCATCGACCTGATCGTCCGGGGAGTCTGCTGCCTGCGTCCGGGAATTGAAGGCCTCAGTGAACGCATTACGGTGCGCAGCATTGTGGACCGCTTCCTGGAGCATTCACGCATCTATTACTTCGAGAACGGCGGCGATCCCGAGGTCTACTTGTCCAGTGCCGACTGGATGACACGTAACCTGACCCGGCGGATCGAGCTGATGTGTCCGGTGAAGGATAGCGGTATCCGCGATCAGATTGTCAAGATTCTGGATCTGTCGCTGATGGATAATGTCAAATCCAGCTTCCTTCAGCCGAACGGATATTATGAACGGATCGACGACAAAAAGGCCCCGCTCCGGAGCCAGTTCGCCGCTATGGATGTTACCCGCTGGAAGGGAAGCCGAGCTTTACCTTCACCGACCAAGCATTCCTGAAGGCTTTGAGCGCATTCTCAATGTCCTCCAGGCCGATAAGCACCTGTCCGCCCTGAAGCTCCAGATCCAGCGTATGATTATGCAGACGGGACTTCAGCCCGCTGACAATGCCGATCTCGGTGCTGTCCAGCGCGATGCTTAACTGCACTAATGTACCCAGCTTATGAATCCATTCCTCGTCGGAAGGCAGCAAAATGTCCTTATGTATCAGGGACAATTTCTGCTTCCGGCTTTTTGTGCTGTAGGAAGCAATGTACGCGCTAAGAATCAGCTGGCGGTGGGTCAGTCCGCGGATGGGTGAATTCATGAGCCAGTAATGCGTGTGCCGCTTGGATTGATAGTAGTTAATGTTAGAGCCTGTCCGGTGCAGCATAATCGCTACATAGACCAGCATCTCATGCTCCGCCCGGTCCCCTTCCCGCTCAAAGGCTCCCAGCAGGCTCAGCGCCAGCTTGTTGATATGATCCAGGTGACGCTTCGAGGTGCGGATATCAAAGCGGATAATGGTGTCCAGGCTGTATTCCAGCGCGCTGTCACGCACCGGCTGCTCCGGCTCCAGCAGATCATGCAGCATGCCTTCACGCAGGCCTTCTCCGCTGATCAGTGCCCGGCTGGCCCCAATGTAATGATAGACGGTATGGAAAATAATCAGCCCGGACACGATGATATCCGCCCGGCTTTTGGACAGCCCGTCCAGGTCCTTGCGCTTCTCAAACGGAGTAGCGGGCAAAACCTCCATGAACCGTTCGATCGCCTCATTCTCCAGGACATAGCCATGGGAATTAGGCAGCGAATAATCCCGGTTCCTCTGATCCAGCTTAGCCATTGACCGCAGTGTTCCCCCCAGCCCGTACAGCGGAAGCCCTGTGCCCGTCGTAAGCCAGTCATGCTCTACCAGCCTGCCGGTTACATATAATTGCAGCTTGCGGATCTGCTCCGCATTCCAGTTGCCGCCCTGGCTGAACATCTGATTCGTATTGACCGCACCGAACGGGAACGAGATGCTCTGCTGATAACGCCGTCCGCGGAATAAGGTGACCTCGGTACTGCCCCCTCCAATATCAATCACGAAGCCATCCTGAACGTCAAAAGCATTGATCACCCCAAGGAAGCCGAAATACGCCTCCTGATATCCGCTGACCACTTCAATCTGGATGGATGAAGCCTCCGACAGATAGCTGATGATCTCCGCTGAGTTCGCTGCATTACGGATGGCGGCGGTGGCGCCTGCGCGGATTTTATCCACCTCAAAATCTTCACAAATCTCCTTAAATTGCTGAAGAACAGGTATGATCGTATTCATATCCTTCTTCTCCAGCCTGCCTTCCTTCGTAATCTTCTCGCTCAATCGGGCAGAGTACTTACATTCCTTGATGATTTTGTAGCCGCCTGCCTGTGTTGTATCATAAATTACAAGTCGTATGGAGTTGGAACCAATATCAATAATGCCGATCCGGCAAAGATCATCTCTCATCTGTATGTACTCCTTTTCATGTAGATTGATCATTTGTATACTATATCACCCATTGTGCACTCCGCCAAAATAAAATAACCCCATATGATGGGGTTATTAGCCAGCCTTCTATAATACTTTGCTGAGAAAATCGCGCGTGCGGGCATGCTTGGGCTTGCCGAACACCTCTGCCGGTGTCCCCTGCTCCACAATCACTCCGCCGTCCATGAATAGGATACGGTCCCCCACTTCACGGGCGAAGCCCATCTCGTGCGTTACAATCACCATGGTCATGCCATTCACGGCCAGCTGCTTCATAACCTCCAGCACTTCACCGACCATCTCCGGGTCCAGCGCCGAGGTCGGCTCGTCGAACAGCATGACATGCGGCTGCATAGCCAGCGCCCGGGCAATCGCAATCCGCTGCTTCTGTCCGCCGGAGAGCTGGGCCGGATAAGCATTGCGTTTATCTTCAAGGCCTACAGTACGCAGCAGCTCCATCGCGAACTTCTCCGCCTCAGCAGCCTGCTGCTTCTTCACCTTGAGCGGGGCGAGCATAATGTTCTGCAGCACGGATTTATGCGGGAACAGGTTGAATTGCTGGAACACCATGCCCATTTTCTCGCGGGTCACGTTGATGTCATGCCGCTTCGCGGTAATGGATTGACCCTCGAAGCTGATCTCGCCGCCTGTAGGCTGCTCCAGCAGGTTCAGACAGCGTAAAAAGGTGCTTTTGCCCGATCCGCTGGGGCCGATGACGACAACGACCTCGCCCTTGTGAATATTCAGATCAATGCCCTTCAGGATCTCCAGCTTCCCAAAGCTCTTCCGCAGATTCTTAACCTCGATCATCCGTGTTCAGCCTCCGTTCCAATATACCCAGCAGCTTGGATAGTGTGAATGTCAGTACGAAATACATGATTGCAATGATAACATAGGGAGTTAGACCCTCATACGTAATCGTTGTAATGGTCTTAGCCTGAAAGAACAGGTCTGCAACCCCGATCATAGACACGATTGAAGATTCTTTGATGATGGTAATAAATTCGTTACCGATGGCCGGCAGCACGTTCTTAATTGCCTGTGGCAGCACAATGTAGCGCAGCGTCATCCCCTGCTTCATGCCGAGTGAACGCGCCGCTTCAACCTGACCGCGGTCCACACCCTGAATGCCTGCGCGGAAAATCTCCGCCAGATAAGCAGAACTGTTGATGGTTAATGTAATCGCACCGGATTGAATGGGCGTAAACTCAAGTCCAAGCTCCGTCAACCCGTAGTGAATCAGAAACAATTGCACCAGCATCGGCGTTCCGCGTAAGAATTCCACCCATGCGGTAGCGATAAAGCGCAGAATTCTCCATTTGGACATCCGCAGGAGCGAAACCAGGATGCCTAGTACGAAACCGAAGAATACCCCCAGCACCGCCAGCAACAGTGTGTACTTCAGACCGGATAAGAATAAATTGCGGTACTCATAAGCCATATCGAATCCATTCATTGCTCTCAAACCCTCCTCTTCTCAAAAAAATAGAAAACGGCGGATCACCGCCATTTTCTGCATGGTAGAGCATGATCCCGCAGCCAGCTGCGGGTCTATACTTGATCTCTGCTAACCGTTATACACGGGTTCGCGTGTTATTTGCTCTCAGCAAGCTCGCTGGCTGCCGCTACAAATTCATCAATCTTGCCTTCGGAGTTCAGGCGGCCGAGTGTCTTATTCACTTGATCGAGCAGCTCGGTGTTACCCTTCTTCACACCGATGACATAGCCGTCATCTTCAACCTCCGGCTTGGCATCGGTGATCACGAGGCCCTTGACGTTCTTCACAAAGGACTTGGCAACCGGTCCTTCCATGATGGAAGCATCCACCCGGTTCGACTGCAGCTGCAGGACGATTTCGGAGATTTTGCTAAGGGAAGTCAGCTGTGCGCCTTCGATGCCCTTGGCGATATCCTCCTGGATGGAACCGGTCTGAATTCCGATCTTGGCGCCCTTCAGTGCGTCCATGTTAGCGAATTTGTCCTTGTCGGCTTCACGCACTACGACAGCCTGCTCCGCCTTGTAGTAGATGTCCGAGAGACCTACAGCCTCAGCGCGTTCCGGTGTCGGGCTAAGTCCCGAGATCACCATATCGATCCGGCCGCTTGCCAGCTCATTCAGCAAAGAGTCGAACGGAAGATCCTTAACCTCCAGCTCCTGGCCCAAATCAGCGGCGATCTCCTTGGCAATCTCGATATCGAAACCAACAATCGTATCCGTACCTTCAACCATCTTGTGGAATTCATATGGAGGAAAGTCTGCGCTTGTACCCATAATCAGCTTCTTGGCCGGCGCCTCCGTGCTTGCAGCACCGCCATTTCCGCTTGCTGCGGTATTGTTCTTATCGTTATTGGAGCCGCATCCGGCCAAGAGTCCTGCTGCCAGCAGCAGTCCCATAGAAAGTTTACCCCATTTGTTCATTTGTCCCGTCTCCCCTGTTCTATTTAGTTTCTCTCTACGATTCCGTCCCATTGACCGATTTATTATAAATCACTTCGCATGAATATGCAAAGACAATTTTGTGACAAAAACCTGTTACGGCGACAAAAAAATGCACATCCTAAGAAGGTGGTATATAATACTATCTACTATAGATTATCTCCAATTGCCGCACGAATCATTACAGCTTCCACCCAACTTACAGGAGGTGCTACTATGCTGCTTGAAGCGATGTACCATGTTCCCCGTGACAAATGGGCCTATGCCTATGATACTGAAACGATTCATCTGCGTGTGCGCACCAAACGTGATGATGTGGACTACGTAGTCGCCCTTACCTGCGACAAGTATGATTGGCAGCATACCTCTTATGACATTATCATGGAGAAGGCCGCCTCCGATGACAAATTCGACTACTGGGAAGCGGCAGTCCGGCCCAAATATAAGCGGCTTAGCTATACTTTTCGCGTGAGTAAGGGTATGGAGACGGTCTATCTGCTTGATAACGGTATTCGCTCTGAGTGTCCTCCGCCGCCGAATCACTTCTACGAATTTCCCTATATCCACGGGATCGACTTGTTTCGGGTTCCTCCCTGGGCAAAGGATGCCGTGTTCTACCAGATCATGACCGAGCGTTTCGCGAATGGCAATCCCCTGATTAATCCGGAAGGCACGCAGCCCTGGGGCGGCAAGCCCGAGCTGAATAATTTCTTCGGCGGCGACCTTCAGGGCGTGCTGGACCATCTGGATGATCTGCAGGAGCTGGGCGTCAACGCCCTCTACTTCACGCCGCTGTTCGTCTCCCCTTCCAACCATAAATATGACATTGTGGATTACCGGAGAGTCGACCCGCATTTCGGCGATAATGAGCTGCTGAAGCAGGTCATCGAGGAATGCCACAGACGGGGCCTGCGCGTCATGCTTGACGCGGTGTTTAACCATTGCAGCGACCAGTTCCCGCCCTTCCAGGATGTTCTGGCCAAAGGGGAGTATTCAGTCTACCGGGACTGGTTCCATGTGAACTCTTTTCCGGCTGAGATTGTGGACGGTATTCCCACCTATGACACGTTCGGCTTCTACAGCAATATGCCGAAATTCAACACCGCCAATCATGAAGTAAAATCTTATCTGCTGGAGGTGGCCGAATACTGGATCAAGGAGATCAAGGTGGACGGCTGGCGGCTGGATGTGGCCAATGAAGTGGACCATCACTTCTGGCGTGATTTCCGCAAGGTGGTCAAAGCCGCGAACCCGGATGCCTACATTGTCGGTGAGGTGTGGAGCGACTCCTTAACCTGGCTGCTCGGCGACCAGTTCGATTCGGTGATGAACTATCCCTTCTCGGGGACAGTGCTCGAATTCTTCAATGGCGGGATGGACGGCATCACCTTCGGCCACCGGATCGGCAGCCTGCTTATGCGTTATCCGCAGCAAACGAACGAAGTGGTCTTCAATCTGCTGGGCAGCCACGACACCCCCCGCCTGCTCACCGTGCTTGGTGAAGACAAAAGGAAGCTGAAGCTGACGGTCGTGTTCCTGTTCACCTTCATGGGCACTCCCTGCATCTATTACGGCGATGAGATTGGCCTGACGGGCTACGAGGACCCGGATTGCCGCAAATGTATGGAATGGGATCAGGGCAAGCAGGACCGCGAGCTGTATGACTTTTACCGGATGATGATTAATCTGCGCAAGGAGAATAAGGCGCTTCGTGAAGGCCGCTTCCGGATTCTTCAGGCCTATGAGCATGACCCGTGCATCGTCTATGAGCGTGCAGATGAGCTGATCCACTTCACGGTCTGGATGAACAATTCTCCGCAGCCCCGCACGCTCAGCCACCCGATGGAGACCAGTGACTGGCTGGATGCGCTCACCGGTGAAGCGGTAGTCCCCGAACGCGGAATGATGAACGTGACGCTGGAGCCGTACGGGTACCGGATTCTGTTCCGGCATATTGTGGAGGAGGGATGAATAAGACACATTTAAGTTTTGAACACGATGCATGGTCGTCACTGCGGTGAACATTTGGACTTCCGGCCGCTGTTGTCTGCAGATTTCTTTGATTTTAGACCGCTGTTGGCGGGTGGAAATCCGGAGACAAAGCATTCCTGTATCCCCTTAAATTTGGGCTTTGAAATTTAACGAGCACCTCCTTATGATAAATGGTGTCCACGACGACAACCAATCATCTATAAGGAAGGTGCTCTTACTATGAAGTTTAAACAATCGGCCCAACAAAATCAACGCATTGAACGTATTACCCCTCATCATCTTATTGTGGGGATCGACATCGCCAAATTCACTCATGTCGCTCGTGCCACCGACTACCGAGGCATCGAACGTGGAGCCTATCTTTCCTTTTCCAATGATCAGGAGGGGTTTGAAAAGCTGTTTCAGTGGATGCAGGCGCTCCAGATCCAATTTCACAAAACCGATGTCATTTTCGGTGTGGAGCCCACCGGTCACTACTGGTTCAATCTGGCGCTCTGGCTTCAAGAGAAGCAGCTCGAACTCGTTCTCGTCAACCCTTTTCAGGTGAAACGCAATAAAGAAAACCGGGACAACTCCCCAACGAAAAATGACGTCAAGGATGCCTTAGTGATTGCCGACATGGTCAAGAATGGCTACTACAGCGACCTATACCTGCACACGGGACCGTTTCAGGCGCTTCGGCAACTGGTCAACACCAGAGACTACATTTCCAAACAAGCTTCCAGTATAGTCAACCAAATCTACCGCTGGACTGACATCTACTTCCCTGAGTTCCAGCAGGTCTTTAAAGACATCACTTCGAAGACCGCTCTGGCAACGTTAGCCGAATTTGCTCACCCTTCCGATCTTTGCACCTTGTCGGTTCAAGAGGTCATTGTAGGGTGGAAGAAGCGTTTAAAACGTGCCGGTAGCCACAAAGTCGCCGTCGCTCTCCTCCACGCGGCACAACGAACGGTAGGCAGCCCAGAGTCCGTCGAAGAAGCTAAATTGAGTCTATCGATGCTTTTACAGCAACTACAGTTATTTCACGACCAAATGGAGCTACTGAAGGAGAAGATTCATCACATCCTTCAAACCATTCCCGCGACGAAGAGCTTGCGATCGATTAAAGGGATCCATGACATTACCTTGGCGGCGTTATACAGTGAAGCAGGTGACTTCAGCCGCTTTGCCCACGGCAACCAATTACTTCGTTTAGCTGGTTTACATCTGTCGGAGAACAGCTCAGGCATCTACAAAGGCCAAGTGAAAATTACGAAGCGAGGGCGACCTGGACTGCGAAAAATTCTCTTTATCGCCGTATTTCAGATGGTCTCCGTCAATCCGGAATTTCGGGCACTTCATCAGCATAACAAACGAGTGAAACACATGACTGGCATGAAGTCCATCATGAAGCTGTGCGGGAAGCTCGCACGCATGCTTGTAGCGATGTCCAAGAAGGGTTCCGACTATGATGTGTGCAAGGTAAACTCTGCAGCCTAAGACCGAAAGTATTCACTTGCCAACTGGCTCATTCGCAGGATTCATCATGAAGCATGAGTACCGTTACGACCGCCTAAAGGGCTCAGACCCGTGGACAAAGCACTGACGGACTCCATCTCCTTGATAGGTGTAACGAAGGAATGTAAGGGCATCGACCCGTTGAGACATGGGAGGGTAAACCACAAGGTTAAAGATGGAGCATGCAAATAAAGGGATTTAATGGGAATTGTCTTGTGTCCCCTTATTTGGTTATGCCCGTACCGCCACCTTAACCCCCACCCGCTCTGCTTCGTTACTGCATTTGTATTCATAACGAATGAAATCCTGCGAATTAGCGAGCTAGCGTAAGAAAACTGAATCATAAGGAGGGAGGCGGTCGCTACCGCTCCTCCAGTTCCAAATTTCCCCTCCGCTCCTTTTGCTTTTTGTTATTTAATGCTTCTTATTTAGTTGAAAAAACGTCAAAAAGGCATCCCTTAGTTCATGATGAACTGAGGGGTGCCTTTTAACCTCTAAACCCTATTGTATCTATTCCTCAGCAGCAACAGTAATCTGGTTATAAATATCAATATACTGCTGAGCGGATACGTTCCAGCTGTAGTCGCCGGAGAATGCGTTTTTGGTTACTTTTTTCCAGTGCTCGGGCTTGTGGTAGAACGAAACTGCACGGCGGAGCGTATACATCATATCATGGGCGTTATAGTCCTTGAACGTGAAGCCGTTGCCTTCTCCGGTCTCCTCTTTGTATGCCTGCACGGTATCGTTAAGCCCGCCTGTCTCACGGACCACCGGAATGCTGCCGTAACGCAGCGCCAGAAGCTGGCTGATGCCGCAAGGCTCGAATTTGGACGGCATCAGGAACATGTCGCTGGCAGCATAGATTTTGCGGGACAAGGCATCACTGAAGGTAATCTGTGACGACAGCTTGGTCGGATAACGCCACTGTGCCTCACGGAACCAGCGTTCGTAGACCTCATCCCCCGTCCCGAGCAGCACGAACTGAATGTCATCGTAGTACAGCAGCTCATCCATCACGCGGGTCAATAAATCCAGTCCTTTGGAATCCACCAGACGCGTAACCATAGCTACCATAGGAATATACGGTGCCACCGGCAGTCCAAGCTCTTGCTGGAGTCCCAGCTTGTTCTCGGCTTTTTTGGCCAGGTTGGAGCGGTACTTGGTGAAGATTGCATTGTCACTGGACGGATTATAGCTCTTGGTATCAATGCCGTTAACAATACCGCTCAGCGCGTCAGAGCGCGCAGTAAGGAGACCATCGAGACCATACCCGTAATACGGGGTCCGAATCTCATCGGCATAGGTTGGGCTGACGGTGGTGACATGGTCACTGTAGACAATTCCGCCCTTCATATAATTCACATTCCCGAAATACTCGACGCCCAGGAAATAGCTGTCATCCAGACCAAGCAGCTCACCGAGTACCGTATACGGGAAGACTCCCTGGTACAGGAGATTATGTATGGTGAATACCGTACGCATCTCACTGTAGAACGGATTATGCCGGTAATGCGCCTGCAGCAGCAGCGGAACAACCGCAGCATGCCAGTCATGGCAATGGATCACATCCGGCTGGAAGCTAATGGCCGGCAGGCATTCCAGCACCGCCCGGTTGAAGTAAGCGAACCGCTCCCCGTCATCCATGTAGCCATAAATCCCGTCACGGCCGAAGTAATACTCATTGTCAACGAAATAGACGGGAATCCCTTCAAACACGACCTTTTCGATCCCGCAATACTGATTGCGCCAGCCAATCGGGACCTCCAGTGTAGCGACATGCTCCATCTGTGCGGAATACTTCTCAGGAATCCCTTTGTATTTAGGCAAAATCACCCGGACATCGACTCCAGCTGCTTTGAGGGCCTTCGGCAAGGCGCCGATGACATCGGCCAGCCCGCCTGTTTTGATAAATGGATGGGCTTCCGCCGCGGCAAATAGTACTTTCATTCCATTCTCCCCCTTAGGATAGTAGCTTATTCGGACATTTCCTGCCCTTAAACGGTCTTGCGGCCTGTCTTCTTAAGCACCAGGAAGCCAAGCGGCGGCAGGGTCAGCTCCACACTATTCACCTGATTATGCCACTCGGTCTTGGTGCTCTTCAGCGGCTCATTATGGAAGCCTGATCCGCCGTATTCGAGGGTCTCCGAGCTGAATAATTCCTCATATACGCCCGGACGCGGCACGCCGATACGGTAATGACGGCGCTCTACCGGCTGGAAGTTGATGATAATCAGCAGCGTGTCCACCGGACGTTTGCCTCTACGGATATAGGATACGATACTCTGACCGCTGTCATCCGCATCGATCCACTGGTAGCCCTCCAGGTCATGATCCAGCTCCCACAACGCTTTCTCAGCAAGGTATAGCTTATTGAGCGCAGCCGTATAGGCCAGCATCCGCTGGTGGCTCTCATAATCCAGCAGCAGCCAGTCGAGCTGCTCCTGATCCTTCCATTCAATGAATTGTCCGAACTCTCCGCCCATGAACAGCAGCTTCTTGCCCGGATGGCTCATCTGATACCCGAGAAGCTGGCGCAGACCGGCGAATTTCTGCTCATAGGACCCGGGCATTTTGTCCAGCAGTGATTTCTTGCCGTGCACCACCTCGTCATGTGACAGCGGCAACGCATAGTTCTCGGCATAAGCATAGCATATCGGGAAGGTCAACAAATTATGATGATAAGGGCGCGAATCGAAATCACGTTCTATGTAGCCCAAGGTGTCATTCATCCAGCCCATATTCCATTTGTAGTTGAAGCCCAGGCCCCCTTCATGCACCGGCGAAGTTACGCCCGGCCAGGCACTGGATTCTTCCGCCATCATGAGCGCCTTCGGATAATACTGGAAGATCGTCTGGTTGAGCTGCTGAATGAACCGGATGGCTTCCAGATTCTCCAGCCCGCCATGCTCATTCGTCCGGTACTGATGGTGTTCCTTCTCGAAATCAAGCCGCAGCATACTCGTAACCGCATCCACACGCATGCCGTCAATATGATACTTCTCGAACCAAAACAGCGCATTAGAGATCAGGTACGACGAGATTTCCGGCTTGCTGAAGTCAAAGGACAAGGTACCCCAGCCCGGCTTCTCCGCCAGCATCGGATCGGCATACTCATACAGCGGCGAACCGTCGAACAAGCGCAGACCATGGGCATCCTTGGCAAAATGAGCCGGAACCCAGTCCAGAATGACCCCGATGCCTGCCTGATGCAGCTGATCGATCAGATACATTAGATCCTGCGGTTCCCCGAAACGGCTGGTAGCCGCAAAATAACCGGTTCCCTGGTAGCCCCAGGATAAATCATAAGGATGTTCCGCAAGCGGCATAAACTCCACATGGGTATAGCTCATTTCGCTCAGGTAAGGAATCAGCAGACTGCTGATCTCTCTATAAGTATAGAGCTCGCCGTCCTCCTTCTGCCGCCAGGTGCCCAGATGCATCTCATAGATGTTCATCGGTGCCTGATAAGGTCCCTTGCTCTTCCGGCGCCAGGCGGCATCCCCCCATTTGTAGCCGTCCAGGTCAGCCACGACAGATGCTGTTGCCGGACGGACTTCTGCCTTGAAGGCGTAGGGGTCTGCCTTGAGGAAGCTTGTCCCATCCGCCCCTATAATCCTGTATTTGTAAAAAGTTCCCGGCTCTATACCCGGGAAAAAACGACTCCAAAATCCTGAATCGGGTATCTTATATAACGTATCAAGTTCGGTATTTCCATCCCAGCTGTTATGATCACCAGCCAGTCCTACATATGCCGCATGAGGAGCCCACACGGTAAAGCGAACACCGGCTTGCCCTTCTTGGACGGCAATGTGCGCGCCAAGCATCGTATAGCTGCGATAATTCGTGCCTTCATGGAACAGATAAATATCTTCAGATGACGGGAGGTTTACTGTCTTTGATAAATCGGCCAAATCATCACCACCTTTGTATATAGGATGCACCTTTTACATTACCCGAATATGCAGCATTTGAAAATGATTTTGCGAGTGAATCCGCCGATTTCTGAATAAAGAAAATGTTTATGTAATTTTTCTTGATACACAGCAATATAATTCCCCTATGCCGTTTCAAGAGCCCAAAGCGCGTGTATATTACAAGCATTGACAAAAAAATGGGAGGGATAC
This sequence comes from Paenibacillus sp. FSL H8-0332, assembly GCF_037963835.1. Taxonomy (NCBI): domain Bacteria; kingdom Bacillati; phylum Bacillota; class Bacilli; order Caryophanales; family Paenibacillaceae; genus Paenibacillus; species Paenibacillus sp. FSL H8-0332. The sequence goes on from NZ_CP150145.1 coordinate 3,745,132, forward strand.
AAATGAGTAAAAAAGAATGTATTGCCATGCTTCTGGCAGGCGGAGAAGGCCGCAGACTGGCCCCCTTGACTACCAGCATGGCTAAGCCTGCAGTCCCTTTCGGCGGACAGTACAGAATTATTGATTTTCCCCTCAGCAATTGTGTGAATTCCAAGATTGATACCATCGGAGTACTTACTCAGTACGAAGCAGAGTCTTTGCATCAGCATATCGGTGAAGGCGAGCCCTGGGGGCTGCACAGCCACAGTGACCGGGGTGTGAAGCTGCTCCCTTCAGGAGTTGAAGGCAGAGACAGCTATACAGGCACCGCCGATGCTATTTATAAGAATATAGAATATATTGACAGTCAAAATCCGGAGCATGTTCTTATCCTGTCGGGAGACCATATCTATCACATGGATTACCGCAAAATGCTCGATTATCACATCGCCAAGTCCGCGAAAGCCACCATTTCGGTCATGGAGGTCCCTTGGGAGGAAGCTAGCCGCTTCGGTGTGATGAACGTGGATGAGGATTTCAAAATCTCCGAGTTTGCCGAGAAACCAAAGGCTCCGAAGAGCAACCTGGCCTCCATGGGCATCTATCTGTTCGAGTGGGCATACCTCAAGGCTCATTTGGTGCGCGATGCGGCAAATCCGGACTCCGGTCATGATTTCGGTAAAGATGTGATTCCGTCCATGCTGGATGCAAGCGATGAGCTGTTCGCTTACCGCTTCAAGGGCTATTGGAGAGATGTGGGTACGGTCAGCAGCCTCTGGGAAGCACATATGGATCTTCTGCAGACAGAGGATGCCTTCAAGCTCGACAACTCCCGCTGGCCGATGTACAGCCGTGCACAGCGCACCAAGCTGGCCGCGATCAGACCCCGGGTTCAGGCTGCTTCGGCGGATTGCCTGATACACGAGAGCTGCCAGCTCGAAGGCAGCCCGCAGCGCTCTGTCATCTTCGGCGGTGTGGAGATCGGCAAGCAGAGCAGAATCAAGCAGAGCGTGATTATGCCGGGTGCCCGCATTGGGCGCGGTGTGCTGATTGAACATGCCATTATCGGTGAAGGTGCTGTGATCAAGGATGGTGTTGTAATCAAAGGCAGTGCAGATAACATTGTCGTTGTCGGCCCGCATGAGATTGTCGCAGCCAAACCGCTGGTCCGTACCCAGCCTGCCCGCCTGCTTCAGGAGGTCTATGAGAAGGCCGGCCGTCTGCGTGCGGAAGGAATGCCTTCATAACAATAGTTCAGCCCTAAGGGCTGCTACATACAAAGGGATACAGCTCCGGTTCTCCGGACGAAAGCTGTATCCCTTTTGTATAAATATAAGAAATTATAGGTTTCACACGATAACTTATCCTTCTATTTCTCGCTGAAACGGGTGCCGTCCCTGAAAGGACGGCAAGGCCGTTTCCACTTGGCTTACTTATCAAGTTATTGGTGAATTGCTTACGTGAGCATTCCCCTGCTGGCTATCGTCAAGCGGCAGAATGACAGTAACCTGAGTGCCCTTGCCCAGCTCGCTGTCCATTTCCAGCTTACCGTTATGAAGCTCCACGATCTGCTGGGAGATCGCCAGACCCAGTCCAGTGCCGCCGTTAAGAGCATCGACCTGGAAGAAACGGTCCCGCACTCTGGACAGATGCACTTCGCTGATGCCAATACCGCTGTCACGGACGGTGACAGTCATCTCTGTACCGGACAGGCGCTCCGCCGACAGCACGATACTGGAATCCTCGGGCGAGAACTTCACCGCATTGTCCACCAGATTGAGGAAGACCTGCTTCAAGCGGTTGGCATCCCCCTTGATGAAGATCGTCTCTTCACATTCCAGCAGCAGATGAATCCGTTTCTTCTCGGCCTTGGCCCAGATATTGAGCAGCGTCTCCTGTAACAGAACCTTAATATCCACCTGCCCCATCGACAGCTTCATTTCATTCTGCTGCAGCTTGGAGAAGTCGAGGATCTCTTCCACCAGCCCGATCAGCCGGTCACTCTCCCTGGAGATAATTCCGACGCCAAGCTTCGTCTCTTCAGGGTCATAGCCTCCGGAGACCAGGGTCTCGCTCCAGCCCTTGATGCTGGTCAGCGGGGTCCGCAGCTCATGGGAGATCGAGGAGATGAAATCATCCTTGATCTGATTGCTGCGGACAATTTCATCCGCCATGTAGTTCAGCGTTGAAGCGAGTTCCCCGATCTCATACCGGTAATCGCCCTTGATCCGGGTCGTGAACTTGCCCTTGGCCATCTGCGCCGACACTGCCGTAATATTATTGAGCGGACGCACAATCGAATTGGCAAGACCGAAGCTGAGCAGCAGCACAATGGTGAGCACTGCCACACCAATGGCAATGGAGAGTAAAGTAAGGTTGAGCAGATTACTGTTCACGCCTTCCATCGACGTCAGATAGCGCAAGACATAAGTGTCATGAGCGGTGATCTGCACCATTTTGGATACTGCCATGACATTCTCATTAGTACCTGCCTGGCGGCCCACCCAACGTCCGATACTACCGCCTACTGCCTCGGGAACATCACTGGTGGTAATCGTCCGGTCAGGCTGGAACCCGGTTGAGCTGGTAATAATATCGCCTTTAAGCGTCAGGACCTCCAGCTCGGTAAACTCCACATTGAATAATTTAAGCAGCTTCTGCAGCTGGGCCTGTGACCTGTCTCCTGAAAATTCATATTTCACCAATGTCTCAGCCACACTGATATGCGTGGTGATTTTGCTGTAGATACTGTTGTAATAATAGGTGCGGATCGACAGCAGGAAGATCGTCTCGACCAGGAGAAGCGCTACAAAGACTACCAGAATATAGTGCAGTACGATCTGTCTGCGCATCCCCTTCTTGATCATTGTACCTGGCCTTTCCATTTGTAGCCGTGCCCCCATACTGTCTGCAGGTATTCAGGCTCCGATGGATTATTTTCGATTTTTTGGCGCAAGCGGCGGATATTGACGTCAACAATCTTAGGGTCACCCATATATTCCTTGCCCCAGACATGATCCAGGAGGGAATCACGGCTGAGCGGCGTATTCTCCTTCTCCAGGAAGAACTGCACCAGCGAGAATTCCGTTGGCGTAAGCTCTATCGCTTCCCCGCTCCGCTTGAATTGCTTGGAGATCAGATCCAGGGTGAATGGACCTGATTGGAACGATACCTTGGCCGACTGCTCGCGGTGAACATTGACCCGGCGCAGCAGCGACTGGATACGGGCAATCAGCTCAGTTGGACTGAACGGCTTGCTGACATGGTCATCTGCTCCCACGGACAGCGCATAGACCTTATCCTGCTCCTGTACCTTGGCCGTCAAGAAAATAATGCCCAGCCGTTCATTCGTCTCACGGATGCGTCTGCAGACCTCGAACCCGTCGATGCCGGGTACCATAACATCCAGCAAGGCAATATCGATATCATGGATTGTGCTCAGCTTATGCAGCGCCTCATGGCCGTCCGCCGCCTCCAGCACTTCAAAGCCGTTGCGTTTCAGATTAATGACAATAAAACTGCGGATGGACTCTTCATCCTCCAGTATCAGTACTTTACTCATCGATACCCTTCCTTTCAATAGAGGATTTGATTCGTCCGTCCTCTCCTCCAATTGTACTCTGTTCTAGGTCTCCCCGGTACCCGATCATTTTATCCAGATCGCGTCCGAGCAGCTTCCAGCCGGTGTTCTTTACGTTGTCCCACTCCGCTGGCGAGAAGAATGAGACTTCGGCTACGGTCTCTCCGGTATCCGTCATAATGAATTTGAGTGATTTGTTCTGCACAGACTTGGTGTCCACGGTTACCCGCTCCTGCCATTCGGGGGCGAAGTTAATGGTGAACCGGTCCAGCGGATCATTATAGAGCTGGGTACTGAAGGTCAGACCTTCTTTGCCGTCCCATTTGTAATAGGAATTGAAATACGGAATGGTCTCCGGGTCGAAATACTCCCAGCCCTTGGGAGGAACCAGCATGCCAATCTCAATAATCCCATCCAGATCAATATCCTCGCTGACGATTTTGCGGTCCTTGAAGGTACGGACATCCCCTGGAATGACCACACGCAGCTTGTTATTCTCCATTACAACTACGGTTGTATAGGCGGAGCGCGTATCCACAGCAGAATCCAGGACTATACCTTCTTTGTTCGCAGCCACTTTTCCTGAGACAATATTGTAATAACCATTGAAATACGGGTCCAGATCGTCGAGTTCATCCAGCACCTTGAAGCTGTCTTCATATTGGTAGGTAGTTAATGTAGCGAATTCATTACGCTTGAAGTACACCACGGTAATATCCACAATTCCGTCTTCATTCAGATCATCGATGATATATTGGGTATACGGCTTGGTAAGAATCTCTTCCAGCACTCCCCCGGAATAACTGTAGACAACCATGCCCTTCACGCCATTCTCTTCCCCGCGCGAATAACCGACAATAATGTTGAGCTTACCGTCACCAGTTACATCCTTAAGATCTACAGAATCCAGCGTATTACCGTCACCGTCAAACGTAAGCTTCTTGACCCAGGTATCCCCCTGCTTCTCCAGAATCATTCCGTGATTAACCACGGCTTCATTCTTGTTCTGGTAGAACACAAGCGTCTCCATCACGCCATCCCGGTCAAGGTCCTCCGTAAAAATAGAGCTGTTATCATCATTGGCCGGACGGGTCAGGGTGCCATCCAGCGCCTTCAAGGAAGAGTTGATGGCTGCCATCAGCGAAGCCTTGTCCGCAGGCAGCTGGGGCACCCTCATCTGGGATACCGGATCGCTGATAAAGGTGCAGCCCGACAAGGCAAACAGCGACAGAGCGGCTGCGGCAAGCCCTCCCAGCAAACGCATACGCATATGCATATTCAACTTCATTTACGCTCTCCTTACTGAACGCCTGGCCTTACTTCACAAATGCAGCCGCTCCTGTGAAGTCAGCCGGCGTCCTTTGACATCATGCTTGATTCTTCCGTCCTCCAGCACCCACAGACGGCTGGCATAACGCTCAGCCAGCTCGATCGGCAGCACCGTAAGCACGGTAAGTCCTGTCTCCTTGCACAGATTGCGGAGGGTCTCCAGCACATTCTCCGCTGTCTTGGGGTCAAGGCCTGTCACCGGCTCATCCGCCAGGATGACCTTGGCACCGTGGACCAATGCCCGGGCAATCGCCACACGCTGCCGTTCGCCGCCGCTGAGCTGGCCGGACTTCAGCTTGGCCTTGTCCAGCAGACCCAGCAGATCGAGCTGGTCCATCGCCCCCATATAATCATCTGAACGGACCATGCCTGTAGCCATCCGCCACAGCGGCGTCTGGGAGGCCTGTCCGATCAGCACATTCTTCAGTGCAGTACGGTTCGGATTCAGCTCCGCGTTCTGCTCCAGATAGGCCCATTCCCGCCGGATCTTGCGTTTGCCGGCGAAGGGGCTCTTCATAATATCCTGCCCATCTACCCTGAAATTCCCTCTGTCCCACTTCTCATGCAGGGCCAGGCAGCGCAGCAGCGTTGACTTCCCGCTGCCGCTGGCTCCCAGCAGCGCTACAAATTCTCCCGGTTCTAATTGAAATCCGATATCCTGAAGCACCGGTGTTTTATCTTCCCCGACCGCTTTGGCCAAATGTTCAACTGTAATCATAGGTCAGCCTCTCCTGTCTTCGACTCTACTCTATAGTGTACTCTGAAAGCGGGATCAAATTCCATGCGAGCATTCGTTCTTATTCTACCTCATATCGTCTTCCGTGGCGAGAATAATAACCCTGCCAGTCCAAATACGATATACAGGCCGCCCATCACGGCAAACACGCTGCCGCCCCAGCCGAATTGCAGCAGCAGCCCGCCGATGCCCGGCCCCGCTATACTTCCCAGACTATAATGGAAGGAAGCGACTACGTTGGCAGCCGGAAGCAGCTTACGCGGAAGGATATCGGCGGCATAGCTTAACCCTAGCGAGAAAAAGGAGCCGACTAGTCCCCCTGCCACCATCAGCAGCACCAGGGTCAGCAGGAAATGGTCACCTGCCAGCGGAAGGAGCGTGAAGGCCAAGCCTCCCCCTGTCCCGGCAGCAATCAGGATGGCCTTACGGCCGTGCCGGTCGCTCCATATCCCGAGCGGCAGCTGGAGCAGCAGGCCCCCGATGCCCGCAAACGGCAGCAAGGCGGCAATCTGGTCTGCGCTGAAGCCGATACGCAGCCCGTATACCGGGAAGCTGCTGTTCAGGCTGGCCTCCATGTAACCGTATAGCAGCGCCGGGATCAGCGCATACCAAGCAAGCCGGTAGCTCCGGCCGAACCTGCTCGCCTGTCCTTCACTATGATCCATAGCCTCCGGCCGGGAGTCCTTCAGCTTGAAGCCCACAATCAGCAGCACGATCACGAACAGCAAGGCTGTAATCAGGAACGGTGCCGGCTGCCCGAACCGCAGCAGACTGATGCCCAGCGGCCCCAGGCTGAAGCCCAGGCCGTAGGACATCCCATAGAGGGACAGGTTCCGTCCACGGTGCTCCGCCGGTGTCATGAGCAGCACCCAGAGCTGCGCTGCATAGTTGACCGCTGAATCGCCAATCCCGACAAGCAGGCGGAGCACGAACCAGACCTTCACACCTGTAAGCAGCGGGAACAGCAGCAGCGATACCAGCACCAGCGCGAGGCCGGACGCGATCAGCTTCTTGAAGCCGATGGCGCCAAGCACCCGCTCTGCAATCAGGGTCATGGCGAACGATCCTACATACAGGGCAGCTGCGTTAAGTCCGTTCAGCGAGGACGAAACGCCTTTTTGCTCCAGCAGAATGGATAAGACCGGCAGCAGCATCCCCTGACTCAATCCGGCCAGAATAATCACAGCAATCAAAATCAAATAATTCATTCTACCGCTCTGCGCAAGCGGCATCGGTGTGGAAGTGGGCACGAATAAATCCTCCTATGTAATTCTGTGATGACTGGAACCTTGTGTCTATGCGGCAAACACCGAACATTATAGTGGACAACCTTCTTCAAAACAAGAGATAATATATAGAAGTGACTGATTTTCTGGAGGTGACCCGGCTTAAATGAACTATGAACTCAAAATTGATGTTTCCCCCGTATACGAACTGCTGGACAGTTTCATGTTATATGTGACTAAGAAATGGACCTCTAATCTGGACATCGGCACCGACTGGATCAGGGATGTGGACGGCCGCTTCACACCCGCGCAGCTGGCTGCACTGAAGCAGGCCGCCGAGTGGCCGTTCGAAGATTATGATGTACTCTACGCCTGGGCCTACAGCCGGGGCGAGGCTTCCAAGGTGCTGCAGTTCCTGGCGGAGCTGGAGAGCTCATCTCTGGAGGATTGCCTCCGGCGCACCGAGCCGTTCTTCCATAACTTCACTGCCGAGGAATGCGCGCGGATCAAGAAAGGGTACATGCCGCTTTTGCGTATATGGTATGAGCATTATTTCCGCCATGTGGAGCATACCCTGCTCCCGCTCCTTATTGAAGACGCCTCTGAGAAAAAAATGCTGGAGAGCAAAATGGACATGGTCCCGCTGATCGAATATGCTTCCGGCGGGATTGTCATCGAGGACATTCCCGGGCTAAAAACAATTGTCCTGCTGCCTACGGTGCATAACCGGCCGATTAACACATATTGCTTCTTCAAGAACCTGATGCTGGTGCAATACCCGGTAGATGTTCCTTCAGACAATGAGGAGGAGCCACCCACCGTGCTGCTTCGTTTAACACAGGCTCTCTCTGATCCTACCCGGCTGAGACTGCTGCGCTTCGTAGCGAACGAACCGAAGACGCTGTGGGAGATGCAGTCCGAGCTGAGCCTGTCCCGGGAGATACTGATGCATCATCTGCTTAGTCTAAGAGTCGCCGGACTTCTGCGGGTCCATCTGCGCGGTGAAGGCACCGAACGCTACAGCATACGCCCTGACGGGGCCTCGGAGCTCCAGATGTTTCTGGAGTCCTACATTCGTATCTAACAGACCAACTTAGGAGTGAACCTCATGAAGTATTTGACCCAACAAGTGATCTTTGATCTCGACGATACCCTGGTGCATTGCAATAAGTATTTTGATCTCATTCTTGGACAGTATTTCCAGCTGATGTCTGACTGGTTCAGCGATTACCAGCCTACGATCGGCGAACTGCGCAGCAAGCAGGTGGAGATCGATGTCGAGACCGTCAGCACAAGCGGCCTGGCCAGCGACAATTTTCCGAAATCGCTGATTGCCACCTACCGTTATTTCTGCAGCAAATATAACCGCAAACCGGTTGCCTTCGAGGAACGCCAGCTGATGAAGCTGGGAATGAGCGTGTACGACCAGGAGGTGGAAGCTTATCCCGGCATGGTAGAGACGCTGGATACTCTCAAGCAGGACGGCCATTCCCTCTACCTATATACCGGCGGCGACGACACCATCCAGCAGCGCAAAATCGCCCAAATGAAGCTGGACGCCTATTTCGATGACCGCATCTATATCCGCCAGCACAAGAATGTGGAGGCGCTTGAGAATATCCTGACCACCTACCCGTTCGACCGCAAAACCACCTGGATGATCGGCAACTCCCTGCGTACGGATGTACTGCCCGCGCTGACTGCCGGGATCAACAGCATCTATCTGAAGCAGCCGACGGAGTGGCTCTACAATCTAATTGAGCTGGAGCGGGAGATGCAGCAGTCCGTCATGACCATCTCTGCCATTCACGAAGTCCCTCCGGTGATCCGCACCGCTGCGCTGCGGGAGCATCACGGCTGATGGACGGCTTCATCTGGATCAGGCGATTGTTACAAATGGCATAGGCAGCCTGCCGCCGGTATGATTATACTATTTGAGTAGATTTTCACACCGCGCAGGAGGCTGGCCATGAATAACAAAGCTAACCGTTCCAGGAATACCCCGAATCACGGGCGTCTGCTCCCTATGCTGCTTGCTGTGATTGCTGTGCTGCTGATCGCCCTTCTTGCTTTCTTCCTTACACAGAGCAAGTCATCCGGTACTGAGGCGCTCGATAATCTCCCCAACTACACCGATGTGAAGGGCAAGATCGTGGTGGACGGGCTGAAATACGAGAAGCAGCCGCATCTGGGCAGCGAAGCCGCCAAAGTAAAGGTGATCGAATTCGCCGATTTCAAATGCCCTGCCTGCAAAAATTGGACCGCCTCCTACCTGGATACGTTCATCAAGGACTACGTTGACAGCGGGAAAGTCCAGTTCTACTTCATGAACTTTGCCTTCATTGACCGGGATTCTTACCTGGCCGCCAGTGCCGGGGAAGCTATTTATCAGCAGAATAACGAGAAGTTCTGGGAGTATCTCCACAAGCTCTACGAGAGCCAGGGCGATGAGAGCCAGATCTGGGCAACCCAGAAGTTCATCCTGGGGTTCGTGAAGGACAATATTGCAGGGATTGACCAAAAGCGGTTCGAGCAGGATCTGAAGAACCATACGTATATGTACGATGTCAAAGAGGACTTCAAAATCGCCGGAGCCTACGGCGTCAACGGCACACCAAAGTTCATGGTGAACAGCGTCCTGCTGCCGGATTCCTCTTATGAAGGCTTAAGTGCCGCCATTGAAGCGGCTTTAAGTGAAGCTAAGTAATTACTATTGTATTAAAAGACTATTAAAAGAACGCCCCGGCCGGGAAAAGATGGCCGGGGCGTTCTTGTATGAATGAATTATTCCACGGCCAGCTGGCCGGTATCCATATTCTTCAGCACCAGCTTGCCTTCAAGCGGCGCGCCGTCCTCACCGGTCAGCTTCAGCTTCCCGGTTCGGCCCTTCTCAATCAGGGCCTTCACCTGGGTGTCGGTGAGCGTGCGTCCGTGATTCTCCTTCCAGATCACGAAGGCGCAGCCCTCCTTATAATGGGAGCAGCCGTAGCCCTTGCGGCCCATGAAGATCATGCCGCCGCAGCCGGGACGCGGGCAGGAGCCGATAACCTTCGGCCCGGTATCTCCGCTCTTCCCGGCAGCCGCAGACGCCGCGCTGCGCGGTTTGACCGCTGCCGGCTTGCGCTCAGCCGCCTTGGACTCGGCGGTCTTGCGAGGCGAAGCAGCCGGGCTGCGGCCCTTGCCGCCGCTGTTCAGCGAGGGCGTATCCCCTTCGAAGGAGGTCTTAGCGGCGCGCGACTGCACGCGGACCTTGTCCACAATCATCGAAGCGAACCGCTTGACGTTCTCCATAAATTGTCCGTCCGCTGCGGTGCCGCGGGCAATTTCATTCAAGCGGCGCTCCCACTGCCCTGTCATTTCCGGGGAGGTCAGCAGCTCCACACCTGCCCCGCGGATCAGCTCAACCGCCGTCCGCCCCTTTTGGGTGATGGCGATCTTTTTCCCCTGCATCTCTACATAGCCGACATTCTTCAGCCGTTCAATTGTAGCAGCCCGGGTCGCCGGTGTGCCTAGCCCTGAATCCTTCATGGCATCGCGCAGCTCTTCGTCCTCAATCTGCTTGCCCGCGCTCTCCATCGCCTTCAGCAATGTTCCTTCGGTGTAATGCTTCGGCGGCTGGGTATCCTTCTCCTTCACAATCGCATCGCTGCAGATCACTTCACCCTCCGCTTGAACCGAGAACGGCTCGTTCACCTCAAGCTCCTCTTCCTCCTCGTCCTCCTTGCCTTTGCCCTTGGCCGGTTTGGACTTGTCCTTCTTCTGGTCTGCGTAGATCACCTTCCAGCCGAGGCTGAGCAGCTCCTTGACCGTAGTCTTGAACTTCTCGGCTTCGACTTCGGTGATCACCGTATGCACCTTGTATTCCGCAGCCGGATAGAACTGGGAGAGGAAGCGGCGGACGATCAGATCATAGAGCTTAGCCTCATCCACGCTTAGACCGTTCGCTCTACGGTTCGTCGGCAGAATCGCATGGTGGTCCTCCACCTTGGACGGATTACAGATAAACTTGTTGCCTTTATGAACCAGGTTGGAGTTCGCACCCTTTACCCAATCGTCATACTGCGTGCCCCGAAGGGCCGACAGCGTCTTGTGCATTTCAGGAATATTCTGTTCCGTGACATAGTTGGAGTTGGTACGCGGGTAAGAGATCACTTTGTGCTTCTCATACAGCGCCTGCGCGATATCCAGTGTTTTTTTGGCGGAAAAGGCATATTTCCCGTTCGCCTCACGCTGCAGCAGCGTCAGATCGTACAGCTTATTCGGATATTCCTTGGTCTCTTTGACCTCATAGAGAACAATCCGGGCGGGCTTGCCTTTGACCTTGGCTGCAAGCGCCTCTGCCTTCGCACCATCCGTTAACCGATCGCCCTGCCACATTCCCTTATAAGTCAGCTCATTCTGGGTGAAATGCCCTTCCACCTCAAAGAACTTCAGCGAGGAGAACGCTTCAATGGTCTTCTGACGGTCATAGATCAGCGCCAGCACCGGTGTCTGTACCCGGCCTACAGAGAGCAGCACATTATGCTTGGTGGTAAAAGCGCGCGAGCCGTTCATCCCGATCAGCCAGTCCGCCTCGCTGCGTGCCCGGGCTGCTTTGGTCAGATTCTCGTATTCCAACCCGTCCTTCAGCTCCTGGAAGCCCTTGCGGATCGTCTCCGGCGTCAGATCGGAGATCCACAGCCGCTTCACCGGCTGGTTCAGCTCCAGGTAGCGCTGGATCAGCGAGAAAATATGCTGGCCCTCACGCCCGGCATCGCAGGAGTTCACCAGCAGATCGCTGCGCTTCGCCAGCTCCCCGATCACCTTCAGCTGATCCATGGTGCGTGCGTTAGGCAGCAGCTTGAACTCCTCGGGGATGATCGGCAGATCATTAATGTTCCATTTTTTATATTTATTGTCGTAGGCTTCGGGCTCTGCCAGGCCAATCAGATGCCCAATCGCCCAGGTGATGATGTACTGCTCCCCTTCCAGATAGGAACGGTAGTTTTTGGCCTTCGGTTCTATTGCGGCGGCGATATTCCGCCCCATGTCCGGTTTCTCCGCAATAATGAGTGTCTTCAACAATAATCGCTCCTTACCCTCGGTTCATTACAAAAGTTGTCCAGTAGTCTATTATACCATTCCTGGACCCCAAAATCCGCTGCTCATTATTGAGGCCTGCCGCTTAAGGGCGAAATATCGCCATCAGAATGAGCAGCGCCCCGATGATCAGGCTGAACAGCTCAAGCATATCTCCCCTGGACCAGTGCTTGCGGAAAAATACGATTGCAGGCTGGGCAAGCCCCGCTATCAGATACAGAACAGCCAGCAGCAAACCAAAGGAAAGTATGGTGAAGACGGGTGCATTACTCTGCGGCCCCCCGATGAAGGTAATCAACACGATTAACAGGGTCAGAATATACAAAATACACCGGAAGAAGATAATCCACGGCCCGGACTTTACGGGAACAGGTTCAACCGGGACTTGCTGTTCCTTGGCCCGCTCTTCCAATTGGCGGCGGATTTCCTCAGGATACTCCTTACGCATTTTCTGCATCTGTCTGGCATTGTCAAGCCTGTGTCTCAAGCGTCCAAACATACTTTCCCCTCCTCTCCAAGGCGGCAATTCATGCGGTATTCCCCTATTTTATCAGAGCTTCAATTCAAGCAAAAGCAGTATCTGGCGCGGACTTCAGACTGCTTACGCGCAGGACGGCCTCCCCAATATCGATTACTTCCTTGTTACCCGTTCTGCGGTCCATATATTCAATCCTCTGCTCTGCGGCCAGCTTGCCGACCACCAGCGCAACCGGTATACCGATCAGCCCGGCATCCTTGAATTTGACCCCGGCCCGCTCATCACGGTCGTCCAGCAGGATATCGATGCCCAAGGCGGTCAGCCGTGCATACAGAGCCTCGGCCAGCTCACGCTGCGCTGTATCTTTGACCGACATCAGCAGAATATGAACCGTGAATGGAGCCAGACCCTGCGGCCAGATCAGCCCTTGGTCATCGTTGTTCTGTTCAGCCACTGCGGCCAGCAAGCGGGAGATTCCGATGCCGTAGCAGCCCATTACCATAGGCTGGGTGCGGCCGTCTGCATCCAGGTAGCCTGCCCCCAGCTTCTCACTGTAGACCGTGCCCAGCTTAAAAACATGCCCTACCTCGATGCCCTGATGGAAATCCAGCTCCCCTTCGCCGCACTGCGGACAGCTGTCGCCGGTAACTGCATTGCGGAAATCCCCTACCTGCGTCAGCGGGAAGTCCCGGCCAGGCACCACTCCGCGCAGATGGTAATCCTCTGCCCCCGCCCCTGTGACCGCTTCAGTCATGGCTGCAACAGCAGCATCCACCAGGATAGGCACGGACAATCCGGCAGGACCGACATAACCGCTTCCGGTTCCGGCAGCCTCCTGCACATGCTCATAATCAGCCAACGTAATGTCACCGCAGCCGAGGTACTTTTGCACCTTCAGCTCATTCACCTCATGATCTCCACGGACCAGCACGGCAAATGTCTTGCCTCCGCCCGTGTAGATTAATGTCTTGATGATATCCTGCGGTCTGAGCTGACTCTCCTGCTCCAGCTGCTGAATGGTCTTCTGGGCAGGCGTATGGAATCGCTCAGGGGCAGGCCGCCCGGCAAAATCTGGTCTATGCGGTGCGGCCCCGCTCTGCACTTCCGCCTGCTCCAGATTCGCGGCATATCCGCACAAGGAGCACACAGCTATCGTATCCTCGCCTATCTCTGACAGTGCCATGAATTCATGATTCTGGCCTTTCCCGCCAATCGCCCCGGCATTCGCCTGCACCGCCCGGTACTTCAGGCCGCAGCGGTCAAAGATCCGCTCATAAACGCTGTACATCACCTGATAAGCCTGATCCAGGCCATCCCAATCCGTATCAAATGAATAGGCATCCTTCATCAGGAACTCTCTGCCCCGCAGAAGCCCCGAGCGCGGACGACGTTCATCCCGGAACTTTGTCTGGATCTGATAGACAGTGACCGGGAGCCGCCGGTAAGAGCTGATCTCTCCACGCATTAGCGCTGTAACCACTTCCTCATGGGTCGGACCCAGCACGAACTCACGGTCGTGACGGTCCCGGAGCTTCATCAGCTCTTTGCCGTACACCTCATAACGTTCCGATTCTCTCCAGAGCTCTGCTGGCTGTAAGGATGGCATAAGCACCTCCTGCGCACCGGCTGACTCCATTTCCTGGCGCACGATCTGCTCCATCCTGCGCAGCACCCGCCGTCCGAGCGGCAAATAGGTGTATACCCCGGCAGCCACCTGCCGGATATATCCGGCACGCAGCAGCAGCTGGTGGCTCCTTGTCTCTGCTTCGGCAGGAGCTTCGCGCAGAGTGGTAACTAATAGATTGGTTTGACGCATACAGATCAGCCTCTTTCGTTGATAAGTGTGTAAGGGTCCAGATTATTTCGCTGCGTTAATGAGAACGCAAAAAAGGCGCATCCGTCAGGGACGAATGTGCCGTGTTACCACCCTGTTTCAACCCCAAGACTATCCAAGCCTGCGGTCCTCAATCCGGATAACGGCCGGGTCCGGCAGAATTATGCCCATCTTCAGCATAAGCTGCAGCTTCCAAGGCAGGGTTGGAGTCTTACGCACTCGGGGGATCTTTCAGCCGGTGAATCCCCTCTCTGCTTCCGGCGCTTACGGATACCAGGTCCTTGGTCAACGCTGTTACGTTATAAATGTTGGTACTTAATCTATACGATATTCCAGGCCGCGTCAAGCCAGCGATGTATGGATTGTGAATGCAATTAAATAATTTATACCAAATCCTTAAGATATGAAAAGAATGTGTCGATAAACCGAATATATGAGTAGAGTCATTCAGAGAGAAACGGCTACCGATGCTACCAGCCGATTTCCATGTACCAGAGGGGGAACCATTCCAATGTTCAAGTCAGTCAACCGCTTCATCCAACACAAGCTAAGATCACGATCGCTGCAACGAAAAATGATGATGCTGTTCACCATTATGCTGGTGATCCCGATCCTCCTGGTCAGTTATTTTTCTTATTCCAGTGCTAAACAGGAATTGGAAACCAAAATGCAAAAAGCCACACATTCCAGTGTCGATCTGGTCGCCGGGACCATCCAAGAATATGTATCCGCTGCTATGCGGAATGTAGATTTGCTCAGCCGCCAGATCCAATCTTCCGAGGTCGATGGTAAGACTCCCGCAACACGCACACTCATCGATCAGTTCATGAAGGCACATCCCGAGCTTGAGATTCTTACGGTGGGCAACGAGCAAGGTGCCTGGATGAAGGCCCCGGACCCCGGCAAACAGGATTATGATCCGCGTACACGGGACTGGTATAAGGCGTCCATGCAGAATGCCGGTAGCACTACAATCATTGATCCTTTTGTCTCAGCAACAACCGGCAACTATACGTTGTTCATCTCCCATTCGCTGGAGGATGGCAAAGGAGCTGTGACCACAAGCCTCAATCTCAAGGCAATGAGTGAAAGAATCCATACCACCCATCCAGGTGAAACCGGCTACTTCTACATTGTGGACCGTAATCATAAATTCGTCTCTTATCCCGGCAAAGCTGCAGGTGAAGATGTAGCAGATTTTATAGTGAAAATGCTGGTTAACGACAGCGGGGACCTGCACTATACCAATCCGGACACGGAGAAGGAGATGCAGGGTTACTATACAACCGATCCGAATACCGGGTTCAAAATTGTCGGCATCCTGCCTACCCAAGAATTCTCAGATGCCTCACAGCCCATTATCTATACAGGACTTATGGTTCTGGGCATTGCCCTGCTGGTCGCCCTAACCCTGATGTACCTGATTGTCCGCTCCATCACGAAGCCGATCCGCAGTCTGAACCGTTCTGCACAGCGGGTAAGCGAAGGCTATCTGAATGAGCGGATTCAGATCAACCGGGCCGATGAAATCGGTCAGCTGGCACAGAATTACAACCTGATGGTAGGCTCCCTGCGCGGCATCGTCTCGGATATTTCGGGCACCTCTGGACAATTGGCAGCCTCCAGCCAGCAATTGAATGCCACAACGGAAGAGAACTCCAGAGCCACCGCTTACGTGGCAGAACTGGTGCAGGAATCCTCCGAAGGTGCACAGACACAGACCTCAGCCATGGCAGAAACCTCGCGCGCGATGGAGGAAATGTCCTCCGGTATTCAAAAGATCGCCGAAGCCGCCGCCTCCATCGTCGATTCTTCCGCGAACACTGAAGCAGATGTGCGCAGCGGCAGCCGGAAGATGGAACAGGTCAGCCAGCAAATGGATGCCATCCGGACCTCTACTCACCACTCTTCGCAGCTGATCGGGCAATTAAACGGCCTTAACGATGAGGTATCTGCGATGAGCAGTGCAATTACTACGATCGCTGTACAGACGAATCTCCTGTCGCTGAACGCCGGCATTGAAGCGGCCCGGGCCGGAGAGCAGGGCCGGGGCTTCGCCGTCGTGGCGGCAGAGGTACGGAAGCTGGCCGATCAATCGAAGAATACTGCCGGGGATATTCAAGATACCCTCCAGCAGATGACCCGATTGATCGACCAGACCTATGAAGCGATCCGGCATACCGTTTCAGCAGATGTGGAGCTGGGTATTCGGGTTACCGCCGAAGCCAAGGAATCGTTCATCAGCATTGAACAGTCTACGGCCACAATCAACAGCCAACTGCATGACATCTCAGCTATCACCGAGCAGATGTCTGCGGGAGCGCAGGAGGTTGCCGCTTCCGTACACGAAATCTCCAGCATCTCCCGGTCCACCTCAGACGCCTTCCAGAGTGTAACGGCAGCTACAGAGGAACAGCTCGCTTCCATGGAAGAGATCTCTGCCTCCTCGATGGAGCTGTCCAAAATGGCGGGCGATCTGCAGCTTAAGATTGAACGTTTCAAGCTGGAAGACTAACCCGGTGATTTTAAGAGCGGTGTATGCCGTTCATTCTCTTAGTCGCATGACAAAAAGCCGTCCCTCAGCAATGCTGAAGGACGGCTTTTTGGTGTATATTCAGTTAAGCAAGTACAGTCGAGCCCATCAGGTATTTATCCACTTCACGCGCTGCTTCGCGGCCCTCGTTGATGGCCCAGACGACCAGACTCTGTCCGCGGCGCATATCTCCGGCTGCGAATACTTTATCCACATTCGTATTGAATTTGCCATAACGGGCCTTCACATTAGTGCGGCGGTCCGTATCCAGCTTAAGCTGCTCAATGATATCCTGCTCCGGTCCGTCGAAGCCAATCGCAATCAGCGCCAGCTGGGCTGGATAGACAGCCTCGGTTCCCGGAACCGGCTGGTAGATCTTCCGTCCCGTCTCGTCTACTGTCCGGCGGATCTGCACTGTGTGCAGCTCCTTGAGGTTGCCTTCTTCATCGCCGACGAACTTCGTCGTCATGATAGAGAATTCACGCGGGTCTTCACCGAAGACCGCCTTGGCTTCCTGCTGGGCATAATCCAGGGTGTAGACATTCGGGAACTGCGGCCAAGGGTTAGCAATCGGATCACGCGTAAGCGGCGCTTTGTCATGGGTGCCGAACTGGGTGATGCTGTTGCAGCCATGCCGCAGGGAAGTCGCTACACAGTCGGAGCCGGTGTCGCCCCCGCCCAGTACGATTACGTCCTTGCCTGCGGCGGATACGTAATTGCCATCCTCCAGATTAGAATTCAGATAGCTCTTGATCGTGCCGTTCAGGTAATCCATGGCATACATAACCCCTTTGAGGTCATTGCCCTCCACGTTGAAGCGTCTTGCCTTGGTAGCACCGCCGCAGAGAACAACGGCATCATATTCATCAACCAGCTGCTGCGCCGGAATGTCTGTGCCAATTTCCGTATTCACCACGAATTCGATACCTTCTGCAGCCAGCAGATCAACGCGGCGCTGTACGACACGTTTGTCCAGCTTCATCGTAGGAATACCGTACATCAGAAGGCCGCCAACCCGGTCACTGCGCTCAAAGACCGTTACCGAATGACCTGCTTTGTTGAGCTGGGCGGCAGCGGCCAGGCCTGCCGGTCCGGAGCCGACAATAGCGATCCGTTTGCCTGTACGCTTCTCCGGCGGACTCGGGACTACCCAGCCCTCTTCAAAGCCCTTGTCCACAATGGCCAGCTCAATTGTCTTAATCGTAACAGGCTGTCCAATCAGACCGACGGTACAGGAGCCCTCGCAGGGTGCAGGACAGATGCTGCCGGTGAATTCAGGGAAGTTATTCGTCTTGTGCAGGCGCTCCAGCGCTTCCTTCCACAAGCCACGGTAGACCAGGTTGTTCCACTCCGGGATCAGGTTATGCACGGGACAGCCTGAAGTACCGCCGCTCATATCCATGCCGGTGTGGCAATACGGTGTGCCGCAATCCATACAACGGGCACCCTGAGTCCGAAGCTCGTCCTCGGTCAGATGCTCGTGGAATTCTTCCCAGTCCTTCACGCGCTGCTCGGGATCGCGGTCCCCTGGGAGCTGGCGCTTATACTCCATAAATCCAGTAGGTGTAGACATATATACGTTTCCCCCATCCGTTCTCTTCGTGTTGATGTATAGTACACCATTTCTAATTTTAATTATATTAGCATTCAATACTTTCGCACTGTAATGGACTAATCTGTTGATTATTTGTACTATTTCACATCTGGTGTCAGAGAAAACGCTTCATTGTCACTCCTTGCGTTCGTAAACGAAAAAACGGTAATAATACGGATTCTGCTCATTCTTGAGTCCCGATGTATTGGAGACTTCCTTCCACTGGCTCCAGTCTACCTCAGGGAACCGCGTATCGCCTTCAATCTCCGCTTCTATCCGTGTAACACGCAGCTTGTCGGCATAGGGCAGCATCAGGCTGTAGATCTCGGCTCCACCGATCACCATCAGCTCATCCTCCTTACGCCCCTCTGTCAGCGCTTCTTCCAGCGAATACACAACCTCAGCCCCTTCGGGCGCGAAGTCCCGGTCACGGGTCAGAATCAGGCTGGTACGGCCCTTCAGCGGCTTGCTGCCCAGCGACTCCCAGGTTTTGCGGCCCATTAGCATCCGCTTGCCGAGAGTCTCTGCTTTGAAATAAGCGAAATCCAGCGGCAAATGCCAGGGCATATCATTATTTTTACCAATTACGCCATTCGCGGCCATCGCCCAAATCATGGTAATGCTCATATAGCAACCGGTGCCTTGATCCCCGGATGATGGACATAGTCGACAAACTCGAAATCCTCATAGGTATAATCAAAAATGCTGTCAGGTACTCTGCGAATCTTAAGCTCCGGCAACGCATATGGCTCGCGCGCGAGCTGGGTGGCTACTTGCTCCATATGATTTGTATATATGTGCACATCTCCGCCTGACCAGATGAATTCTCCGACCGCAAGCCCCGTCTGCTGGGCAACCATATGGGTAAGCAGCGCGTAGCTGGCAATGTTAAAGGGAAGCCCCAGGAAGGTGTCTACCGAACGCATGGTAAGCATACAGGACAGCTTGCCGTCCGCTACATAGAACTGAAACACGAAATGGCAGGGCGGAAGCTTCATCTGCTCAATCTCGCCTACATTCCATGCACTGACGATATGACGGCGTGAATCGGGATTATGCTTAATTGCCTCAATCACATTCGCAATCTGATCAATATGCTGCCCGTCCTTGCTCTCCCAGGCCCGCCACTGCGAACCGTACACCGGTCCCAGCTCCCCGTTCTCATCAGCCCATTCGTCCCAAATCGAGACGCCATTCTCCTTCAAATACGAAGTGTTGGTATCCCCTTTGAGGAACCATAACAGTTCATGCACCACCGACTTCAGATGGATGCGCTTGGTGGTCATCAGCGGGAAGCCCTTCGACAGATCGAAGCGGAGCTGACGCCCGAAGACGGACACTGTACCTGTACCGGTCCGGTCACCCTTGGCTGTACCGTTATCCAGAATATCCTGCAATAAATCCAAGTAATTACGCAAGCAGTATCGCACCCCACTCTCTTTTTCTTCTACCAGTTTACCATGAGCTGACGGTCGTTGTAACTTCCCTAACGATAAAAAAACACAAAAAAACATACATTTCTCTGCCTGAATTGGGCTGACTGCCAGCTATTTCCGAACGTTCATGACAGAGACTTTCTTCATCAGCAAGTGGAAACGTCTTTGCCGTCCTTTTAAAGGACGGTACCGTTTCAGCGAGAAATAGAAGGATAAGTTATCATGTGAAACATATAATTTCTTATATTTTCAAAAAAGGATGTTCCCTGACCATCTGCATGGCTTCGGAAACATCCTCTTGAATTCAACCCGCATAAGCTTAAGCGGTTATTATTTCATTACGTGGATCGGGTGGCCTTCTACCAGCTCAGCCGCTTCCATGACGATCTCGCCAAGGGTTGGATGCGCATGGATAGTCAGTGCGATATCCTCAAGCGTTGCGCCCATTTCAATCGCCAGACCCAGCTCAGCGATCAGGTTGGAAGCTTCGATACCGACGATTTGCGCGCCAAGCACCTGATTGTTGTCGCTCTTCGCTACAATCTTGATGAAGCCTTCAGGAGCATTCAGAGACACGGCACGGCCGTTGCCTGCGAACGGGAACTTGCCGGCTTTCACCGCATAGCCCTTATCCTTCGCTTCCTTCTCGGTCAGGCCTACGCTCGAGCATTCAGGATCTGTGAATACTACAGCCGGCATTACCTTGTAATCCACAACCGATTTATGTCCGGAAATGGCTTCCGCAGCAATCTTACCTTCGTAAGAAGCTTTGTGTGCCAGGGCAAGACCCGGAACGATATCGCCGATTGCAAAAATATTAGGAATGTTAGTCCGTCCCTGATGGTCTACCTTCACCAGACCACGGTCGTCCAGCTCAACGCCGATCAGATCCAGGCCCAGTTCGCCGTCAGTGTTAGGACGACGGCCGACAGTTACCAGCAGGTACTCAGCAGTTACTTCTTTGGACTCTCCGCCTACGGAGTACTTCACAGTAACTTCCTTGTCGTTCTGAACTGCAGATTCCGCTTTGGCGTTGGTTACAATTTCAATGCCGGTCTTAGCCATATTCTTGGCCACCAGACGGGTCATGTCTTTGTCGAAGCCAGGCAGAACAGTATCCAGACCTTCGATGATTGTAACCTTGGTGCCGAATTTGGAGTACATCTGACCCAGCTCTGCACCAATGTAGCCGCCGCCGATAACGATCATGCTCTTAGGGATTTCAGGCAGATCCAGCGCTTCCGTGGAGGACAGGATGCGTCCGCCGAACGGGAATGGCTTCAGTTCAATCGGACGGGAGCCCGTTGCGATAATGCAGTTGTTGAACTTGTAGCGTGGGGATTCATGATCATTGAACAAACGGGCTTCGTTTGTGCTAATGAACATAGCTTCTCCGTTGAATACTTCGATCTTGTTGCCCTTCATCAGGCTGGTAACGCCGGAAGTCATTTTCTTGACTACGCCGTTCTTGAAGGCCTGAGTCTTGGACCAGTCTACCTTAACGTTCTCGGCAGTAACCCCGAATACTTCCCCGTGCTGGGCAGCCTCGAATTGATGAGCTGCCGAGATCAGGGCTTTGGAAGGAATACAGCCGCGGTTCAAGCACACGCCGCCGAGTTCCGATTTATCTACAATGATGACCTTCTGGCCGAGCTGGGCGGCACGAATTGCCGCCACATACCCGCCGGGACCTGCACCAATTACCAATGTGTCGATTTCGATTGAAGCATCTCCGACTACCATTAATTACACCTCCATAACTAACATATCAGGATTTGAAAGCAGGGTCTTAATGTAGTTCATGAAATTCTGTGCTGTTGCGCCGTCAATAATACGGTGGTCAAAGCTCAGGGACAGAGCCATTACAGGTGCCGCTACGATTTCGCCATTCTTCACAACAGGCTTCTCAGTGATACGTCCGGTTCCGAGAATAGCAACCTCTGGGAAGTTGATGATCGGAGTGAAGAACATACCGCCGGCAGAGCCGATGTTGCTGATCGAGATCGTGCTGCCCTTCATTTCGTTAGGGGCCAGCTTGCCGTCGCGTCCGCGCACAGCCAGATCTGTAATACTACTAGCGATCATCCAGATACTCTTGCGGTCAGCGTCCTTAATGACAGGAACGATCAGGCCGTTGTCTGTATCTGTAGCGATACCGATGTTGTAGTATTTTTTGTAGACAATTTCGTTCGTAGCTTCGTCAATCATTGCGTTAAGCGCAGGGAACTGGCGGGAAGCGGCAACGAGTGCCTTCACGATGAACGGAAGATAAGTAACCTTCACGCCCTTCTTCTCGGCTACCGGCTTCATGCGGGCACGGAAGGCTACAAGCTCCGTAACATCCACTTCGTCCATGATGGTAACATGCGGAGCAGTGTAAGCCGATTTAACCATAGCATTGGCAATCGCTTTACGGATACCCTTGAATGGTACGCGTTCTTCTTCCAGGCTTGCATTACCGGAAGCTGCAGCTGGTGCTGCTTCTTTCGCTTTGGCTTGCGGTGCTGCTGCCGCCGCTGGTGCAGATGCTGCCGGAGC
Organism: Paenibacillus sp. FSL H8-0332; assembly: GCF_037963835.1. Lineage (NCBI taxonomy): Bacteria > Bacillati > Bacillota > Bacilli > Caryophanales > Paenibacillaceae > Paenibacillus > Paenibacillus sp. FSL H8-0332. The sequence goes on from NZ_CP150145.1 coordinate 3,767,474, forward strand.
CGCTGCCGCAGGGGCAGAGCCGCCCTTCAGGAAAGCTTCCACATCTTCAAGTGTGATCTTGCCGTTCTTGCCGGAGCCGTTCACCTTGGAGATATCTACGCTCTTGTCACGGGCATATTTGCGCACGCTTGGTGTTGCCAGCACTTCACGGTCAGGGGCTGGAGCTGCTGCCGCTGCAGGAGCTGTTCCTTGGGAAGGAGCTGCTGCCTGGGCACCGGATGCTTCAGCATGTCCGCCCTCCTGGTGAGGAACATCACCTTCTGCAGCAATGATAGCCACAACTTCACCTACGCGGCAGACCTGGCCGTCTTTGGTGAACACTTCGACTACAGTACCGTTGACTGGAGAAGGAACTTCCACCACCGCTTTATCATTCTGAACTTCCATAATAATATCGTCGTCAGTGATTTTGTCTCCAACCTTGATGTGCATCTTGATGATTTCCCCTTCATGCAGGCCTTCGCCCAGTTCAGGGAACTTGTATTCGAAGTTCGTTGCTCCGCCAGTAGCCGGGCTGCTGGTTGCCGGAGAAGAAGTTGTATCTGCTCCGCCTTTGGCTGCGTCAGCTTCCTGGGAAGCCTGTTCTGCCGGATGGCCGCCCTCTTGCTCAGGGATATCGCCTTCTGCATCAATAATCGCTACAACTTCGCCTACACGGCATACTTGGCCGTCCTTGGTGAAGACTTCAAGCACTGTGCCGTTGACCGGACAAGGCACCTCTACTACCGCCTTGTCATTCTGAACTTCCATTACGATATCGTCATCGGTTACTTTATCGCCGGCTTTAATATGCATTTTGATAATTTCGCCCTCATGCAGACCTTCGCCCAGCTCAGGGAACCGGTACTCAAATTTTGCCACCTTGATAACCTCCTATAAATTATATTGAGATATTCCAACAGCTCCGTCCAATAGATGACAGAAACGGGTGCCGCCCTTTATACAAGGACGGCAAGGTCGTTACTTCCTAGAATTCCATGACTTTCTTAACTGCCGCAATGACGCGTGCAGGTGTAGGAATCCAGGTATCTTCGATTTGTGCGAATGGGTAGATCGTATCAGGACCTGCTACACGAAGCACTGGGGCTTCCAGGTGCAGCAGAGCTTTTTCGTTAATCTGAGCAATGACCTCTGCGGCTACGCCAGAGCTCTTCTGCGCTTCTTGTACAACAATCGCACGGTTGGTCTTCTTAATAGAAGCAACAATGGTGTCGATATCAATCGGGCTAACGGTACGCAGGTCGATAATTTCGACTTTGATGCCGTCCTTCTCAAGCTGATCAGCCGCTTTGGTAGCAGTATGCACCATTAGACCGTAGGTAATAATGGAGACATCCGTACCTTCGCGTACTACATTAGCTTTACCAAGTTCAACGGTATATTCACCTTCAGGCACTTCTGCACGGAAAGCATGGTACAGATTCAAGTGTTCCATGAAGAATACAGGGTCATTATCGCGGATCGAAGCGATCAGCAGTCCTTTGGCATCGTAAGGGTTGGAAGGAATAACCACCTTGATCCCCGGACTCTGGGCAATCAGGCCTTCAAGGGAATCGGTATGAAGTTCAGCAGCTTTAACGCCGCCGCCGAATGGAGTGCGGAAGACTACAGGAGCATTAAATCTGCCCCCGGAACGCCAGCGCAGGCGAGCCGCCTGAATAACGATCTGATCAAGAGCTTCAAAGATGAAGCCCACGAACTGGATTTCGGCAATCGGACGGAAGCCCTGTACGCCGAGACCGAAGGCCAAACCGCCAATAGCGGACTCTGCCAGAGGTGTATCGAATACGCGTTCTTCGCCAAATTCCTTCTGCAGCCCTTCCGTTACACGGAATACGCCGCCAACATTACCAACGTCTTCTCCGAAGATAAGAACATTAGGGTCACGAGTCAGTTCAACGCGCATTGCGTCACGGATTGCTTCTTTCATATTCATCTGTGCCATTGCCTGATATCCCCCTTATTCAAAATCGGCTTTTTGTTCTTCAAGATGTTTCGGAGTTACCTCGAACATGCTGTCGATCAAGCCGGGAATGGTCATTTTTTCGGTCTGTTCTGCTTTTTTAATCTGCTCGTTTACAGTAGCTTTCGCTTCTTCTCTTACGCGCAGAGTGTCTTCTTCGGTCCAGAGGCCTTTTTTCTCCAGGTACTTGGCAAGACGGGCAATCGGATCTTTCTCATTCCATTGTCCTTCTTCTTCCTTCGTACGGTACTTACTGGCATCGTCGGACAGGGAATGCGGACGGAAACGGTAAGTTACTGCTTCAATCAGCGTCGCACCTTCACCCTTACGGGCACGTTCAGCAGCCTGCTGTACAGCAGCGATTACTGCAAATACGTCCATACCGTCGATCTTGATTCCGGGAATCCCTGCGGCAACCGCCTTGTGGGCGATGGATTTCGCTGCCGTCTGCTTCGAGAACGGAGTGGTGATGGCATAGCCGTTGTTCTGAACAAAGAAGATCACCGGCAGCTTAAAGACTCCTGCATAGTTAAGGCCTTCGTAGAAGTCGCCTTCAGACGAACCGCCGTCACCAGTGTAAGTGATCGCAACGTTCTGCTGTTTCTTCAATTTGAAGCCCATAGCAATACCGGTAGCATGAAGAATCTGTGCTCCGATAATGATCTGCGGCATAAGTACATTAACGCCTTCAGGAATCTGTCCGCCATGCTGATGTCCGCGGGAATACAGGAAAGCCTGATATAATGGAAGTCCATGCCATACGAGCTGCGGAATATCGCGGTAGCCCGGGCAGACGAAGTCTTCCTTCTGCAGAGCGAACTCGCTGCCGATCATTGTCGCTTCCTGTCCGGATACCGGTGCATAGAAGCCCAGACGGCCTTGGCGACCCAGATTGACAGCACGGTCATCCCAGGTACGGGTAAATACCATACGGTACATAATTTCTTTCAGTTGGTCGTCGGTAAGGTCAGGCATCATTTCCTTGTTGATAATTTCTCCATCCGGGGAAAGAACCGAAAGGGCCTCAACGTCCTCTGTATACACTTCATAGGGAACCTTAGTCATTATCTTCACCTCAATAAAAAAATTTGAATATCAGTGGTCTCTGTTATAGAATTATTATACACCTGTTGTATCTGTTTCGTCAAAGAAATACGCATAAAATTTATGTTTCCATAAATTTTGTATGTATAACAGGCGTTTAAATATCCTATAACAGATTAAAGGATATTTATCAAGTAAATGATATATCCCACATTCTCTGCTTGGGTATTTTTAACGTAACACTAAGTTATAAGCAAAAAATTCGACATGAAAGGCGACGATTTGACAATGAGCGAACCTGTTTTTCTGAAACGTACAATTGTGAAACAAACACTGTGGAGCGAACACCTGCAGGAAGAGCGCAAACTGCGTATCTATCTTCCCCCCGGATATAATGAAGTACTCAGCTATCCCGTCATCTACTGCCAGGATGGGGAAGAATTCTTCAACTTCGGCCGGATTGCTACCCTTGCCGGCCAGCTGATTCTGGAGCAGGATGTGGAACCCTTCATTATAGTGGGCGTCGAAGTCAACGTGGCTGTCCGCACCGCCGAATACGCTCCGTTCGGCAGCCGCTTCAAGCAGTACCTCGCATGCTTCGCCGAAGAGATTATTCCCTACATTGAACATAATTATCCTGTCCGGCGTACACCCGGGGAACGAATCGTAGCCGGTGATTCCCTTGGCGGCAGTGTCTCCCTCCACCTCGCGCTGGCCTATCCGGGATTGTTCAGCCGTGTGCTCAGCCTCTCCGGTGCTTACTATCCAGAGACCCGTGAGCTGATAGCACAAGAAGAGGATCTCTCCTGGCTTCAGATCAATATGGTTGTCGGGCTTCAAGAGAGAGACTACAAGACCGATACCGGAGTCTATGATTTCGTTGAAATGAACCGGGAGACCAAGGCAATGCTTGAATCCAAAGGAGCCACCGTATCCTACCGCGAGAAGGATGGCCAGCATCTTTGGGGTTTTTGGCAAAAAGAGCTCCCGGAATCATTACTCTATTTCTTCAGCTCCTGAAACAGCAAATAGAACCCCAAAAGTGAACATCTTACGAACTTATGTATGCGGCATGATTGACTACGCTTTCATCGCCAGACGGACGCACGGTGCCGATCCTTCAATCATGAGGACGGCAACCGGTCCGGCTGTAGCACTATGCCTGCTGTAGCTTCTCCTGAATAATCCGTTCCAGCAGCACATCACAACCGGCATTTATTAAATCATAGACCTGCTCGAAATTTCCGGTGAAATACGGGTCAGGTACTTCACGCAGCTCCTCATCAGGCAGCAGGTCCATGAAGAACAGCAGCGTCGACTGCTCACCGCCGGGAATTTTGCGCACATTCTCTCCATTGGACTTGTCCATGCAGATGATGTATTCGAATTTCTCGAAATCCTCACCGGCTACCAATCTTGCTCTCATATTCTCATAGCTGATGCCATGCAGATCAAGAATACGCCTTGTTCCTTCATGCGGCGCTTTCCCGATATGCCAGTCTCCGGTTCCTGCAGAATCTACAGTGATCTGATCCGCAAGCTGACGCTGCTCAATCTTATTGCGCAGCACAGCTTCTGCCATCGGCGACCTGCAAATATTCCCCAGACATACAAACAACACGTTAACGATCCCTCTCACCTCCTGCGATCTAGCATCCTTATCATCCATGACGGATGGGTGCAGCGAACCGCACTAACCTTATTTTAGCGTCAGCGCGGCAATTGTACAACTTTTGAAACTGCTATATACTGTTCAGGATGATGAACTTAAATGTACAACAAGGAGGGGAATCTATTGCCATCCGGGCGTATCGTAATCGTTGCAGGCGGTGAACTGACAGCGGAGTGCCTGCACTTATTAGATGAAGAAGATTTTATTATCGGGGCTGACCGGGGGGCACTGTTCCTGATTGACCATGGATTCACCCCCCAGCTTGCCGTTGGTGATTTCGATTCCGTCTCTCCTGAGTCCTTAGAGCGGATTCAGGCGGGAAGCAAGGAGACTATAAGCTGTGATCCGGTCAACAAAGACCTTACCGACAGTGAAATGGCCCTGGATCTTGCCCTGAACCTCCAGCCGCAGTCTATTCTGATGATCGGGGTAACGGGTTCCCGCATGGACCATACTCTGGCCAGTATTCAGATGATGACAAGAGCACTGCAGCGGCAGGTAGCCTGCTCTATTATGGATGCGAACAACTATATTACGCTTACGGGTTCGCAGGCGGTTGTGGAGGAACTAGGGTTTACTTATGTCTCCTTGCTGCCTCTGACTCCCGAGGTTACAGGAATTACCCTGCAGGGCTTCCAATATCCTTTGGAGAATGCCACGCTCAAGTTAGGCCAGTCTCTGGCCGTAAGCAATGTGCTGCTGGAGCGCAGTGGAACCGTTCAAATTGAGAGCGGACTTCTGCTGATTATTCAGAGCAAGGACTGAATACATAGATCTTTGGAGACATCGCTGTAACCTTTGTTTCAAAATCTTAAAGTCGGGAAACCCCTTGATATTAAAGGGTTTTTCGGCTTTTTTTGTGTAGCAAATTATCTAAATATTAATATTTTGTAACTTTTAATGCGATTTTAATAAAACGCTTACATTGTATATCCCGCCTGCATTTAGCCCCTCTATTCCATAATTTAGGTCTCCCATAACCTGCTATACTACGAATCAGACGAACGAAACTACTAGAATTCACTACATCCTTGGAGGTATACAACATGAATAAGCAACAATGGTTCAAGCAAGCAATGACAATTGGTCTGTGCACTACAATCGGGTTCAGCGCCTTACTCGCAACCGGAGCAGGAACAGCCCCTGCCTCCGCTTCAGCTGTATCCGCTGATTCTGTATCTGCCGATTCCGTATCCGCATCTGCTGCCGGTTCCAAAGTGGTTAGCTTCGGCAAAAAGTACCTGGGTACGCGTTACCAGTTCGGTGCCTCCACTTCAACTACACGTTATTTTGACTGCTCCTCCTTTACTCAATATATTTTTAAAAAATATGGGGTAGATCTGCCCCGTACGTCCGTAGCCCAATCTAAAATGGGCAAATCGGTCAGCAAAGCCAATCTGCGTGTCGGCGATCTGGTGTTCTTCTCCAGCGGAAGCCGGGCCAACGGCAAGAACGTAACCCATGTGGCTGTATATGCCGGCAATGGCAAGATTCTTCACACTTACGGCTCACCCGGCGTGACCATTTCAGATCTGAATTCAGGGAACTGGAAAAAAACCTACCTGAAATCACGCCGCGTACTATAACAGCGCGAAGTTCAAATGTAGCTTGTACCAAGAGTGTACAAATCCTAATAACCGGAGAGCTGCTTCGCAGCGGCCGTCAGCTTGTGGCCCCGCTCTCCGGTGTCCGCAGTACATATCCGGTTCCACGCACCGTATGAATCAGTTTATTCCGGCGTCCTTTATCCACCTTGAGCCGCAGATGCCGGATGTACACATCCACCACATTGGTGTCCGCATGAAAATGATACCCCCATACCTGCTGTAATATCTCAGCACGGGGACAGACTTCACCCAGATTCTCTGCCAGGTAATACAGCAGATCGAACTCCTTGGGGGTCATCTTCAGCTCTGTTCCATCCCGGCTGACCTGCCGGCGGCCGGGATCGAGGAGCAGTCCGTCCACCTTAAGCAGTGAGACCGTATCTCTACGGCGGCCTGTCAGCTTAAGTAAATTCAATATTCTGCGTTTGAACTCACCGGTATGTACAGGCTTCTCCATGTATTCGTTGCCTCCGGCATCGAAGACGGAGACAGCCGCTTCCCCCTTCATTACAGATGCGTCCCCGGATAGGACCATCACCGGCAGAATCATCCCCTCCTTCCGCACCTCCGAGACGGCTTCCCAGCCCGCCCAGCCTCCGGGTTCATCCAGCTCCGCGAGCAGAAGCACAGGCTCACCGCCTGAGAGCAATAAGCGAAGACTATCCAGGTCTTCGCTTATTGCTGTTGTCATTCCAAGGCTATGGATGGCCTCCTCAAGCCCGGCATGGCCGGAATCCCGATCGTCAGCATCAGCTTCAAGGCTATCCGGGTGCGGTCCGGGTATGTACCATGCTATCTTTTCATTCACCGGGATAGTCCCCCTCTACCAGTCTTGCACCGGCTGTGCCGCCGCAGATGATGCTTAGAATTCCCGCAAAACAAAGAGACCATTCGGGGGAATGGTCTCTTTACGGCATTAATTATAACCTTACACAAGTGGAAACGGCTTTGCCGTCCTTTTAAAGGACGGTACCTATATTTGTACGAAATCGATCTCCTGGAATGCAGCCACCTGAATGTCCCAGCGTTCTGTTACAAATGCCTGGTGCGCCGGATGATTATTGTAGGCATCATAAGCCGCCTGATCGGCGAACTCCATCGAGAAGCCGTACTGGTGCTCACACTTGGCGCTGACCTGACGCAGCACCTCGAAATTCTCCACCACCGGAATAGCGCTAAGAATCTCAGCTCCGTCCCGCAGGAAAGCTCTGGTCTCCTCCGAATCCGGAGCGGATTTCAGTGTAAATACAGCCATATGACGGATGGTTCCTTTGTTCATTGCGTTTCTCCTCCATTTAACCGAAATACCGGTGATAATAACTGCGGGCAGCAGCGATATCACTGGTTCCATGTATTAAGGCTCTCCCGTCTGCGAACACAACCATCCGGTACGGCTCCTCAGTAAAAGAAACCAGATACGGATTGCTCTCCACCTTGCCGCTAGTCAGCCTGGACAAGCGGGCGGCCGTCTCCTCCAGATCAAGACTTCTGCGGTGTGCCGGACGGATCTGCACCGTATCCCTGCCGCACAGCACATCGCTGCGCTCTGTGTTAGCCGCCGACAGATACGGATAGCTGCGTGATTCACCACAAGAGGGACAGTCCGTCTTCTTCGCCGTCTTGACGCCAATCTCCTGCTGCTCATTACGCCAGACATCGAAGGTCAGCAGCTTGCCGCGCAGCTTGTCCTTATATCCGCCGAGCAGCTTCAGCGCCTCCGCAGTTCCATTCGCTGTAACCAGCTGCACCGCTTGCGGAAGAATCCCCGCCGTATCGCAGGTATCCCCGCCCAGCGGAATCGTCCCCAGCAGACAATTCAGACAGGGGGTCTCCCCCGGCAGAATTGTATATGTGATGCCGTAACTTCCGACACAGGCTCCGTAGATCCAGGGGATGCCGTGCTTTTGCGCCAGGTCATTGATGATTAGCCGGGTGTCGAAGTTATCCGTTCCGTCCATAATCAGATCCACGCCGGGGAGCAGGCTCTCCAGCTCCTCTGCACGCACATCAAGCACATGGGCCTCGATCACAATCTCCGAATTGACCGCCATCAGCCGGGTACGGGCTGCAGCCGCCTTGGGCGTGCGCACACGGGCGTCTTCTTCCGTGTACAACTGCTGGCGCTGCAAATTGCTCCACTCCACATAGTCACGATCCACCAGTATAAGCCGTCCTACCCCGCAGCGGGCTAAGGTCTCGGCAATGCCAGTCCCCAGCGCCCCCATGCCAACGACCAGCACACTGGAGCGTGACAGCCCCTTTTGTCCTGCTGCGCCGAACGGCGTGAAGCGGACCTGTCTTGAATATCTCCCGTCCCTGCCGGCTAATGAAGCAGGAACTGGCGTGTTTTGATTAGGACCCATCTCTGAACAGCCCCCTATGTACTTAGGTTATTGGTAAAAAAACGGGAAAAGCGCAAACCTCCACTTTTCCCGGAATCCATTGTTATACGGTCTGTGCAGACCACTGCTCAACATTCCAGACCTTCGTCACCCAATCCTCGTAAAATTCCGGTTCATGGGATACCAGCAGAATTGTGCCCTTGTATTCCTGGAGCGCCCGCTTAAGCTCAGCCTTGGCCACAATATCAAGGTGATTCGTAGGCTCATCGAACAGAATCCAGTTGCTCTCGCGCATCAGCAGCTTGCACAGGCGTACCTTGGCCTGCTCGCCGCCGCTCAGCATGCTGAGCGGACGGGTAATATGTTCGTTTTTCAGCCCGCAGCGCGCCAGATGTCCACGCACTTCATTCTGGGTCAGACTCGAGAATTCATTCCACACATCTTCAATCGGTGTAATATTCTCCGCCTTCATTTCCTGCTGGAAATACGCTGAACTCAGGTAATCTCCCAGGTAGGTTTTTCCGCTGTACGTAGGGATGACACCCAGGATGGTTTTGAGCAGCGTAGATTTACCGACCCCATTGTAGCCGACAATCGCAATCTTCTCTCCGCGTTCAATCATCATATTCAGCTTGCTTGGCAGCAGCGGGCGGTCATACCCGATCTCGAAATCAACGCCCTCGAACACGGTCTTTCCGCTGGCCCGGCTCTCCTTGAACTGGAACGTAGGCTTCATCGCCTCTTCCGGCTTGTCGATCCGCTCCATCTTGCCAAGCTGCTTCTCACGGCTCTTGGCCCGGCCCGAAGTGGAGGCACGCGCTTTGTTGCGCTGGATGAAATCCTCCTGTTTTTTGATGAAATCCTGCTGCTTCTCGTAAGCATCAATATGCTGGGCCTTGTTCATCCCCGCCATCTCCAGGAATTTCTCGTAATTGGCCGTATAGCGGGTCAGCTTGGAGAACTCCAGATGATAGATCACATCAACCACTTTATTCATGAATTCCGTATCATGGGAGATCAGCATGAAGGCATACGGATATTGCTTCAGATAATTCGACAGCCAGTCAATATGCTCCACATCGAGATAGTTGGTAGGCTCATCGAGCAGCAGTACATTCGGTTTCTCCAGCAGCAGCTTCGCCAGCAATACCTTGGTCCGCTGTCCCCCGCTGAGGGAAGTAACATCCCGGTCCAGACCGATCGCCGTCAGGCCCAGTCCGTTCGCCATCTCTTCAACCTTCACATCTATGAGGTAAAAGTCACCGATATCAAGCTGCTCCTGAATGTTGCCCATCTGCTCAAGCAACAGGTCCAGCTCCTCGGGAGTTGCCTCCCCCATTTTATCGGTAATCGCCAGCATCTCGTGCTCCAGCTCCAGCAGCGGCAGAAATGCATCCTTAAGCACATCGCGCACGGTTTTACCGGCGGTAAGCAGGGTATGCTGATCCAGATATCCGTAACGGACCCGCGGCGTCCATTCCACCTTGCCGTTGTCCTTCAATAATTTGCCGGTCAAAATATTCATCAGCGTCGATTTGCCTACGCCGTTCGCGCCTACAATACCTACATGCTCTCCATCCAGCAGACGGAAAGACACATCCTTAAACAACACCCGGTCCCCAAAATTGTGGGAAACGTCTTCTACACTAAGTAAACTCATAATTTCTCCGCAAGCTCCTGTCTATATTGTAAATACTAAGAGGTCCATAACTTATAGATATCACTACATTTTAGCACACCTGCACCCTGCTCCGAAATAGAAATTAAGCCTAATTTCTGAAAAACAGCCGAAAAAACCTGAGAGGTTAACTTTTTTTCTGAAATATTCCAATGTGCTTTGCAGGAAAACCGCTACCCTTCATCGGTCCAAGCATTGCCCTGATGGCCTGAATCAGCTTGCCTTTGCTCTGAAAAGGGTCCTGCTGAAGCGGCAGGCTGCATACGCTGGCAGGCACAAGCAGAGAAGCCAGCAGCGCCGCCGTATGCTCCCCGGCCAGCGGCAGACCGATCCGCCATTCCGGCCGGGGAGTCAGACCTCTGCGGCGCAGCCAGTGCAGGGTATCCTCCAGGCGCCAGTCTGCACCTGAGGCGATCAATAACGGGAACCGGCTGCTTGTGAACATCTTCAGCGCCCCCTCACCGCCGCCGGTTCCAAGATCCAGAACAATGTAAGCATAGGCTTGATCCGGCAGCTGCGGGAGTCCGTCTGAAGGGGGAAGCTTCCAGTAGTCCACACCCATCCAGGTGAACGGTTGCTCCTGTGCCCCCTGAACACCGCTTATTTCAGAGCTCCCCGCCATTTCCTTCATGCGGTTAAATACCTGCGAACCGGGACTTCCGTCAACCCATGCCGTCCGTCCTGCAGGCGACAGGCAGCGGCTGACAGCAAGCGAGGTATGCGTGGTCCCAATCCCGGGTGACACCCCTAATACGGCCACCACTACAGCGGAATGCTGCAATTGTATGCCTTCCGCTGCCTTGCGCATTAGCGCCCGCTCATGCCTTGCATCCCCCGCACCGCCAGTCTCCAACTGCTTGAGGGCCGCTCTTACCTCCTCAGCACTGCCATACCGTTCCTCCGGATGATGCCGCAGCAGCCGTCTGATGACCGGAATCATCCGCTCCGGGAGGTTACCCTGCAGCTTCCGCTCCATCCCTGGCTGCCACGCGCTGAATTCACCGCCGGAAGCCATATACAGCAGCAGCGCGCCAAGTCCGTACAAATCCGACACCGGGCTGCTCTGCCCGCCGCCATATTGCTCCGGGGCTGCGAATCCGGCTGTTCCCAGCTTCTCCGTGTCCTCAACGGAGCCGCTCTTCAACCTGCGCGCAATCCCGAAATCAATGACCTTCAGCTCATGCTCTCCAGTCAGCATGATATTCGAAGGCTTGAGATCCCGGTAGATGATTGGCGGCTGATGGCTGTGCAAATAATGCAGCACCTCCAGCAGCTGCCGGGCATAGCTGAGGATTCGCTCTCCCGTCATTGCAGCGGGCTGCTCTGCCATATATTGATGCAGGGTGATGCCCTCAATATAATCCATCACCAGGTAGGTGTAGCCGTCAGAGTCCGGCGGGAAGAAATCCGCAATCCGCGGCAGCAGGGGGTGATGCAGTGAGATTAACAGCTCCGCTTCCGCCTGAATGGCGCCTGCACCATAACTCCCCTCCCGGATTACGCTCTCTTTAATGGCACGCAGCATGCCGGGCAGCCGTTCATCCTCCGCCAGATATACCCGGCTCATTCCACCTGTCCCTATCAGCCCGGTTACATAATAGCGCCCGCCCAGGATCTGTCCGGGACTTAGCTTTCCTGTGAATTCCATCTCTTCCCCGCCTGTTCTTATAGAATGATGTATAACGCAAAAAAAGCCCCCACTGCCCGCACCCGAACCGGCACGAAGCCGGAGGTGCAGACTGCGGGATGCTTTCCCTTAATCCTGCAAATATAATTTAATACTTAATCATATAAAGTGTAATCTCATCACGGTTGTGGAACAGCTGCTTCGCGCGCTGAATCTGCATCCGCTGGCCTTCAAACAGGGTGATAATCTCATTGATCATCGCCATTGGCTTCTTATGCATCAGCTTCACGGTAACAATTGCGCTGCCGCCCGGTGTCAGGCTGTGCAGCAGCTCTGTGACCAGCTTGGCCATCAGCTTGGGGCTCCAGCTCATATCGCAGACCAGCAGATCGAATTCATTCTCGCGGAATTTGACCTCTCCGGCATTTTTGCGCAGAATCTTGAGTGCCGGATGCTTGCGCAGGGATTCGTGCATGAGCGCCGGATCAACAGCGGTAACCTTGAGGCCGCGCTCCAGCAGGAACGAGGTCCACCCGCCCGGAGAAGCGCCGATATCGACCGCATTCTTGAAGCTGTAGAACGGAATGGCGAATTCCTTCTCCGCCTCCATCAGCTTGAATTTGGCCCGCGAGATCTGCCCATCCTCCTTACGGAAGCGGATCATGCCGCCATTCCAGCTGGACAGGTTCGCCTCCGGCCGGGATACACCGGCATACAGCGCGTCGCCGTCCGCATAGACGGAGATCACCCAAGCAGGCTCCTGTACGGTGAACTCGGCACCCAAACTATCAAGCTTGCCCTGCAGCCATTCGCGCAGCTCGCCAGGACTCTGCTCCCAGAAGGAGGACAAGCCTTTACGGACATGCAGCGATACCTTCTCCCCTTGCAGCTCCGTACGCTGGCTTAAGTATACGGCCAGCCGTTCCAGAGCCGGCAGATCGCCGTTATCCTGGAAGTCTACAGGCTGGATGTGGCGCAGGAAAATCGGCAGGTTCTGTGCCAGCCGCTGCGCTACCTCCTCCGGCTCCGCCTCAAGCGTGGCCAGGAAGATTTCTCCCGGCAGCAGCAAGGTGCTTTTCACCGCTCCGAACAGGCGGCGAAGCTCCTCTTGCGCATAGGGGGCGAAGCCATGGTTCGCCGTGCAGATATATCTCGAACTAATCTTGTCTTGCGGGGCAGTATCCTGCTCCGGCATGTCTTCCGTAAAATCGTTCAAATCGATTTGCCTCCAGAACTTATTTTAATCCAGGGACGGCCGTTGTCCCAATCAACCGTGACCGGAATGTCAAAGGTAGCCATCAGCATCTCCTGAGTCAGCACCTCTTCCTTGGGACCGGCTCCTGCCAGCTTCCCGTCACGGATCAGCGCCACATGAGTGAAGAGCGGTACAATCTCCTCCACATGATGCGTGACATACACCACTCCAACATTACGCTGCCGCAGCTTATCGATCTCGGCGAGCATTTTCTCCCGTTCATATAAATCCAGACCGGCGCAAGGCTCGTCCATAATAAGCAGCTTAGGCTCTGCGATCAGGCAGCGGGCCAGCATAGCCTTCTTGCGCTCCCCCTGCGATAATAAGCCGAACGGATGATAGGCAAGCTCGCCGAGGTTCATCTCCTCCAGCAGCGTAAGCGACTGGTCCTTCACACTTTGCGGTATAGCCTCGTAGAAGCGTAAATACGCATAGGCGCCAGTAGCGACAACCTCCCAGACAGGGTCGGTAAGCGAGAGCTTTTCCATCAGGGACGGGCCGATATAACCAATCTTCTTGCGCACCTCACGCAGATCACATTGACCGTATTTGTACCCCAGCACTTCAACCGAGCCTTTGCTTGGGAACAGGTAGCCGGTCATCATTTCCAGCAGGGTGGTTTTGCCGGAGCCGTTACGCCCCAGAATGACCCAGTTCTCCCCTTGCTTCATGTCCAGCGATACATCGTCAAGAATCTGGCTCTCTTCCCTGCGCAGAGATAGATGTTGTAAAGATATCATTATGAAGTCACTCTCCTTATGTATGCCAGCACCCGTTCTACAGAGTGTATGGAATATATGATTTCAGGCTCAGCGCTGCGGTCAGCAGACACGGCCAGCAGAGCAGGCACACTTGAGATTTGATAGGTGTTCACCAGATCAGGGAGCCTATTCACATTCCCCTCCGCAATCAAAAGACCAGGCGGAAGCAAATGCTCCGCCACCTCAATCATCCGCCGGGCTGCCTTACAGGTTCCGCATAGCGGGGTATGCAGAAACAGAACAAGCGGCTCGCCCTTCGTGGCCAGCAGCTCAAGCAGCTCCTGCTGATTCATTTCCTTCATTCTCAATCATCCCCCGCCTCAAACCAGGTCCTCACAGCAGCAATTTCCGCTCTGTGTGTGCCATCCGGTCCCTTTTCTGTTTCCATAACGATCACTTTATCAGCCAAGGCTTCCATCTTCAAAAGCTGGCTAAGCGCCGTTCCCCCGATATATCCGCTGCCGATTCCGGCATGTCTGTCCCGCCTTGAGCCGTAGGGGAACCGGGAGTCATTCAAATGCACAGCCTTCAGATTAGCCCAGTACCCCAGCCGCTCACCGCGTGCGATGAGCTCCTCCGTCTGCTCCGGATTCCAGATACCCGCAGCGTAAGCATGGCAGGTATCGAAGCAAAAGCCGATCTTCTCAGGGTAGCGGCACAGCTCACGGACCTTGACCAGCTCTTCGGGCGTCATGCCCTCATGCCCATGATTCCCTGCCATATTCTCAAGCAGCAGCTTGGTATGTCCCGTCCAGTCTGCCAGTACCTCGTTCATACATTGTATAATATTTTGATAACCCTGTAATGGCTCCATCCCGGCAAAATGTCCGAAATGCACCACAATGCCCACCGATCCGCAGGCTTCCGCTATCTCCAGATCATTGCGAAGAGAGGTAATCATCACTTCTCTGTCTCCCGGAGCAGCAGCCAGATTCGTCGGATACGGGGTATGGGCAATGGAAGCCATCCCCTGCTCACGGCAGTATTCTGCGCAGCTGCTTGCATCGCGGTAGTCTACCGGCTTCAGCTTCAGACTGCGCGGATTCTTCGGAAAATACTGAAAACATGTAGCACCGCTCTCCCTGGCGGACCGGGCAGCCTGCCCGTACCCGCCGCGTATGCTGACATGCGCCCCTATGAAGGGGCTATGCGTCATGCTGGCAATCCGGGCAATAGAATACCTTGCGTCCGGACAGCTCTATCTTCACTATCGTTCCCCCGCCGCGCAGGCAAGGCTCGCCTTCACGGTCATACACTTTACAAGCATCATTATAAGAACCGGTCACCGTGTCGCCGGTCATGAACGGCATTTCCATATACCCGCCGATTTCAGTGGCGTCCGTCAACACCTTACGCACGCTATCGTACAGCCGGGTCACTGCTTCCGGTGACAGATTCTGAACAAGCGTAGACGGAAGCAGCCGGGCTTCATAAGCAATCTCGTCGGCATAGCAGTTGCCGATTCCAGCCATTACATGCTGGTTGACCAGCAGGCTCTTCAGCGCACCGCGCCGCCCTTTGAGCAGTCCGGCGAAGCGTTCGGCCGTCATCCGGCGGTCCAGCAGCTCGGGTCCAAGCTTCCCCATTGCCGCTTCACCTTCCTTGACAGTTAGCAGATGCAGGTACCCCAGGCGCAGTCCCATGAAGTAGAGGATATGCTCACCGAATGCCAGCTCCACCTGTGTAGTACGGTCAGGACGTTCTTCCTCTGTACCATAGAACAGTAGTCCGCCCAGCATCAGATGCAGCAGCAGTCTTCGGCCGTCATGCAGGTGGAAGAGGATATGCTTGGCGCGGCGTTCCACGAATACAATTCGAGCCCCGACCAGCCCCTTCACGAATTCTTCAGTCTCCATATTAATGGTCTTTTCTCTATTTACGGTTACCCCTGTAATGGGTACGTTTATTAGATGTTGGCTAAGCAGCTTTCTGTAATTCTCCATTTCCGGCAATTCCGGCATATTGTCATCTTCCCTTCTTGGATGGTCAAAAGGTCACCTTTGTCATTATACACCGAGCAGTACCATAAGTTCAGCTAAATCAGCACAAATTTCATCAGGCTTGACTCCGGTCAGCTGCTGGTAATGCTCCAGATTATCCCGGGTTGTAAGTCCCGTAAGCACCAACACAGTCCGGCAGCCTGCGTTAGCCCCCGCCAAGATATCCGTTCTCATATTGTCGCCCACCAGCACCGCATCCTCCGGCTTGATGCCGAGCAGAGATGTCGCATACGTCACCAGATGCGTCTCCGGCTTGCCGATGACCACGGGTGCCACACCGCTGGCTGCTTCAATCGCTGCACCAATCGTACCTGCACCGGGCATCACTCCGTCATCGGAGGGAAGCATCAGGTCGGGATTGGTCAGGACGAATCTGGCCCCTTCACGAATCCAGCGCGAGGCGCGGGCCAGAGCTTCATATGTAAAAGAACGGTCGATCCCCTGCACGACATACTGTGGATGCTCGGTGACCAGGGTTAACCCTGCCTCTGTGCAGGCTTCCGCCAGCCCCTCTTCTCCAAGTATCGCCACGGATGCTCCCGGAGATTCTCCGGCAATGTAACGGGCGGCAGCCAGCGACGAGGTGCAGACCTCTTCCGCCTTTGCTTCAATGCCCATTGCGCGTAAGTGTCCAGCTACACTGGCTGGTGTCCGTGAAGAGTTGTTCGTCACAAACAGGAACGGGATACCGGCTGTCCGCAGCGCTTCTATCAGCTGCTGCGCCCCGGGGATCATTCTTCCGCCATGATACAAGGTGCCATCCAGATCAATTAACAAGCCTCCGATATTGTTCATAACTCCTCCTGTAGACTAGAACTAAGTGGTTCATCTTATTTATTATTAATTATATGAACTATATTTCAGAGCAGCGGGAGCTTCTCCGGGAAGCGCGCTGCGAATGGATTTATTGCCCGTCTGTTGCGATTTTTAGCCGCTTTGTTTCGGCATTTTCTCTACTGCTTCGTACTCTTAATCCTTAGCTTTTACTTTAAATTTAACGTTCTTCGTCGAACCCTAGCGAACTCCTGCTGCGCCCGGCTATTTTCGCCGCAGCCCTGTCACTTCCTGCGCTTTCCCGGAAAATAATTCATTCCCCAGGGTCATTTCCCGGGGTTCTCCGGTAGACCGGGAAGGTGCAGAATTCCTCTGCCAGCAGTGTATTCGGGAAGATCTCCTGCGCTTCCTTCAGCAGCGGAGCGAGCTCCTCCTGCGAAGTATAACGCGAGCTGAAGTGGGTCAGCAGCAGCTCAGCCCCGCCTGCATCCCTTGCCAGTTCCGCGGCTTGCCGTGCTGTACTGTGATGATATTGATGGGCCATTTCCGCCAGTTCATGGGCAAATGTCGCCTCATGAATAATGAGATCAGCATCCTGCGCCAGCGGCAGTGAACCCGCACAAGGCCGGGTATCTCCCAGAATAACTACGATACGTCCGCGCTTGGGAGCATGGATCACCTCGGCCGCCCGGATTAGCACGCCTTCATCGGTAGTGATGTCCTCGCCTTTTTTTAACCGGCCATACAGCGGTCCCGGCTTCAGTCCATAGCTCTTGAGAAGTTCTGTATTCAGGTTACCCGGACTGTCCTTCTCCGTGACCCGGTAGCCATAGCTGTCAATCCGGTGCTCCAACAGCCCCGCTTCCACCTTGAAGGTCTCATCCTCAAAAATCAGCCCGCCGCTGTGCTCCACAATCTCCAGCTTATAAGGAATGCGGGACTGGCTGACAGACAGCGATATGTCCAGATATGCCTTGAGCCCGGGAGGTCCGTACACCGTAAGCGGTGAAGTCCCGCCCTGGTAGCCCCTGCTGGAGATGAGTCCGGGCAGGCCAAACAGATGATCACCGTGCAGATGGGTGATAAACAGCTTCTCCAGCTTGCCCAGCCGCAGCGGCGAACGCAGAACCTGATGCTGTGTTCCTTCCCCGCAGTCGAACATCCAGAAGGTGCGCCGTTCTTCAAGCAACCGGAGCGCAACCGAAGTCACATTGCGCTGCAGCGTCGGCACCCCGGCATTCGTTCCCAAAAAATAGATTTCCATCATGCCCCTCCTCTCTCGCTTCTAAGGTCTTGATTACTTTTTGTGATCTTGCCCGTTCTTATGACAAGAATTCTACTCTGTTTTGGCTGCAAAAGCATCTTTTACAGCACCTCGAAGGTAATTCTTATATTCCAACAAAAAACCTCCCGGTAACGGGAGGTTCCGAAAAGTCAGGGCAAAGCCCCTTCTGGACGGTGAGCATGCGGAAGGCTTAGAGCTTCTCCACATTGAAGTACTGCGCTTCCGGGTGGGCAAAGACCATCGCCGAGACCGAAGCCTCCGGCTCCATCATGAAACCCTCGGTAAGCTGCACGCCGATATCCTCGGGCTTCAGGAGCTTGAATAACGGCCCCTGATCCTCCAGATCCGGGCAGGCCGGGTAGCCGAAGGATACCCGGATACCCTGGTAACGTGCGCCGTGTCTTTGCTTCATCGTCATATCTGCCGGGTCCGGGAACCCCCAGGTATCGCGCATCATATGATGGACACGTTCAGCCAGACCTTCCGCGACCTCAAGAGCGACAGCCTGCAGAGCATGGGAACGGAGATAATCTCCCTTATCCTTAAGGACAGTCGATAATTCACGGACACCATGGCCCGCAGTAACCACCAGGAAGCCTACATAGTCCATGACTCCGCTCTCCACTGGCTTCAGGAAGTCAGCAAGACAGAGATACGGCTTCACATTCTGGCGCGGGAAGGTGAAGGTATGCAGCACCTTTGCCTGATCCTGTGGATCATAGATCAGAATGTCATTGCCGCGTGACTGGGCCGGGAAGAACTGGTACATCGCATGCGGCACGATCGTGCCCTCGAGCATCGCCTGATGCAGAATATCGTCCACGGTCTCTTTCAATTCTACGGTACGCGGATCCCGCGCTGCCAGTTGCGCCTCTACAGAACCGCGCAGACCAAGATGATGGCCGAGCAACATCTGCATATTCACATAAGGAATCACATGTCCCAGCGGATAACCCCGCAGGACATGACGCTCCACATCGGGTGGGATGAACACTGGGGCATCCCCCGAGATCTTGGAGCGGACTGCCCGCGTAAGCTCGGGAAGGGGCGCTTGCGGAGCGACAGCTACGGCAGCCTCAGCCTCCTCGCGGACCTCCTCTTCAATCTTCACCCGCTCCAGCGGGTTCATCAGCCGGTTGGCAATATCCAGACCATCCATGGCATCCTTGGCATATAAGACGAGCCCGTCATATTCCGGACGGATTCGGGTCTTGGTGAATTTGCGGGTCAATGCCGCACCGCCCACCATAATCGGCACATCAATACCGGCGGCGCGCAGATCCTGCGCAGTCAGCACCATCTGCTGGGCCGACTTTACCAACAGACCGGATAAGCCGATGGCGTCAGCTTTTTCCTTACGGAAGGCTTCAATAATATTCTCTGGCGGAACCTTGATCCCCAGATTGACGATCTCATAACCGTTGTTGGAGAGAATAATCTCGACCAGGTTTTTGCCGATATCATGCACATCACCCTTGACAGTTGCAAGCATAATTCTCCCTTTAACAGAGGTCTCATCCTTCTGCATGAACTGTTCCAGATGATTCACAGAGGCCTTCATAACCTCCGCGCTCTGCAGCACCTCGGCCACAATTAATTCATTGTTATTGAACAGCCGCCCGACCTCAGACATCCCGGCCATCAGCGGACCATTAATGATTTCCAGCGGAGCCGATGTCTTCAGCGCTTCATCCAGATCCGGGATCAGACCTTCCTTAGTGCCTTCTACCACATAGGAAGCAAGGCGCTCCTCCAAGGAGAGATTGGAGATTTTCTCCTTCTTCTCTATCTTTTTGCCGCGAAAAGCCGCCACAAATGCAGACAAGGTATCGTCATTTGTATTATAGATCAGCTCTTCAGCGAGCTTCCGCTCTTCTTCAGAGATCGATGCATACCGCTCCACCTTCTCCGTGTTCACAATGGCATAATCCAGCCCCGCCTTGGTGCACTCGTACAGGAATACCGAGTTCAGCACCTCGCGGCCGGCTTCCGGCAGACCGAAGGAGACATTGCTGATGCCGAGAATGGTGTGAACAGCGGGCATAGCCTCCTTGATCAGACGAATACCGTCAATCGTCTCCTTGGCGGAGCCGATATACTGCTCATCCCCGGTTCCTACAGGGAACACAAGGGTATCGAAGATCAGATCCTCGGGAGCCAGACCATATTTGTTGACCAGCAAATCGTAGGAACGTCTGGCCACCTCCAGCTTGTCTTTAGCCAGGATGGCCTGGCCGGTCTCATCAATGGTGCCTACTACAATCGCTGCCCCGTATTTATGAATCAGTGGCGTGACAAGCTCGAACTTCTCTTCACCATCTTCAAGGTTAATGGAGTTAATGATCGCTTTGCCCTGACAATACTGCAAGGCCAAATCAATAACCTTCGGGTCCGTCGTATCGATCATTAACGGCACCTTGACCTTCTTCACGACCAGCTCCAGGAACCGCATAATGTCTTCCGTCTCATCCCGGTCCGGGTCCTGGACGCAGACATCAATAACCTGTGCGCCACTCTTCACCTGGGCACGGGCAATCTCCGAAGCTTCCTCATATTTTCCCTCAACGATTAGACGCTTGAACTTCCGGGAACCAAGAACATTGGTCCGTTCACCGACCATATATGGACGGTTCTCACTCTCCACGTACACCGGCTCGATCCCCGACAAGGCCGGGGGATGCTGGCCATCAAGCTTGCGCGGCGGGTAGGCCGCCATTACTTCAGCCATTGCACGGATATGATCCGGTGTGGTTCCGCAGCAGCCGCCGGCAATGTTCAGCCAGCCCTTCTCGGCGAAGCCGCCCAGCTTACGGGCCAGGGAATCCGGGGATTCATGATAATTCCCGTTCTCATCCGGCAGACCCGCATTCGGGTAGCAGCTGACGGCTGCAGAAGAGATCGCGGACAGCGAGCGGATGTGATCACGCATGAACTCCGGTCCTGTAGCACAGTTCAATCCGATGGACACTGGCTTCAGATGCTCCAGTGAAATATAGAAGGCTTCGATATTCTGTCCAGCCAGCGTGGTTCCCATAGGTTCAATGGTCCCCGAGATCATCACCGGCAGCGTAATTCCGCTCTTCTCGAAGGCGTTACGGATACCAATGCTTCCAGCCTTCACGTTCAGGGTATCCTGGGATGTCTCCAGCAGCAGCGCGTCCACCTTGCCGTCGATCAGGGCAACCGCCTGTTCTTCATAACTGTCTACAAGATCCTTGAACGTGACTCCTCCGGTGACAGAGAGCGTTTTCGTGGTCGGTCCCATAGCACCAACTACATAACGCGGGCGCTGCGGTGTATCATATTTATCTGCGGCATTACGTGCAAGTCTGGCGGCCGCAAGGTTAATCTCCCGGGCACGATCCTGTATATCATATTCGGCAAGCACCACTGAAGTGGCGCCGAAGGTGTTCGTCTCAATCAGATCCGCACCGGCCTCCAGGTATTTCTCATGAATGTCCTGTATAACCTCCGGCCGGGTCAGCACCAGCATTTCATTACAGCCATCCAGGTCATCCCCGCCGAAATCCTCGCCGGTGAGCGGCACCTGTTGAATCATGGTACCCATAGCTCCATCCAGTATCAATATGCGCTGCTGCAAGCTCTCAGCAAGTGTGTATTTGGCCACTTTCCATCCCCCCAGTGAAACATTAGAGTAATTTTAGCAGAATAAAGGGATTTCGGAAAGCCTTCCTTTCCACCCTGCTTTATTTGTATTTCCATTGATTTCAATTCTATTACGGCGCTACCACAAGTTTCTTACTCGGCATGGAATGCTGCGTCCGGGCAGTCACATGTGAAGTGACACTGAATTCGCCCGCCTCTTCAAAGGTGTGCTCCCCGACATAAGCCCCTTCTCCAGCACTTTCACCCTTGATTTCAACCTTCTGGGTCTTATCCGCTGCCTCGTTGACCTCAAACATTACTTCTCTAGCATCATCTACCGGTTCACCGTCCTGTGTCACCACAGCCTTGAAGCTAACTGCCGTACCTGCGTTTACTTGCTCCGGGGTCCAGCTCAGCTCCACCTTAATCGGTGACATGGAGGAGTTGGCCGCAGCATGCATCTGCATCTGCATCTCATCTTCCTTATTCCCCGAGCATCCGGCAAGCGTCATCCCCATCACTATGCATATAAGTCCCCTGCGTATCCTTGGCTTCATCATCTGAAGTCCTCCCGGTTCATAAGTAGATTCTTCTTCATCCATGGAACATATCAATTCTATATTACAATGAAAGTCAGATCGCTACTCTTCTTATTATACACATTTTATTCAATTTGCCTTAAAGAAGCTGCATGATTCACTCCTTAACATGAGAAAAGTCATATCTTTGATTGTGAGCACTAGGGTAGACGCTCCGCGAACGGACCGTTGTTTAAGCGGGGTGCGAAAATACTTTTAAATAAAAAAACAAAGAGCAACAATTCTCCAGTGACGGGAGGACCGTTGCTCTTTGACCTTTTACAATTTTAAAAACACAGATGTTTCAATTATAGGGAGTCTACCAGCGGCAGAAGCTCTGAAAGATGGCCGATCTGGTAATCCGGAATAATCTCCGGGTCGGAGGCTTTCGCATTGCGGTTGATCCAGACCGTGGTCAGACCGGCAGATAAGCCACCAAGAATATCCGTAGTAAGCTTATCGCCAACCATTACACCTTGCTCCGGAGCAATATCCAGCAGGCCGAGCGCATGCTCGAAGATTCCTTTGTCCGGCTTGCCTTTGCCGAAGCTTCCCGAAATCACAATATGGTCAAAATACGGGGTAAGCTCCGGTACACCATCCAGCTTCTCCTGCTGAAGTGCCGGGCAGCCGTTCGTCAGCAGCAGCAGCTTCACCTTACCACGCAGCTCGTCCAGCACCTGAAGGGTCTCTTCATAGATATAGGGACGGCTGCGGCGCTCAGCGGCGAACTTGTCGGCCAGCCGGGCAGCCAGCGCTTCATCCTCAACTCCGAGCGAGGCCAGGCCGCGGCGCCAGGATTCGGTACGGTAGACGGGGGCAAGCTGTTCCAGTTGACGGAATTCTGGCTGTTCACCGGCAGTGAAGTTCGCCCACAGCGCTTCATACGGATTAATACCGATCAGCTTCGTGAATGGATACGTCTCATAGGATTCATAGAGTGCACGGGCTTCCCTGCGCACAGCAGCTTCCAGCTCCTGCGGATCAACGGAATCTCCGGCAGCCTCAGAAGCGCAGCGGAAGGCTTCTTCCACGCTACGGTCATCCCACAGCAGTGTGTCGTCAAGGTCAAATAGTACGGCGGTAATCGGCATTTGTTCTCCCACTCCCTATATCCTGGTCTGTCTTCCTATTCGTGCACGACTTCAATGTTGTTGTTCTTGGCGAATTGCTCCAGACGTTCACCCATTGCAGCGGTGTCATAACGGTTAATCAGCTTGGAGAAAATCCACTGCTTGCGCTTGCCCTTATACTTAATAGTAACTACACTGCGCGATAAGGTGATCTTCTCAATATCCGCCGCAGGCAGGAAGCGTTCGCGGTTGTATTTAATAGTAGAAATACGCGCACGTTCAACCTTAAGGAACGGACGGCGGAAGAACAGCAGCGCAGCGAGCAGGAAATACAGCACTACACCCAGCCAGTTGGCCAGAATCCCGCTTCCTTTTGCTTCATCAATCGAGCCGACCACCCAGAACATGATGCCAAGCAGCATCAATACAACGGGGAATATAATATTCCGGCCTTTGAAAATATCGATGCTTTTTGCGGTAGCCTTCGTGCTGGAAGCATAAATGGAATCCTTCCCCTGCTTCTTTCTTTGCTGGTTAATTTGCTTTGTGTTGCGTTGAACCATTCTTTCCCAAGAACGGGCCATGTGAGTTCCCCCTAGTCATCCTGTATTATCTATGAAAAGGCAACAGGCTAATGCTTAAGTCCGTTATTGCCTTCTTCATGCTCCGGATTGTCCACAATTTCGATGGTATTAAGCTGGGCCCGAAAGTTGCTGCGGATATTCCCCAGGTAAATCTCACGGAGCTTGGCACGTTCGGCCAATTCCTCTTCATTCAGGCCGCCGTTCTTAGCTTTGCGTGCCAGTTCATTGATGCGTGCGACCAATTCGTCAATATTCAATACGTTTCCCTCCCTCTAAATTCATTTTAACTTTGCCATGAGAAAAAGAGCTTGTCAAGGTCTACCCCCTGAAAGCTCTTTGAGTCGATCATTAGTCTGCTTCATTCCTTCAGTATAAAGGTAAAATCAGAATATCTCCGGCCTTAATGACGCTGTTCTCCAAATGATTCGTCTTCATTATTCCTTCTATATATACGGCTGTCTTCATGTCCTCAGGCTTGTTACTTAACGCAAGGCTCCATAAGGTATCCCCTCGTTCGACTACGATCCGCTTATCTGGCTTCATGGAAGAGACCGAACCGGCAAAAACATTCCCCACCACAGTGAATCCCGAAATAACAAGCATCAGCACCAGAACCATCTTCATCAGGCTGACCTGACGGAATAGTGATGATAGCGCAGCGAGACTATGAAGAATCGCATCCTTGATCTTGGTTACATAATTATGAGCAGTTGGATTACCGGGAGCGGACACCTTGATATCCTCATTATTATAGATGCTGTTGTATGTACTATACTTTAACATGATCATCATCCTCCAAACACATGTTCTTGCTTTCGAAAATAATATAACACGAACATGTGTTTCGATCAATAGTTTTTTCGGAACGTTTGTTCTCTTTATTTTCACTCTCTTATTTTCCTCATTTTAGAACTTATGTTTGTACGAACGGAAGTTCTATGTTATAATTTTCCCAAACATAGTATATGGGGTTGATTCCGATGTCAAAGATTTCTAGTCGTCAGCTGGCGATCCTGGAATTTATACGTAATGAAGTCCGCAGCAAGGGTTATCCTCCGTCCGTCCGCGAGATTGGCGAGGCTGTCGGCCTGGCCTCCAGCTCTACCGTGCATGGTCACTTGGACCGGCTTGAGAAGAAGGGCCTGATCCGGCGCGACCCTACGAAACCGCGTGCCATTGAGTTACTCGGGCAGGAAGATTCAGAGAATGTGCATCAATTCGTCCAGACCGTCACCCGCATCCCGGTAGTGGGTAAGGTTACAGCTGGTGTTCCTATTACAGCTACAGAGAATATTGAGGATTACTTCCCATTGCCTGCTCATTATGTAGGCGATAACAAGGTATTTATGCTATCTGTCCTTGGTGACAGTATGGTGGATGCCGGAATTATGAACGGGGATTATGTCATCGTGCGCCAGCAGCAGACTGCCGACAACGGCGATATTGTTGTAGCGATGACCGAAGAAGATGAAGCAACTGTTAAGACCTTCTACAAGGAACGGGATCATATCAGGCTGCAGCCGGAGAATCCGGCGTACGAGCCTCTTCGCCTTAACCGCGTTACGATTTTGGGACGGGTCATCGGATTATTCCGCGATATCCACTAATCTACTCCCCGCTTCAGAACAGGCTGCTCCGCACCATGCGAAGCAGCCTGTTTTCTGTTTATTTCACTTAGCGTAGTGGCAAAAAAGCCGTATGCAAACATTTGTTCGCATACGGCTTTTTTGCCACTTTTTCTGTGAACCGCTGTACGGCTCCGCACATATCCTGATATTAAAGGAGTGCTGATCTGTATGCCCAATTATCGAATTATCATCGATCTGTCACAGCGTATGCTGTACCTGCTGGATAATGACGTTGTCACCAGAGGCTTCCCTGTCGGCATCGGCAAAATGTTAACCGTCTCGCCAGTAGGCGAGTACACCATCATTAACAAGCAGCCCAATCCGGGCGGCCCGTTCGGTGCCTTTTGGATGGGTCTGTCCAAGCCGCATTACGGCATACACGGAACCAACGACCCGTCCTCCATCGGCCACATGGTCTCTCACGGCTGTATCCGTATGTATAACGCAGATGTTCTGGCTCTGGCCGCCACCGTACCTATCGGCACGCGTGTTACGATTAGAGAATAGACCGCAGCTGCAACCTGCTGCTCCCGGATCTCACGACAAAAACACCCCCGAAGGGGTGTCTTGTACGCATCATCTCAGCCACCAGGGCGGATACAGATTACAGCAGCACACTCCGTAACAAGCGAATGGCAGCTGTATTCAGGCGAATGGCTTCACGGATGGAGGCTCTGGCCGCCAATAGCTCTCTTCTGGCCCGCGAACCTCTAGGCACACTGCGCAGATTCTCATTGATTTCTTCAAGCCGCTCCAGCAGGATCGCTCTCTGGGTAAGCAGCACATTAATGGCTCTGCGGATTCTGTTGCGTTCTCTTTGGGTCATCTTAACACCTCTTTTACACTTGGATAGTATAAGAGATGCTGAATGTACCGTAGAAGATTGTGTGATTCGGCAGTAATGTTAGGAGCAGCGGTTAGCGGGCAGCGAATCTGCTCACTTCTTGTTCAATCGTACCCGGAATTCAAATTCATCGCGTCTATAAGTCATTCCGGCCAGCACTATGTACTCCGGTGTCCATTTCTGTACAGGTCCGGCATAATCAGCAATCACATGCGGTTTGCCATCAACCAGCTGAACGACGTAGACCTGTACCTGTGCCAGTGCGGCAGCGAATAGATCAGCATCACTGGACAGTACTTTATAAGCCGTATTCAACTTCGTTCCTCCTTGTTCCACAACCATGATATAAAGATTCCGCAACAATCTATTTAATTATACCGGGTTATGGAACAATATGTAAACCATATTTACAGCTTGATAAAAAGGATTTTGAACAATCCAATATATTTCTTAGTAGCCCCGCCATCCCCGCTAAAAAAATCGGTATTCTTAAGGTCCGGCACACTGAATACAGAGAATAAAATGTAGTTATCCCTCTCAGTCAATGACTCAACTACAGGCTGGGCTACCAGCTTGGTAATTCCGTCGCCTATTTCCTGATCAAGCGTATTCTCCAGATTCTTTACAGAATATTCACTGAATGCTTCCTTCCCCGGATTCGTAACAGCCATCACAACCAGAACAACAAGGATAAGGACCAGTAACGATTTACCGCCCGATCTTCTGCGGACTCTGCGTGCAGGACTCGGCGTATCATAACGCGAATTCATTCTTTTCCCCCTCAACTACAGAATATACAGCATCTCTTGCAACATGACCCCCAGTGGATTCATCATCATCCGGCACACGAACAGCATCCCATCTACAATTCCACTGCCTCCGATATCCATGCTGCTCCAATCCCACACCGGCTGAGCCGGTGCATCCAGCCCATATTGCTCCATAAGCCTCTCTCGGGTCTCCGCAGGCACAGCCACTCCTTCCGCCCCAGCCACCGGACCTATCAACGCCAGGATGAGCATCAGCGAAAGCATAATCTTATATGTATTCTTCATCATACACTCCCATATCTCCCACTCGAATTCTCTTCTGGTTAAGTATATAGGAGATGGAATAGTATGTAAAATGATTTGATTTGGAGTTATAATTCCTTTATATTATGATGTAAGGGCTTTGCTCCGTCTTCATCTTCACTCTCTCCCCCACACTTAAAAATCGGGAGAGTTTTTTTATTTAGGAGGTAAATGTATGAATGGAAATAAAGTTATCATCATTCTTCTGTCCATCTCCATACTGGGTGTACTGCTTTACTTTGGAATAGCTTATGGACTGCTATGGTATGCCTTCCGGTCCTTGGTTCCCATTGAAGAATAATCTAAGAACATCGGGTGATCAATTTGAAGAAATACAACAGAACCGAAAAAATCATTATTGGAGTGTTAATTGGCATGACTGCCGTGCTATCTTTAGGAACCCTGTTTTTTTGGTATGTCTTCACCACAATATAAAATAATCTCCTCGCGCTCAGGGTGGGGTGTCTGTCAGATCCCCTACCTATGGGAGATTTTTTTATTCATGACATAAAAACAGAAGGCAGGGAAAGCTTCCTGACCTTCTGTATTCCTTCATACTTCTATGGATTAATATCATTGGTTTTGTTCGGGGTTACTACGGGATTTCTTTAGTTTTGGCAGCATCTAAAGACTTTAACAAGAATGACGCGAAACCAAGTATCTCAAGCGTAGTTTGTTTATCTGGGTGCTCGTCAACACGGTGAGCCTTTGCATTTCTTATACCCATTACTGCTCCACTAAAAAGCCACATGAAACCCATTTGCTCATCAGAGTTGTCCGAGATTGTCAGCAAAGGGTTCTTAACAGAAAAAACAGTTTGCATTAACGGTGAACCGTCTGAATTATAGTGCGCTGATTTTATTTTTACAGACTCTACTAAATTTATGTAGGTGTCTAGAATAGCTTGTCTATAGTGTCCGTCAGCAAACAGTCCTTCAGCCGACTGCCTTACAATAGGATGGAATTGTGATAGGATCAATGAATTAATTGTTTCTTCTTCTGTTTCATCCTCAATGATAAATCCTCTTAAGAAATTGATTTTATCAATTAATTCCAGTCTTATTCTATTAAGGACTCCCTTGACGCTGCTTGGTGTAAAATTAAAGAGAACAGCTTCAACTCCAAGTTTGTCTCTTAATAACTTGAAGCGATGCGGGTCACTAATTCCTAGGAAGTTAATTTGCCGAGTGGAAAACTCCTCCAATTCATCTACTCCATGAGGTATGTTATACTCTTGTACAAACAATAAATCAGGATTCTCGAAGGTAATAACCGTTCCGTTATTTGTAGTGTACTGACCTACAATCATCCGATACTCAGGAATTTTAGTGTCATCTTCAATATATTTCTGGAAATAACCGCTAAGTTCGAGTTTTGCCCATTGTTCAAATTCCGCATTTATGTCATGGCTAAGGATTAGGAATTTTGTAAGTAGACTACTGAGAGGTTGATTAGACAACCCTGTGGCTATTTCTTTGAATATTTCTCTTTTATCCCTCACGAAACATACCTTCTTTTCAAATGGATTGGAGTAATCAATTCCTCTTTATTGTAACACCTCCAATACTAGGAAACATGACATGTTTATTGCCTTCTAATCGTTACACCACCAATTGTATGAAGCATGACATTTTCCGGTGCCTCGACCATGAATTCTCCGAATGTCAGAACATAAGCGTCAGCTCGGTCAGGCGACTTGAGACCGCGCTTCTTCATATCATCCTTGCTCTCCAGAATCATCTTTCCTTTTGAAGTCATACGCCACTTCCTTGTAGCCAACTGAGAGATCAAGGTATCATAATCCGGCAATTGCATGACTCCAGATTCGCCGTTGATGAAGTTGGTCAGATTAGTCTCCAAGTCCGTTCTGATGGACTGCCACATTTCCGTGACTAGGTTAGCGCAATACTCATCCAGTGATGATGAGCCATTGTTAACCGGCACCACATCCCAGCCGTATCCTTCTTCGTTAATGACTTCGATCAGACGATCTGTTACGCCACCGCCGACCCCTGTATCATCGACATTAAACTTTACATGCTCAACCTCTGGATGCTGCTGTAACATATCCTTTGCTAATCGAATAGCATTCCCTACAGTAACCATTGTGCTTTCTTTAAAGTGGCTATGCTGGCCACTGCCTTCTTGCCTATACCAGCATACATTGCTGTTTCATCGTCTCCATATCGGGCAACGTCAACTCCGATAACTAGAGTTGTTCCGGTTGCTTTAATCTGCACCTCTTTGGCTGCATGCTCCGCTGCCTCCAGTGTTATGAATGTGCCTGCCTCACCGCGCGGGAACTGCCCCTGAACACGAACTCGGTAAACGTCACTGCCCTCGCCATACTTGCGCTTGAGCATTTCAATGTTTTCTTTACTGGTGCGTGGACTGTCCAGGCATGACACCTGATGTGTTTTATAGATGCCCCTGTCTCTATTATGAGAATCAAAAAAGAACCCACTCGTTTTTGTTGGGTTCCCACACATGATGAGCTTATTATATTCGCCGGACAGGGTACCGAAGATTGCCGCCATGATCCTATCATCTACGCCTGAGGCTTCATCTACAATGAATAACATGTAATCCTCATGAAACCCCTGCATGTTCTCAGGCTTGGTCGCTGTTCTCGCAGCGGCAAACCAGCGTTCCTCATGGTTCTTCATGTAAACCTTAGTTTTAGTCCATTTAAGAATTCGTTTTAGAATCGGGCTCTTTGATTGCCACTTGCTGATCTCAGCCCACAAGACATCATTTAGCTGCTGCCTTGTAGGCGCTGTGCAAACCACTCGGGGATATGGGAAACAGCATAGGAACCACAAGGCTATGGCTGCTTCAAGAGCGGTCTTTCCCACTCCTTGGCCTGATCGAACTGTCACGAACCGATGATTTGCAATATCACTTGAAACTTCATCTTGCCATTGATCTGGGATGAAGTTAAGGACTTCTTTGAAGAAAGTTTTTGGGCTCTTGCGGTATACTGGTATCTTTTGTTTGAAAGCTCTCGTTATTTTTGTATTACTTTCTGTCTTATTCACTACAGCGCCTCCCACTTTTATCACTCTATAATTAAATTAAGGAGCTACTTATATTTTAGCATTCACTTACTTTGGCATTACTGCGCTCTCTGGCCATGCTACATGTCAGCCCACCGGATATTGATGTATAATTTAGGAAACATAAGGAGGTTATCTATGAACAAATATTCCCGTCTTGAAGATTATTAAAAAATCAGATTGAGGTTGAGATGTCCTACTCTGAAATTGAAAGGATTCTCGGAGATAAACTTCCTGATTCTTCTCACACCGATCGAACTTGGTGGGCTAACACAATGCATCCCAGCCGAACTCAAGCCCACTCTTGGTTAAATGCCGGTTGGAAGGTTGAGACCGTAAACCTTGGCACCAGTGTGATTTTTGTACGAACTAACGAGTAGTACATATTTGTAGGAGGGCTAAAATGGGCCATGAAATTAAAACTGACTCGTCTAATCAAAAATTTGTAGAAATTGAAACGGTTAAAGGAGTCGAAAGCTTAAGAGTAACTTATGTTGAAGATGGTTTTACAGGAAAGCCTTGTCTTCGATTAAATATTCGACCACATGGTAGAGCTCCTCGGCAAGGTCCTGAGTTTGAAGTAGCTTATACGCCAGATCTTCTTTCAGCTATCACTCAATTACTGATGGATTCAAAATGATAAACAAGCCCCCTACATATTCTGTAGGGGGCCTTTATGTTTTTATGGTTTTGTTGAAGGGTCAGGCTCAAAAGCGTCAGCTCACCGCCTAGCTTATACAACACTGGCTGTTCCCCGACTTCACCTTTACAATCGAATGTCCTCAATTACAAGGCCTTAGTCGCCTCACAGAAGTCCATATCTATATAAAAAAAGCACACGAAGGCGCCTCATTTTCTCAATTCATCTAAAGTATTAAAGAGTTTCACAAAAGGTGGTTCCATCGTTCTTAGAGCGTAATCAAAATTTTTAAGCGAAAGGTTACCAGTTTGAATTCTAAATTTCTCTGTACTTCCGTAGACCTCCTTGCAAAATCGTTCAAACACCTTTCCTAATGACATTTCATATGCCGCTAGTTCTGATAAATTATGTGTCTCAATTTGACAGATTCTTTGAAATCTCATTAAAAGACCGTATAGATAATGTAAAGCATATTGTTCATCTGGACTTAGTTTATCTTTCAAATTTGCTACATGATCAGCATATCTAGAATTATGAGATCCAAAACCCATATTCTTAATTGGCTCTGAATTAGACATGTAAACCATCTCTTTTAAAAGACTTAATATGTCATTATAGATGATTCCAGCGCTCAATTTCAGATTCCTCATCTCAATTAATTGTGCCTCTTCTCGTTGCAACTTGATATTACTCTTCGTTGCCCATAGCCCCCCTATAATGCTACCCAATGCGCCAAAAATCGCCCCGACTACGCCACTCAATAAAACATCCCAGTTCAATCCACTCAACCATTCAAGAAAATTCATTTTTCCGGTCCCCTCACTATACAGTCTGAACGCTTCATCTTCCAGTATCAGACAACTTGTGATAGTGGTCAAGGATGAAAACTGCTCTCTGATTCCCTTGCCTTTGAGTTGAGTTGGTTTTTCATCTTCGGTTAGGCGAAAATGCAGCAG
This sequence comes from Paenibacillus sp. FSL H8-0332, assembly GCF_037963835.1. Taxonomy (NCBI): domain Bacteria; kingdom Bacillati; phylum Bacillota; class Bacilli; order Caryophanales; family Paenibacillaceae; genus Paenibacillus; species Paenibacillus sp. FSL H8-0332. The sequence goes on from NZ_CP150145.1 coordinate 3,799,520, forward strand.
GAGACGGAGAGGACCTTCCCGTACTGCTCTTTTCTACCCTTCAACACAAACACATGTTCCTGAATAAAATCCCTGAGAACAGCTCACAGAAGGTCACATAAGAGCACAAAAAAGCACCCGCTTTGGGCGCTTAAAGTCCTTTGAATGTTTCAGTCTGTCGTAGATTTTCCTTTAGAAGATTAATCTGCGAGTTGTATTCACTCATTATCATATTGAACTTTGGTACTGAGTCAAAAAACGGTTGTTCTTTATTGATATAACCAATCACATTGAGAAATTTAAAACATATGTCGGCAGTACACCATATTTTGAAATTAGTTAAATCCTTAGTTGTTGTGTCAAAAAAATTAAATCTTACCTTGCCGTCCTCTTGAAAATCCACATTAAATACTGATGGAAGTATATTCCCATGCGTCGAGTACTTGTTGAGAGTATCTTTCTGAAATTTCACGGCTTGGTTGTATTCGGGATAAGCCTTCGGCATCCATTTATATGCCTTCCTCAAAGCATCTTTTGGCAACACGGTACCATCTGCTTTTATTTCGTGATAACAATCTTCGTTTTTCTCATGTGTGCTATATACCGCCAAAGTCGCTGATTCTAATGTATATCTCATCATCATACTTGTTTGAATATCATGCTGGCGCACTGCTGACATCAACGCTAACAGAGCACTCTTCTGCACCTGAGATAAAAAAGCTGCAAAAATCCAAAAATCCGGATCTATTTTTCCGCTAAACTTCCACAGAAACATAACGATACTATTAGCAACTTTAAAATAATCTCCATATTCATACTCAGCAATGTGGATCATCCTAGCTTCTGCACCAGTTAGATCATGAATAGAAAACATGTGCCACCTCCCAATCATCAAAATTCGACGTTTAGGGAGTTTTTACCTTCTAACATTTCACCCTGCCAAAAAAACTATGATAATCCTTCCCAACGCCCCCATATGCGGCCTTTACACTTAGCTGGCTGCTTCAGCGGATCTTTCAACCGCTGCTGATGTTGCTTCTTCTTCATAATAATTCCCCCAATAAAAAAAGCCGCCCAGTAATGAGCGACTTCGGAATATGTATACAGTTACTATGTGTGCTGGTAGCCTGGCCAGATCGGTGGCGTCCGCTCCGCACCCGCAGCAAATGTGCTGCGCTCTTTGCTTAAAATCTTTACAGACTTTGTATCAAAGGAGGACAAGACCATTTTACAGAGCCGGCGAAATAAGAGTCATAACCACCAACAGTGAATTGAGGACTTGATCACACCAATTTACAGATTATGCTTTAAATTGCTCACTGTTTCGTTCAGGCACTCGTCTTAGCATTATCAGCTTTTTAAGCAGCCATCATCTTTTCTCTCATTTGAAGGAGCATTTCGATAAGTTCTTCACGACCGATGAGACGCACATTATTTGACTTTGCAAGTTTGTAAGCTTGTTCAGTATAATCTCTGTTAGTAACAACCCAAGCAGCTGAAGCGCCGTAATGCGAAACTGTCCCTCGTACCTCCTGTACTGCTTTCAGACCAACATTCTTACTGTAGCGTTTAGCCTGAACGACAATTCGTTTCCCGTCTTTGGAAAGAACCAAATCTGCACCATAGTCACCAGCAGCCTTTGTAACCTCCGCTATTAAAAAAGCTTAGCTTCTACAAAGTCTATCATGGTTGAACTTTTATAATCTTCTCCTAAAGTTGTGAACTCAATTCTTAATTTAAGTACACCAGACATATCCAAATTGATTTCTTTTGGCAAATCTCCACCTAACATTTCAGATGAATAGTATACTTCCTTCCCATCCGCAATAAATTTAACTGTTCCTGGATTAGCACTATCTTTGGAATGATCATCAATACCAATATATCCAGTGAGCTTTTTGTACTTACCATTTAAGTTGTATTCGATAGATCCGAGGCCCTTATTGGACATAAAAAACCTATTTTCCAAGCCTATGCCGTGTAAATACTTATTATCACTGATACTGAATTCACCGCTATACGCTTTTGTTGGATCTCCAACCTCAACCCATTTGTCAAAATGGAATACAGCAGCATCTTTGTCTGTACGAGCATAAGAAATATCAGATAAGTACTTAAATGTCCCTTCTTTCTTTCCAACCCAAGCTGTTTTGCTCTTACCATCATAGGTAAAATCTTTACCTGAATTTTTAGCAAAAGAACTTGCTGAGACGTACAATTGTCCGTTATAGATAATTGATTGTGAGGATTGTTTCTCAACGCCATTAAACATGTACTTTATATTCTCCAGTACAACGTTCAACTTAACATTTGTTCCGGCATACACTGTAGAACCTGCTACCAATGAACCAATTGTAAGTCCAACCATTAATCCTTTAAACTTATCCTTCATTATGCTACTCTCCTATGAATCAGTATGTATTTCCTAAAACATGGATTCGACAAAAAAACACCTATTCCTTTCAAATAATTCAGGGAATTTTTGAAGATTCATCATAAACGAAAAAGCGAGAGAAGGTACGCCCCGGTAAAGCGCCGCAGGTGCGGCCGTGCGCGTCACTCTCGCCTGATTTCCAAAGTACAAATATATCATGCTGTAACCCTAATGAACGGCCATTGTGCGGTCAATTTATTTGGGGTCGCCGTATTACGCATGTCAAGGACAAGGACGATGTTACGAAGGTCCTGACTAAGAAAAAACCGGGAATGTTCGGAACGGAGCAAGAACGTTGATATAGACTAAGCATGTTCTCCCAGATCATATCTGCCGGGCTCATGGTTTCAACAATCTCACGGATCTCCATATATTCGGGGTCCTGAGGCATGAACTTGCTGAAGAATCCGTGCTTTAGCGCCTTCTGATTCTCTTCAGGCCCGCCCTTACCACCTTTGTTCCCTTTCGCATTTATATTTCCTTTTGGCGCACCTCGACGCCCTGCTGTCTCAGGAATGTCTTTCCATTTTACGGTACTTTTCCATTTGCGGACTAGTGATGGGCTGACCCCTAAATCCTTCGCTATTTCGCTCGGTTTCCTCTGCCATCCACTCTTCAGCCATATCTTCAGCGCCTTTTCACGATCCGGGCTTTTCTCCCTTGTCAACTATCCTCACCTCGGCCCTACTACATATTTGAGTTGGATTCACTTTTCAAAGGTCTAAATAGGTCAAACGTTACTAATGAAAATAAGCCTCAGATTGAACTCAGGCTTGGGCTGCTTGCTGTATTCTACTAATATTTGTTAATTGAATTCACTTTAATATATATTGTATGTTATTCGTAAAGTACGGATTTTCATTGATGTGATTTGTTTTGTTCTTTACTCCCTCAAATGAATTCATCATGACCCTATTGTAGTTCATTCGTTAGAGTTCAAAGTCCTCTAAAGCATCGTCTAGGGTATCCTGTAGTAGCCCTACATACCTCAGAGTCACCTTTTCCTCCGAATGATTGAAGTGATCCATTAGTAACGCTATGTCCTTCGTTTCAAGGTACAATCTCTAACCGAATGTCTTTCTCATGGAGTGAGTACCGAACTCTTCGAGATTAAGTTCTTTGGCGGCGCCTCTAATGATTTTGTACGCCATGTTTGGCGTGATCGGATATGCTTTACCTCTTTTACGCTTCCTGCTGGGAAATAAATATTCAAAATCGGCTTTGTCTTTGATGTAGGCATCTAGTGCTTTCCGAAGTGATTTTCGAATAAGCACACTCTTTATTTTCTTGGTCTTTTTTTCGGTTATCGTTATGTGCGTCCCTTTAACATCGCGGACTGTCAGGGGAAGAATGTCTGAAATACGAAAGCCTGTGTTAATTCCAACAAAAAACATGATGAAGTCACGGACGTTCTTGAAATACAAGTACTTCTTCATAGCATCTAATTTTTGGGGATCTCGTATTGGTTGTACGAATTTCATTTCATCACCTCCAATATAGAGTTAAGGAAAACTTTCCTGAGCAAAATAAAAAGCGCCTCGAAGGGCGCTCACGATGTAAATGAATATTTTGTTTTATTACCTAGCATTCGATTGTAATTATTGCATGTTATCTTTTATAGCTTTCACAGCATACTTCAAATCTTCAAGTTCGGAAACAATCTTGTACGTTTTTTCTGCAGCAGGTTCAATATTATCAAGCTTATTGTAAATTTTCCCTAAAAGATTAATCATAGTATTTGCCTGTTCCTCTGTCATAGTTATCACCTCTTTAAGATCTATTATCTTCTGAGAAGAACACTTGTGAATGTGCTTTATATCATAAAAACAGCCGATGGTGCTTGAGCGTAGAACTCTTATCAAGAGTTCCTCGTAGCACTACCCCCTTTAGAAGGCCATCGACTGTTTTTATGATGTCCAGAACTTATTAGTTCATCTGGACGGATTCGTTCTCGATCCATATCTTTAGCCGCTGAGATCACGGTCGCCAGGAAGTGGTAGGCATGAGCTGCGGGGTGATATGCCCGTCACAGATTACCGCAACCAGATATGGAATAGTAAGAAAGCTCTCGCCTCAGTATCTTTATTATATTTGGGACTCATGCTGGTACACTTCGGAATTCACACCATATTATGTTGTTGGGCAAAAAACTTCTCCAGTTATCTACTCGTCGCAGTTGTTGAGTTATCTTAGTCGATTTCACCATCTTTGATCCTGCCCCGTCCATAATCGATTGTTACGAAGTCTAAATCACCCTGAATATCAGCGTATTCGCCAGTGAAGCAATGGCGTAGTCTTTAGTCTGTTGATAGAGCATGTAACTTAATTTCTTCAAGCAAGATAAGGTCACGGAAGTGTGCAAAGCACTTCAGACTTCTACACTCACAAATATGGTAACCTTGTGATAATGTCCTCTTTTATCATAACTCCCCCTCAACTTCCCACAAATACAAAAAAGCCCCCAGCGCGTATAGCGCCAGGGGCTGCTGTATCCTAGTAAAGCGTCATGTACTGATCTCTTTCCCACTCGTGGACCTGGGTTCTATAGATATCCCATTCGATTTCCTTCAGCTCGTAGAAGTGGGCCAGGGCATGTTCGCCGAGGGCTTCGGTGATCACGTGGCTGCGGATCATTTCGTTCAGGGCTTCCTTCAGATCGGACGGCAGGCTTGGGATGCCTTCTTCAATCCGCTCTTCTTCGGACATGACATAGATGTTACGGTCAATCGGCGCTGGAAGATCCAGCTTACGCTTGATTCCATCGAGACCTGCCTTCAACATTACAGCCAGTGCAAGGTACGGGTTAGCCGCCGGGTCCGGATTACGAACCTCAACGCGTGTGCTAAGCCCTCTCGATGCCGGAATACGGATCATCGGGCTGCGATTGCTTGCAGACCATGCAACATAGCAAGGTGCTTCATAACCAGGAACCAGACGTTTGTAAGAGTTAACCGTCGGGTTGGTGATTGCAGCAAAAGCACGTGCATGCTTCAGAATCCCTGCCATGTAATAACGGGCTGTCTTGCTAAGACCCAGTTTATCGCTCTCATCGTAGAACATATTCTCGCTGCCATTGAACAGGGATTGGTGGGCGTGCATACCCGATCCGTTCATGCCGAACAAAGGCTTAGGCATAAAGGTTGCATGCAGGCCGTGATGACGGGCTATCGTCTTCACGACAAGCTTAAAGGTCTGAATCTGATCCGCTGCCTTGATGGCATCGGCGTATTTGAAGTCAATCTCATGCTGGCCGGAAGCCACTTCATGGTGGGAAGCTTCAACCTCAAAGCCCATTTCCTCCAATGTCAATACGATCTCACGACGGCAGTTCTCCCCAAGATCCATCGGCGCCAAATCGAAATATCCACCCTGGTCATTCAGCTCAGTGGTCGGATTGCCCTTCTCATCAGTTCTGAACAGGAAGAATTCCGGCTCAGGTCCAACGTTCATAGCAGTGAAGCCCATTTCTTCCGCTTCCTGCAGACAACGTTTGAGGATACCGCGCGGATCTCCGGCAAACGGTGTTCCGTCCGGCATGTACACATCACAAATCAAACGTGCTACACGGCTGTCTGTCACCCAAGGGAAGATTACCCAAGTGCTCAGGTCCGGAAACAGATACATGTCGGATTCTTCAATCCGCACATAACCTTCGATGGAAGAGCCATCGAACATCATTTTATTGTCGAGTGCTTTTTCAAGCTGGCTTACTGGAATCTCAACATTCTTGATCGTTCCCAGCAAATCGGTGAATTGCAGGCGAATAAACCGGACGTTCTCGTCCTTGGAAATGCGCAGAATATCCTCTTTAGTAAAGCTCACGTTACCCTCTCCCTTTCAACAGCTCTATATTATTTATTAAAAAACCGGGATAGCTCACCTTGGATTAGAGACACTTGTCCCGGTCTTTTACCGGAAACCAGCTCCTGCTTCAGCAGACGGTGAAGCTGCGAATCAGACAACTCTCTACGTCTCACCTCTGTGTCAGGGGTAATAACCGTAGCTTCTTCAGATTCCTTCGAGACAGGATTCATCACCTGCTTGATGCCGGCAATATTTACACCCTTCTCAATCAACGCCTTGATCTCAAGCAGACGTTCGACATCATTAAAAGAGAACAAACGCTGGTTGCCGGAGGTACGCGCAGGTACGATCAGGCTGTGCTGCTCATAATAACGAATTTGTCTGGCAGATAGATCAGTTAACTTCATTACGATTCCAATAGGGAATAATGCCATATTTCTGCGGATTTCATCACCCATGACTCATCCAACCTTCCAATGATCTTTTTCTCATCTCATTGTACATTTCCTAATATGGCGTGTCAATGGTATGTGAGTTTTTCTCACAGGATTTCTTTCACCCATTGTGAGATTAAGAGATCAAAGTGCCAGATGCATGGGATCAGGCTCCCCGAAGTATATCACATAGAGCAATCCTCACGCAAAATCACAGGCTGCTGCAAAGGCTGCGGCAAGCCTGTATTCGACATCACAGTCCCGTTATCCCGCTTCATGTCATGTTATGCTTCAATGACCCATTCCCCTTCTCCCGCCGGCGTCTCGAATCCGTTCAGGAAACGGGTCAGAATCTCCTCGGTAATGGTGAATGCCGCATTGGCGTCAAAGCGAGCGCTGCGGATGCGGAGCCTTCGGCGCAGCTCTTCCGGCTCTACCTTCAGGTGAACCAAAACCCACTGCCCGCCGTGCTGCTCGATCAGCTGTTTGTATTCGTCGCGTCTTCGCTGCTGCCAGAAACTGAAATCAACCACGACATGGCGCTTTCCGGCAAGCAGCTCTATTAGCTCCTTACGCAGCTTGCGTTCCGACTGCTCTTTGAAGGATTCATAAGCCTCTTCCGGGTAATCAAGGCCATAACGGCCATGGGTACTCCAGATATCCTCATCGATGGACAGCCGGGTGAATCCCTCCTGCTCCAGCTTGAGCGCAAAGGTCGTCTTGCCCGATCCCGCTACTCCACACATCATTACAGCAACCGGAGCTTCATTGTCCTGCTTTCTCTGGAGTAAGTTTTCAATAGCTGCTGCTTCCTGCAAGGTCTACTCTCCTCTCCAAGCCTGACATATGAACATAACGGTTTCTATGCCGCACAGATGCTACAGCAGCTTGCGCTCCCTCATGCTCTGCAGAGCCATTAACACCCCGTATTTTACATGGGAGTAAGTTAGTCCACCTTGCATATACCCGATATACGGAGCACGGATCGGCGCGTCCGCAGACAGTTCCAGACTTCCGCCCTGGATGAATGTCCCGGCAGCCATGATGACTGGATGTTCATATCCGGGCATGTCCCAAGGCTCAGGCACGACATGGCTGTCTACCGCTGCTGCGCGCTGAATACCTTGTACGAAGGCAATCAGATGCTCGGGTCCGTCAAAAGCCACCGCCTGGATCAGATCCGTGCGCGGTTCATGCCAGGCAGGCTTGGTGGTGAAGCCGCAGCGCTGGAATACCGCGGATGCGAAGACACTTCCCTTCACAGCCTGTCCCACCGTATGTGGAGCCATGAATAGACCTTGATACAAGCCGCGCGTCGTGCCGAGCATCGCTCCTACCTCCCCGCCGATTCCTGGTGCTGTCAGGCGGTAGGCCGCCAGTTCCACCAGCTCTGCGCGGCCGCAGATATAACCGCCGGTCTCGGCGATTCCGCCGCCGGGATTCTTGATCAGCGAACCGGCCACCAGATCAGCGCCTACCTGCGGCGGCTCCAGTGTCTCGGTGAATTCTCCATAACAGTTATCCACGAATACGATGACATCCGTTTTAATGGCTTTTACCCGTGCTGCCATCTCGCCAATCTCAGCGACCGTGAAGGACGAACGCCAGTCATAGCCGCGTGAACGCTGGATTCCGATGACCTTGGTCTTGTCGCTGATCGCCAAAGCGACTTCATCCCAGTCAACCTTCCCCTCTTCTGTCAGCGCAGTCTCACGGTAGCCGATGCCGAAATCCGCCAGAGAGCCAGTCCCATCCCCCGGCTTGCCAACTACCTTATGCAGCGTATCATAGGGGCGTCCTGTAATGTACAGAAGCTCATCTCCAGGCCGTAGCACACCGAACAGAGCTGTAGATATTGTATGAGTTCCTGAAGCAAAATGCGGCCGGACTAGCGCAGCTTCCGCACCGAATACTTCGGCATAGACCAGATCCAGCACCTCGCGCCCCCGGTCGTTGTAGGCATATCCGGTAGAACCCGCGAAGTGAAAATCACTCACATGCTGACGCTGGAAGGCTTCGATCACCTTCCACTGATTATGATCCACAATCCGGTCCAGCGCCTTAACCGCACCTTCGATTTCAAGCTCTGCAGCTTCCGCTGCCTGTAATAAATCCTCTGCAAATCCTGCCATGTCCCCTTTATCTCTCCTAACATTCCTGTATAATGATGTTCCGCTTCTGCATCAGGGAAAACCCGCACAGCAAAGCCTGCCTGGATCAATATCCGAAGCAGACTGTTGCAATGCGGGGCTATGAATGCTTCATTTCTAACCAGCCAAGTAAGCTCCAAACGGGGTCAGATAAGCAATTATTGCGGCTCCACGAATTCAGCCAGCTTGTAGCTCCATTTATCATAATCCTCTTTATTCAGCCTCACGTTATAGAGCACATCGCTGCCGTCGTAATTCTGTTCAAGCACCTCGCCCACCCGGTAGAGCAGAGAGGACAGATCCCCCCGGTCTCCGGGAATGCGGAAGATTAGAGTATCCCCGGCCAGCTGATCGCTGATGATCTCTGTGATCCGTGAGAGGTCGTCCTCATTAAAAGCACTGATCTTCAGGAAGCCCTCACCGGTCGGGAGCATTTCCAGTTGCTCCGGCTGACACAGGTCGGACTTGTTGAACAGAACGATCTGCGGTTTGCCTGCCGCGCCCAGATCCTGCAGAATCGTCTGAACGACCTGCATCTGTTCCTCACGCATCGGAGATGAGGCATCCACCACATGCAGCACCAGATTGGCTTCATTCACTTCCTCCAGGGTAGCGCGGAAGGAGGCTACGAGATCATGCGGCAGATTCTGAATGAAGCCGACGGTGTCCGTAAGCACGACCTCCTTGCCGCCTGGAAGCTGAAGCACACGTGAGGTAGGATCAAGGGTTGCGAATAGCTGGTTCTCGATGTACACATCGGCATCGGTCAGCTGCTTCAGCAGCGTGGATTTGCCGGCGTTGGTATAGCCAACAAGCGCCACCTGAACCGCACCGCTCTTGCGGCGGTTTTCGCGGTGCAGCCCTCGGGTCTTAACCACCTCGTCCAGATGGCGCTTCAGCTCGGTAATCCGGTCACGGATATGCCGGCGGTCCGTCTCCAGCTTGCTCTCTCCGGGACCTCTCGTACCGATTCCGCCTCCCTGACGCGACAGATTCTTGCCTTGCCCGGACAGGCGCGGCAGCAGATAAGACAACTGGGCCAGTTCCACCTGGATGATCCCTTCCCGGGTCTTCGCGCGTCCGGCGAAGATATCGAGAATCAGCTGCGTACGGTCAATGATTTTGAGATCCAGCGCCTCTTCCAGATTGCGTACCTGCGCCCCGGACAGCTCCTGATCGAAGATGGCGGTATTCGCGCCAAGCCCGTCAGCGGCCATGCGAAGCTCTTCCACCTTGCCTTTACCGATAAACCATCTCGAATCCGGGGTCTCCTTATTCTGCCGCAGTACATCCAGCACCTCTACCCCGGCAGTCTCGGCTAATTGTACCAGTTCCTGAAGCGAAAGCTCTGGATCTATGCCCGTGCGTTTAATTTTGTCCGTAACCAGACTGACAAGGATCGCGCGGTCCTGCATTTCGGTCTCTGTATCATGTGTTGTAATTGCCATTCATTCCATGCTCCTTATCTATTCTTCCTATACTATCCTTTGAAATCCTCAATCCGCAGCGTCATCAGCTCCTGCTTGCCCGGACTTGTGCTCTCATATTGGTTCAGTAACCGTACAGCCTGTGCACGTACAGCCTTCTCAATACTATTGCGTACAAACCTTGCATTGCTGAAAGCGTGCAGACTCTCTGTCTTCTCCGTAAGCAAATGCTGCTTAAGTCTGAGTATGGCCTGCGGCATCAAAATATAATCACGGTCCTTGGCCATCAGCTCGGCAATCTGCAGCAGCTGGTCGATGGTATAATCGGGAAATTCTACCTGGATCGGAAACCGCGAGGGCAGACCCGGATTGCTCATCAGAAAATAATCAATCTCGCCGGAATACCCGGCCAGAATCAGTACAAACTGGCTGCGGTGGTCCTCCATCGATTTCACTAATGTATCGATGGCCTCCTTGCCGAAATCCTTGTCTCCGCCGCGGGCCAGACTGTAAGCTTCATCGATAAAAAGAATGCCGCCGAGCGCTTTTTTAACCAGATCCCGTGTCTTCTGGGCCGTATGTCCGATATATTCGCCTACCAGATCAGCGCGCTCTACTTCGATCAGATGCCCTTTGCTGAGCACACCCATCCGCTGGAACAACTTCGCCACAATCCGGGCAACCGTGGTTTTGCCTGTCCCCGGATTGCCCTTGAATACCATATGGTAGGCCTGGCCTCCGGTGGCAAGTCCGGCTTCACTGCGCATCTGGGCCACCTGCAGCAGGGCATAGATCTCGAAGACCAGCTCTTTGATGTTATCCAGACCTACAAGTGCATCCAGTTCCCGGCTCAGCTCCTGGAACAGTCCGCTGTGACTGCCGGTCTTGGGAGTTGCCGTGCCGCCAACGCTATCAGCCGGCAAGCCGGACACCGGGGCCGGAGCCTGATTATTCAGCACAATATTAATCTGCCTGGACGGTCTGCGTTCTTCCCGTCCACTGCTTGCCGCCGCTACATGTCCGTTCACCTAGTTCACCTCATTATACAGGTCTGACTTGCTCTAACCAGTCTATTCCAGTATAAAAGGCGTTATTAGCAGTTTTGGAAATTAGCAGATTTACAGCGACAGCTCCTGGAATTTCCATTTGGTGTAGGCCAGGATTTCGCGGGGCTTATACTTAAGCATCGACATCACTTTAGACTCCGTCACACCAAGCTCAGGGTTCTTATACCCCAGCTTACGCGCAATCTCCAAGGCGCGGCGGCCATGGAAATCATGGGTAATTACGACGGCTGAAGACAATCCCTCCTGCTGCATGACTGTCTTACTGAAGAGAAGGTTCTCGTAAGTGCTGGTAGACTGGTCCTCCAGATTGATCAACTTGTCCGGTACTCCATGGGCAACCAGATACCTCTTCATGCCTTCGGCTTCTGTGTACTTATACTCCGGCTGATCCAGCCCTCCGGAGACGACAAAATGGCTGAATGCACCAGATTTATACAGCTCAAGCGCATAATCCAGCCTTTCCTTCAGCCCCGGACTCGGTTCATCCCCCCACATCGACATCCCCAGTATGATACCGGCATCTGCCTTCACCAGGGGTGAGGTGGTTGCTGCACTGTTAATTCTGTTAAAGACTACTCCGCACCAGATGAATCCCGCCACAATCAGTACCAGCAGCGAAACCGTCAGCACCCTCTTCGTACGGTGATGGCGCTTGCGCGACACTTTGCGGATCGGGGATGAATCCCGTTGATAGACATACCAATCCATGATTTATTTCCTCCTAAATTCTCCGTGATGAAACAATTCGGCACGATGCTTCAGTGAAAGGGAGAAATACGGAAAGGCATGAGCGTCTATCGCACGCAGTATTGCATTGGCTGTCGACCAGGCTAACTGATAATCACTGTCCGTGATATCCTCCCGTTCCAGCGCTTCCTCCAGCTCATCCTCATCCAGCAAGAACACTTCACCGTTCCACAGCACTACAACATCCAGATACAGATCATCGAACCAGGGAACCCCTTGATCGGTCACGCCCTGGACCTTGCAGGTGTCGATATACCACTGCACAATATTTTGCCGTTCATCAAACATGGCCGTCACAATATAGTTACCGTCCTTGGGAAAATACTGCAGCCATGAATATCCCTTGTCCGCTATGCGGTATGTATGCCTGCCGTAACTCTTCCATAGCGGCTCTTTCAGCCCGTATATGGTGTAGAGTGTGATATAACCGCTGAATTCCCGGGTCTCCACATAGCGGCAGGCAAAATGGCGGCGGGTAATCCTGCGCCAATTGGCCCGGTCTCCGAATTTACGTTTCATATGAATAACCCTCTTCTGATAATGTTGCCTTCAGCTTAACACATTTTGCAGAGACACTCAAAACAAGTGTTACCGGCATTACGGCAAAAAGCTGAAGAAAACCCCGACCTCCGGCAATTCTGCATAGCGCAGAGCTCCCGGAGCTGTCAGGGTTATCGTTAATGCTATGAATTTGACTTCATGTCAGTCTAATGCACATTGCCGGGTCCTTCGACAAAACCGCTGCCCGGATCACTTGCCGGATCGGTTCCGGCATTCGGGTCAGGGATGATTCCGGGATCGACAATACCGCTCGTCGCCTCCGGTGCCGGTGTCGCTAACGGCTCTGGCGTGGCTGGCGCAGGCGGCGGTGTCATCTCAGGCGGGGATGTGGCTGCTCCGCTGCCGTTATCCCCTCCTTGGCCATTGCCGTTATTACCTGGACCGTGATTACCTGGACCATTATTACCTGATCCGTTATTCCCAGGTCCATTGTCTGGCGGATTGCCGCCGTTCTCTCCATTTCCCGAATTGCCGCCGTTATCGGGGTTATCCGTAGGCAGATTCGGGTCAGGTGTCACCTCTGGCTCTGGAGTCTGAAGCTCATCCTGGACAGACACTGTTACAGTCCCGGACGGCTCGCTCTCCTGGTCAAGCTCCTGATAATACGCGGTAACATAATATTCGTAAGACAGTCCCGGCATCGCACTGATGTCCCCGATATTCGAAGCCATAGTGTTCATGAGCGGGGTGAAGTCTGCTTCAGACGTCTCGCGGCGGTAAATACGGTATTCTACACCGCTGGCCGCAGCAGGATTCCAGCTCATATTGACCGTCATCGTGGATGGATCATACGCAGCCTGGAAGCCCGTTACTGCCGATACCGCTTCAGGCGTCGGCGTAGCCTCTACCTCTACAGCAGCGCCCTTCGGTACCGGGAACTGCTTGGCAGGTACACCTTCGAGCGCCTTCTCCATGACCTTGCCCCAGAAGGCAGCGGCCAGCGGACTGCTGTTCTTCAGCAGATGGGTCTTGCTCGGCTTGTCGTAGCCCATCCATACCGCTGCCGTCCATTCCGGCGTATAGCCGACGAACCAGACATCACGGTTCGAGCTGATGCCCTTATATCCGCTTTGTGTTGTACCGGTCTTACCGGCTACCGGACGGTTAATTTTTGCTTTTTTACCTGTACCGTCCTGTACAACACGTTGCATCATCTCTGTCATCTGATAAGCCGTCTGTTCACTCATTACACGGTCTGGCTTGGTGTTTGCCTTGTAGACAGTCTTATCATCAGCATCAGCTATAGACTTGATGGCATATGCCTCCCGCAGCTCTCCGCCATTGGCAAAGGCACTGTAGGCCTGGGCCATCTCCAGCGTATTCGTCCCTTTACTCATACCCCCGAGGGCAAGAGACAGGTTCTTGTCTTCATCCTTCAGATCGATGCCCAGCTTCTTAGCGAACTGGAAGCCGGTATTCACACCGATCTCATTCAGCAGCCAGACTGCCGGAATATTCTCCGACTTCGTCAGCGCATCGCTCATACTGATCGACTTCGAGTATCCGTGCAGGTTGTTCGGACAATATTTGCCGAAGCACTGCTTCTCATTGCTCAGCATGGAATCATTCGTGAATTTGCCGGATTCCAGTGCCGGTGCATAGGATACCAGGGGCTTGAAGGCAGACCCCGGTGAGCGGCGGCTGCCGTCGATCCGGCTGTAGCCTTTTTTCTCATAATTACGTCCGCCCATCAAGGCTACAACGCTGCCGTTCTCCTGATTCACAATGGTCATCGAGCCTTGTACCAGCTCATCGTCCACACTTTTCTCAAAGTTATCACTATCGGCAAAAGCATCCTCAATCGTCTCCTGGGCATGCTTATCCATGGTTGTATAAATCTTGTACCCGCCGATGTTGAGATCATCCTCGGTCAGCCCGAATTTGTCCTCAGCCTCACCAATCGCATAATCAATGAATGCCTGGTAACGCTGCTTCTTTTCAGGCGGCTTGTAGTTGTAATCCACGACCTTAGCCTCGTCCATTTGCTCCTTGGTAATCTTTTTCTGATCATACATCAGCTGAAGCACAACACCGCGGCGTTCCTTCGACAGCTCGGGATTGCGCAGCGGATTATAGCGGGAAGGCCCCTTAGGCATTGCAGCCAGCGTAGCCATTTCCCACAGCTTGAGATCTTTCAGATTCTCCTTGCCAAAGTATCGGATGGAAGCGGCCTTGATCCCATAGATGGTTCCGCCGAAAGGAATCCGGTTCAGGTACATCTTAATGATGTCTTCTTTGGTTTCGTTCTTCTCGAGTGCTACAGCAATCGAAACCTCGGTCGCTTTGCGGAAAAAGGTCTTATCCCGGGTCAGGAAGATATTCTTCGCCAGCTGCTGGGTGATCGTACTCCCGCCTTCAACCATGCTGCGTGCCGCAATATCCTTGACAGCCGCGCGTCCAATGGACCAGAGATCCACCCCGTTGTGCTCGAAGAACCGTTTATCCTCGGTCGCCACAAACGCGGTAATCAGCAGCTCGGGAATATCCTGGTATTCCACCGGATCACTCTTCTCCAACGACAGCTCGCCGATCAGATTGCGGTTCCGGTCAAAGATCTGCGTCGGCGGATTCACCGTCAGCTTGTCCCTGTTCTCATCCAGCAGCTTCTGCCCGTTCAGCATGATGAACAAGTAACCGCCCAGCGCACAAAAAATAGCCAGCGCAACTGAAAAAAACAAACTCCACAGCACACGTTTTTTGGTTAAGAATCTTTTCTTTTTTTTCTTCGGCTTCCCTTGAGAGCTCGGCGGCTGACTTCCTCTGTTTCTGTTGCCGCCGCTCCGGGTTAGTTGGTCTCTGGACATGCTGCCTCCTGACTCCCTTAACGGAAAAAACATAAATGATGTTCACGAATGAAAAGAACAACCTTCTCAGGTTGCTCTCTCGCACTCTCTATTCAAACGATTTATAAACAAAAAGGTTTCGCTTCAAGACGGTAAAATCTTAATTCTCGCTATTGTTCTCCTGCATCAGTGATACGCTTCGTTGCGGAGTAAACGTGGAAATCGCATGCTTGTACACCATCTGCTGGCGTCCGTCACTGTCGATGACAATGGTGAAGTTGTCGAAGGCTTTGATAATTCCCCGGATTTGAAATCCGTTGGTCAAATATACTGTGGCAGGGATATTCTCTTTGCGCAGCTGGTTCAAGAACGTATCTTGAATGTTAATGGACTTGTTCATATGACGTACCCCCAATGGTTCAATTAGATTGTTCAGAAGTATATTCAAGACCTGTAAGAAACTTTCCTGCTATTATACCATTTATTTTTGCGAAATTCTCAGAAAAGTTTTGGCTCTCCAGGACGTCGATCCACTGAATCTCCTTCATGTGGCGAAACCATGACAACTGCCGCTTGGCAAACCGGCGGGTATCACGCTTCAGCAGCACTACGGCTTCTTCCAGCGTCATCTCCCCCTCCAGGTAGGCGGCAATTTCCTTATAGCCCAGACCCTGCATAGACACAAGACTCCTGCCGTAGCCTTGATCCAGCAGCTGCTGGACCTCAAGCACGAGGCCATCCGCCAGCATCTGATCAATTCGCTCTTCAATACGTTTATATAGTATTTCCCGGTCCATTGTCAAACCGATCAGGCATAAATCGTAGGGTGACTCCTTGTTCTGGTCAGCAAGTGAGTCGGATAACGGGACGTTCGTCTGGTGATAAATCTCCAGCGCGCGGATGATCCGCCTGCGGTCATTGGGATGCAGCCGCTCCGCGCTGACCGGGTCTACCGCTGCCAGACGGGCATGTAAGGCATCAGCCCCATGCTCTTCGGCATAGGCCTCCTGCTGCTTGCGGAACGCCTCGTCAGCCACTGCTTCGGAGAAGCGGAAGCCGTAGCATAACGATTCAATATACAGTCCTGTTCCGCCCACAATAAAAGGCAGCTTGCCTCTCGCGCTAATCTCCTCGATCAGCCGGGCCCCCTGCTCCTGGAATTCAGCCGTAGAATACGCATCCTGCGGATCATGAATATCAATCAGATGATGGGGGATGCCCTTCATTTCCTCAGGCGTGATTTTGGCCGTACCAATATCCATCCCGCGGTAGACCTGCATCGAATCCCCGGAGATGATCTCGGCTCCGTGGGCTTCGGCCAGCTCCAGACTCAGTCTGGTTTTTCCGACCGCAGTCGGACCCAGCAGTACAAGCACTTTGCGTTTAGTCTTAGTTGTCAATGGTAATCACCCCGTACGATGTTTTGGCATTGGCCCGCAGTAGCTCCTTGAAGCCCAGCCGGTTAAATTCTCCGCTCAGCGCCTTCTCTTTGAGCAGCACTGTCTTGCGGGCCACTCTGGTTGCCTCAGCCACGCTATCAGCTGATAATGCAGCAGGATTGGCGAATTGCCGCAGCGGCGAGATCGCCGCCGAATCCGTCAGCGGCACCCGGAACATCGGGTCGAAGTAGACAATGTCGATGCTCTTGTCCGGCTGGGCCCGCAGGTATTCCAGATGGTCCCCGTGCTGTACATCAATCCGGCGCAGCGCTTCGTTCACCTTGATCTGACCGGACACATACCCGCTCATCCCTTCCAGCAGGAGGGCATACAGCGGCAGCGAGCTCTCCAGTGCCGTCACCTTGGAGGTTTCCCCTCCGGTGACAGCGAAGAGCAGCGAATCCGCTCCAAGTCCGGCCGTGCAGTCCAGCACGCTGTCGCCGGGTAGCATACCTGCGGCATCAATCATAGGGTCCGGCTCACCTCTTAAGATTCTTTTAGCGCGGACAAACCCCATGCTGGGATGGAATTCCATCGGCGGCATTCCCGGCGTAATCAGCCGGACCGCCTCCTGGAGGACCACCAGAATCTGTTCGTCCCCGTAATGCTCCACCAGCTTGCTCATCGAGAATTTCGCTCTCGGAGCATAGGCGCAGCCTGTGCGGTCCGCAAGCTCCCGGGCCCGGGCCACCACTTGCGGTATCGGGTCAAAGCCCGTGGTTATAATCATGTTGCCTCCGATCCTGCACTCTATAAATGTACAATATAGCCACTACATAACGCGCTTAAACAGCTTCTCCAGATCATAGGCCGAGAAAGAGACAACGATCGGACGTCCATGCGGGCAAGTATAAGGCTGACGGCAAGCCGCGAGCCTGGTGAGGAGCGATTCCACTTCCAGTTCTGTAAGCTTCTGGTTGGCTTTGATTGAAGCCTTGCAGGAGCAGAGAATGGAGGATTTCTCACGCAGCTTGGCGAGGTCAATCGACCGTTCGCTCAGCACCCACTCTGCCATCTCTTCGATTACCGCCTTCTCGTCCCCTTCCGGGAACCAGTACGGTAAGGAACGGACCAGGAAGGTCTGTCCGCCAAAATGCTCAAGCACAACCCCCGCCTGCTCGAACCAGTGCAGCCGTTCACTGAGCTGCCTGCTCTCCGAAGGCGTGAACTCCAGCGTAATCGGCAGCAAAAGCTCTTGTGAGGCATCTTCCGGCTTGCCGAATTTCTCGTAATAAAATTCATAATTCACCCGCTCATGCGCAGCGTGCTGGTCAATCAGGTACAGCCCGCTGTCATTCTGGGCGATAATATAAGTTCCGTGATGCTGGCCGATATAATTCAGTTCGGGAAACTGCGGAAGACCCGAGCCGGTCTGCTCCGCAGGAGCGTATAACTCTCCGGCCGCCTGCTGCTGCCCCCTTCCAGCGATGGCTGCCTGAGGACGGTAGCTGTCACGGGGGCCGGAGGATGGCTGGCGGTATGAACCCTGGGCGGCGCTTCCACCGCTGTATGCAGCGGCCGTCTCTCTGGCCTGCTGCTGCTCCTGTGCATTGCTGCCAGTATAAGGCTGGGTATTCCCGGATGCTTGGGAAGCAGCATAAGGGTCTCCAGCGGCTCCAGCGGCAGGGTCCTTTAATGGACCAGCGCTTCCAGAGAACGGAGCACCGCTCCGTCCGCTGGAGGGAGGCTGGTTGCCCCCTGCGACGCCAGCTCCGCCAGGCATTCCCTGGCCGTAGCTGCGCGGATCTGCTGACTTATCTGTGCCTCCCGCTTCCGTACCTTGCTGAATACTGCCCGGAGCTGCGCCTTTGGAGAAGGCGAATTGCTCCTGAATGAATGAGCTGCTGTTCTTGCCGCCGATGATCTCCTTAGCGGGGCGCGGAATCAGGCTCTGGCCCATCAGCAGCGAGCGGAGCTGCTGCTCTATGAACCCGTACAGCTCGGGTTCTTTGCTGAAGCGTACTTCAAGCTTGGCCGGATGTACGTTGACATCCACCAGTGACGGGTGCATCTCCAGCTTCAGGACCAGCAGCGGATAACGGTTAATCGGCAGCAGCGTATGGTAAGCGCGCATGATAGCCGCGTTCAGTCCGTTGCTGCGGATGTAACGTCCCCCGACCAGCGTCGTCACCGCATTGCGGTTCGAGCGTGTCCACTCGGGGCGGCTGATGTAACCGGAGATCCGGAAGTCCGGATCTTCCGCCGACACAGGGAGCATGGCCTTAGCCGCTGAGGTGCCATATACAGCAGCAATCACCTGCAGCAGGTCTCCGTTGCCCAGCGTATGCAGCAATTGATTGCTGTTATGCTGGAGGGTGAAGGAGATATCCGGGTGGGCTAATGCCATCCGGTACATGGCATCCGAGATATGGCCCAGCTCGGTCTGGATGCTCTTCATATACTTCAGGCGGGCAGGCGTATTATAGAACAGCTCCCGCACGGTGAGATCACTGCCTTTACCGGAAGCGGCATCTTCATTACGGATCAGCCTGCCGCCCTCGATGTCCAGCACCCGCCCCTTCCCGTCGTCTCCGCTTGCGGTCAGCAGGGTCAGCTTCGATACCGCCGCGATACTCGCCAGCGCTTCTCCACGGAAGCCGAGGCTGGTGATCAGGAAGAGATCACGACCGTTTGCAATTTTACTTGTCGCATGGCGGTAAAATGCGGTCTCGCAGTCCTCCGGCTCAATCCCCGAGCCGTTATCCTTGACCCGGATACTCTGCAAGCCCCCCTCTTCCACAGAGACTTCAATGCGGGTGCTGCCCGCATCGATCGCATTCTCGACCAGCTCCTTCACTACAGAAGCAGGACGCTCAACTACCTCCCCGGCAGCAATCTGGTTGGCAATATGCTCATCCAGCACATGAATTTTAGCCATATTCGTTCACCCCGCATCGGTTTATTTTATAGATAGTGTTGAACATTAACGGACTGTAAAAGCCTTATTTGGATCAAAACAGCCCCTCTCGGGGACCGAACGGACTAGAGTGCGCTTATTTCCTCTCCAGCACAAACATGGGGTGAAATAACCTGACATAAGCGCCACTGTGTCCGCAAGCTTGCAAAAAGCATACTTCTATCAGGAATAAGGGCACCTCAGTCCGCACCGTGCTTTACTGTAAACAGATTGCTGTCAGCAATTCCGCTGAATTACAGCTCCCGGGCCTTCATCTTCAGCTCATTCAACAGGCCCATCGCCTGCAGCGGGGTCATGTTCATCAGATCCGCGCCCTGAACGGCCGAGATCAGCTCTTTCAGCAGCGGATTTTCTTTGACTGCCGGTGCTGCTGCCCCGCCCTTGCGGTTCTTGCGCGGCTCTTCCTCGCCAAAAATAGACAGCTGCACCACTTCATTGTCCTCTTCCTCAACAGGAGAAGCAAGGGATGCGGCAGCTTCCCGTTGTCCGGCAGCCATAGAAGCTGCTGCTTCGGGATACGGGTCCGAATGTGCTGGAGCTTGCGAGGTGCGTTCAGCCGAATAGGATTGGTTGCCTGTGGCAGCTACTTCCTTGGCATCCGGCGTCTGCGCAGCGATAGTCTGATTCTCCTGTATGACCGTTCCGCTCCCGCTCCGCTCACTGTAACTCGTGCCGTAATTCAGTGCTGTGCTGCCCGGCGGAGAAGCCTGCTCAATGCTCTGAAGCAGCCCGTAGGCCCGGTCGATAATCCCTTCTGGCAATCCAGCCAGCCTTGCACAATAGATCCCGTAACTGCTGTCCGCAGCTCCCGGCACCAGCTTGCGGAGGAAGTTGACCTTGTCTCCGCTCTCCTGCACCGCCATCGAATAATTCCGCAGACCGCTAAGACTCTGCTCCAGATGGGCCAGCTCATGGAAATGTGTGGAAACCAGCGCCTTGCAGGCAATGGTATCATGCACATATTCGATCACCGCCTGGGCAATCGCCATCCCCTCGCTGGTCGAAGTCCCCCGGCCCAGCTCATCGATGATGATCAGGCTGCGGGCGGTTGCTTTCTCGGTCATGACCTGAATGTCGGCCATCTCGACCATGAAGGTGCTCTGGCCGCCGATCAGGTCATCCGCTGCCCCGATCCGCGTAAAGATGCGGTCGATCAGTGCCACCTCGGCACTGGCCGCAGGCACGAAGCAGCCGATCTGGGCCATGATGCAGATGAGCGCCACCTGGCGCATATACGTGCTTTTGCCGGCCATGTTCGGTCCTGTTATCAGCAGGATATTGCCCTCATCCTTGCTGAGTGTGCTGCCGTTGGCAATGAATGCCGAATCCTTCAGCACCGCCTCGACTACGGGATGGCGTCCCCCTTCAATCCGCAGATCATAGCTGTCGGACAGCTTCGGCTTCACGAACCGGTGCTCGGCACTGACCGCTGCGAGGCATTGGTACACATCAATCTCGGCCACCTTCTCGGCCAGCGCCTGCAGGCGCGGAACCTGGCTGCTGATCCGCTCGCGCAGTTCGGTGAACAGGCTGTATTCCAGATCTGTCATCTTATCCTGTGCTTCCAGGATCAACGCTTCCTTCTCCTTCAGTTCCGGGGTCACATAACGCTCGGCATTCGCCAGCGTCTGCTTGCGCTCATAGCGGCCTTCCGGCAGCGAAGAGAGGTTGGAGCGGGTAATTTCTATATAGTAACCGAAAATTTTGTTATAGCCGATCTTGAGGGATTTAATTCCGGTAACCTGGCGTTCCTTCGCTTCAAGCTCTGCAATCCAGCGCTTGCCGCTGCTGCTGGCTTCCCGAAGCTCGTCCAGCCGTTCATGGTAACCCCCGCGGATGATTCCTCCGTCACGGACAGATACCGGTGCATCCTCAACAATCGCCCGTTCGATATCCTCTCGAAGCTCCGCGCATTCATCCATAGCTGCGCCAATCTCCCTTAGGGTAGCCGAGCCGGAGGTCAGGCACATCTCTTTGAGCGTCGGAATCTGTGCCAGAGACAGCTTCAAGGCATTCATATCCCGGCCGTTGGCGCTGCCGAAGGCAATACGCCCAACCAGCCGCTCCAGATCGTAGATTTCCTTCAGCGCCCCGCGCAGATCCTCGCGGACAATGAACTGGTTATACAGATAGTCGACAGCTTCCAGACGGCGCTCAATCGGCGCGCGCTGCAGCAGCGGCTTATCAATCCGGCGGCGCAGCAGACGGCCCCCCATCGAGGTCTCGGTGCGGTCGAGCAGCCAGAGGAGCGAGCCTTTTTTGGAGCGTTCCCTCACCGTTTCGGTCAGCTCCAGATTACGCCGGGTGAACGGATCGAGAATCATAAAATTCCCGGGCTCGTAAGGTGAAATCTGGGTGAGCTGTCCAAGGGAACGGCGCTGGGTCTCGCTGAAATAGGAGATCAGCAACGCCAGACACCGTCCGCGCTCCTTCTCCAGCCGGACCCAGGCCGCTTCGCCGAACTGGCGGCGGGCCAGCGCTTCCTCCTGCTTGTCCCACGGCGTATAGACCACAGGCTTGGCCAGCAGGGAAGCTTCACTGCGCAGCTGCTCAAGCAAGGCAGAATCGCCAATAATCTCCGCCGGCTCGTAGATTCCAATCTCGTCGCGCAGCCATTCGCTGCTGGAGAGAACCGATGTGACATACAGCTCACCTGTCGTCAAATCACAGGCAGCCAGTGCCATCATCCCGTCTTCCTCTGTTACGCAGACGAGGTAGTTGTTGCTTTTATCCGAAATGATCTTGCCGTCCATCACCGTACCCGGTGTAACGACCCGGACGATATCGCGGCGGACCATCCCTTTGGTCACCGCAGGATCATCCAGCTGCTCGCAGATCGCGACCTTGTAGCCCTTCTCGATCAGTCGCTGTATGTACCCTTCGGCCGCATGATACGGCACACCGCACATCGGGATTTTTTCCCCGATCCCGCCGTCGCGGCCTGTTAAAGTAATCTCAAGCTCTTTGGATGCAAGCAAGGCATCCTCGAAAAACATTTCATAGAAATCGCCCAGACGAAAGAAAAGGAAAGCGTCTTTAGCCCCTTCCTTTACTCTCAGATACTGCTGAATCATCGGCGTATAGTTTGCCATCGTCTACCTCCATGCCTACTTCATACTGTTCTCTATTATAGCAGAAACTCCGCTCCCCGGGTTACCCCCGGCATAACGGCAGCGGTTGCTAAAAGTTGGGGCGGGAGTTCAGGGCGGATGGCGGGCGGGTTGGCGCGTGGGGATTAGGGGTTTTGTGGGAGTGAGTGCGAGATGTGAGTGTGGAATGTGAGTGTGGGAGATATATTGGTTTGGGGGTGGGAAGAATGTGAAGATGTGGGGGCAGGTGTAAGGGGCGGAGTGAGGCGTATGCTGGGCTGGGTGAGGATGTGGGGGCGGGGGTGAGTAACTTGGGGGAAGGAGATGAGAATGCGAGGGGCAGATTGAGGCGGGATGATGGGCTGGGCGAGGATGTAGGGGCGGGCGTGAGTAACTTGGGGGGAAGGAGATGAGAATGCGAGGGGCAGATTGAGGCGGGATGCTGGGCTGGGCGAGGATGTGGGGGCGGGTGTGAGTAACTTATGGGGAAGGAGATGAGAATTTCCGGCAGGTTTTTTTTCTATTGTAATTTGTACATTAGATGGCCCTGTAATTGGCTGAAAAATAGGATCTGTTGCACTTCGTACATTAGAAATCCTTAAAAGGAGAGTTTTCGGACCAAATCCCCGAAATCTAATGTACGAACTACATCAGAATGAATCTCAGCGCTGGCAAACGGCAACTCTGCTGCAGTAAATGCAATCACTTTGATATATGCTTAATTGCAATTCGTACAACTAAAACGTCCGATAATCCGTTTAGTTGTAGTTTGTACATTTAAAAATCCATTTGTACTTGGGTTCTCGCCATTCGGGCAAATTTAGTTGTACAGACTACACTTAGAAAGGGAAAAAACCTCTTTTAGAGTGTGTAGTTGTACAGAGTACACCTATCGCTAGACACCTATCACTGAATGTTCGCTTCGATCGAAATTTCATGAATGGGCGCATGATTAAAGGGATGATTTGTTAAGTAACTTGGGTAATTGAGAGAAATCCAGAGGAATTGAGAGTAGTACTTGAGCACAGTAGTTTGTTAGAAAATAGCCGCCATAGCTACAGCTTCCCACACCTAGCGGTGCAGAAAAGCTGTAACCGGCGGCTATCGGGACTTGAGGGGCGGCGGGCTCTATTGATAAGCATCCGCCCGCCCGGAGGGCAGCGCCCCGGAGTCCGGCGGGGCGCTCCGTACCCAGGAGCCGCGGATATCCCGCGACTCATCCCAGCTCTGCTGCTCCGCTATGGCGCTCAGCAGCGGATCAATCCACCGGGCGGCGGCTGCGTAGCCGCCCAGTGCACGCAGCTGCGCCTCCAGGGGAGGCCAGGCTGTGCGCAGAGGAGGTTTGCCGCCGCTGTAGAAGGCGGCATGCAGGTCTTCCCGGTCAAGCGGGCGCAGCGGCAGGTCTTCATAATGGCTCACGATCAGGTGAGCCAGGCAGACCGCGCCTTTGGCGATGACCGGGGAGACCAGGAAGCTCGGCAGGGTCCGGTACTCGAAGCCGCCATGCGGCTGAGGGCGGAAATCGCCGAGCACACCATAGCGGGGACGCCGGGCCGCAGCCCGGATGTCCTCCAGCAGGAACAGAGGCAGCGCTAGATAGTTATCTAGCGCGCGCAGGAGCGGCGCACACAGCGTGACGCCGCTGAAGTGCAGGTGGCCGCCGAGGGCCCAGCCCCGCAGCGGCATTCCTCCCGCCCGCCAGCGGAGCGAGCGGTCGGCAATGAGCCGGTCCGCCTCGCGTGCGGCGGACATCAGCTGCGCCAGCAGCGCGCGCGGTTCCCCGCGCGGCGCAGGGCGCAGCTCCGCCACCGGGAACACGCCGCGCGTTCCCGGGGGTCCGGCGTCGCAGCCCGCGACGCCTTCCATGGGCAGGTACCGCGACGCCGGCACGACGCGGCCCGTGGATTCCCGGAGCAGCAGGAACTCCGGGTCCATGCCCATGAGCAGCCCGGGCCGGCCCGGCTGCTCACTGTCAAGCATCCGCGCAAGCGCTGCGGAAGCTGACCGGTACGGCTCAGGCAGCGCTCCTGGGGGCTCAGGCATCACCGGAGTGATGCCTGTCACCATGTACCGCCGTTCGCCCATAGCCCGCAGCTCCACTTCGCCGCTGTCCAGTCCCAGACTATACAGCGCCCGCACCGCAGTATTCCGCAGAACCCCTGCAGCCCCCCGCAACTCCCTTCCCCCTCCACCTAAACTGCCAAACGCATCCCCACCACTCCCATACTCACCCTGCCTTCCAGCTCCTACCTCACTATTCCAATCCCCACCCTGCCTTCCAGCTCCTCCCCTCCCACTCCCATACTCCTCCTGCCCTCCAGCTCCTACCCCACCATTCCCATCCCGACCTTGCCCCCCAGCTCCTACCCCACCACTCCCATACTCACCCTGCCCTCCAACTCCTCCTACACCACTCCCATAATCACCTTGCCCCCCAGCTCCTACCTCACCCCTCCCATCCCCACCCTGCCGCTCAGCACCTAACTCAGCTCCTGCACTATCACTCCCACCCAACCATCCAGCTCCTACCCCACCAGCCCCCAGCACCCCGCCCATAGCCGCTCCCGCTCCAAGCGGCTGGCAGTTCAGCATGGCCAGATTAAAAATAAGCACGCGGTAGTGCTGTCTGTAGCTTGCGGGGTCTTGTCCATGTGAATGAGTATGAGCATGAGTGTCTCTTGTATCTTTTCGCCGTGCCCCTCTAGCGATAGAATCGGAGTCGGCCTCAATCCCGCAGCGCCGGAGCCTGCGTTCAATCTGCTCCGGCGCAAGCTGCCGGAATACGTTCAGCCCTTCATTCATGTCTGATGCCTCCGCCCATACGAAATTCCTCAGGGCCGTATCCCCTCGCGCACCGTCCTATAACCGGACAATACCCTTTGAGCATAAGCCGCTGAGGAAACCTGACCCCCAAATTATCAAGTGGAAATAGCACAATCATCCTTACCATTCAAAAAATATTTTCACATTTTAAAAAAAAGAGGGCATTCGCCCTCTACGCCGCTGCCCTCTCATCATATAATGGATCATAACCCATACAGAACTTCAGGCAGCGGCGTATTGCTTCCTACAACTCATCATCCAGAGCGTCAGGGTCCAGATCATCGTAATCAAAGCTCTCGCCGTCAAAATCATAATCCTTGTCTTCCAGATCATCACTCTGATCACTGACAAACACGCGGACCTTGGTCTCAGCCACCAGTTCCGCCTCGAACTCGCGTTCCACCCGAAGAGTCACACTGCCTCCGCCCGGCGATACCCCGGCTTCCACACAATTGGGTTCCTGCGTTGCCTCCGCAGAGACCTGTGCCGTGGAAGCACGGTGTCTCGGATCGAGGTACGACAATGGAATAAGCTCCACATAGGAGACCGTTTCCTTGGCAACCTCGGTCTGCTTGTTTTTGTCGTACGAATACCAGATGTTCACATCATAGGTACCAATTACTTCGATTCCGTTCCCGGCGGCAACCGCTTCGTACTGGTGGTTAATGATCCAAGCCCCCAGAATACTAGTCGGATGGTGTGGCGGAGTCACGGTATGGGTTGCGGTAGAGAACTTACGACCTTTGCCGCAAATTGCCTTCGTAATGATCTCCCTTGTTTGACGTTTATGGCTTAATGACATCTTTGAACCTCCTCCATACAATCATTCACTATCAAGTGTATGCACGTTCTGGGCATTTGTTGATTGTTAGAGTAGAAATAAATTTGGGTAAGCCCTCAGATGCCGTAACTGAAGCCCTTTGCTTCATTTTATTGCCGGATTTAGTCCATTATGAGTCTCCCGATCCGAAAAAAAACAAAAGTAGCGCCTTCCCCAAACCGGGAAAACCGCTACTTTTTGTGGTGCCATCATCTTAAGCCGGGAAGGGGCAGAGGCCCCCTGCTAGGAAAGAACACGTACGATGCCAAGCTGCCGGTGGCGGCTGAGATCGATGAAGTCCTCACCGATGTTCACCAGCGGACGCAGCGGGTCATGAGCCAGAATCATAATGATTTTGCCAATCTGCCCGTCCGTCAGGAGCACCTCATTGCCGATCATCGACTGCATCAGCTTATTAATGAACACACTGCAGATATAGGGGTCCAGCTTGCCGTAGACATTCTCGTCTATCTGCTTAAGCACCTCATACAGCGGCGCGGCTGTACGGTAGAAGCGGTCCGAAGTCATCGCATGGAAAATATCCGCCACCGCCACGATCTTGCTGAAATCCGTAATCCGGTGGCCCAGCACGCCGAAGGGATAACCGCTGCCGTCCATCCGCTCGTGATGCTGGAGCGCTACAAGCGCCTGCATATGAGTGGTGCCCACCGTATCGCGGATCATTTCATATCCATAGGTGGTATGCTTCTTCATCAGGGCATATTCATCCTCACTCAAGGGTCCCGGCTTGGTGAGAATTTCGGCGGGAATCATAATTTTGCCGATATCATGAAGCGTCGCGGCAATTGTCAGCATACTCAGCTCGTCCGGCTTCAGCTTCAGCCATTTGCCAAGCAGCGTAGAGATGATGCCCACCGCCACATTATGCCTGTATGTATAGTCGTCCTTAGTCTGCAACGCAGACAATATTCCAAAGAAATCATT
Organism: Paenibacillus sp. FSL H8-0332; assembly: GCF_037963835.1. Lineage (NCBI taxonomy): Bacteria > Bacillati > Bacillota > Bacilli > Caryophanales > Paenibacillaceae > Paenibacillus > Paenibacillus sp. FSL H8-0332. Next base: position 3,826,939 of record NZ_CP150145.1, read on the forward strand.
CTTCTCGCTCACCTGCTGAATGAACGGGAGCACTTCATTCCTGAGCTCAATCATCGGCAGACGTTTCGTCTTCGTGTAGCGCAGCTGTTCAAAAATATTCTCCATCGACGCCGTACAGTCATCCACGGCCAGCTGATAGAATGCAGCACTGTCGACCTGGACCACATCCTGAGGCTCCAGAACGATTTTGTGCTGCGTAATCAGGCGGATATGCTCTCCGGTGAGCAGGGTCAATGCCGGCAAGACAAATACACCGCTATGATTAAAAAGGTTTGCTACCAGCTGTTTGCCGATATATTGATCATTGCTGTTATTCATATTCCTCACCTGCCAGACCAAGATTATTGATTTTGTACATAACTTAAGAGACTAGCCCATTTTTTGTGCTTATGTTTCTTATCGTTATAATACACTGGAATGTGAATACCTGACACCTAAATTACATGGTTTTGCTTACGCCTTGCCCTTCGATGGCCGCTTATCCCTTAGCGGATGCAGCTCGACCGGGCTTTTATAGCGCTTGGCAATCTTAAGATATAGCGCAAGCTCGCGGCATAATTGCAGAATGGCGGAGCGGATCTCGAATTCCTCACGCGAATCCGGCAGCTCCATCTTCTGGAACTCCTGTTGCAGCTCCTCCAGCAGCCGCTCGGTCCGGCCGGTATATTCCTCAGCCAGTACATCGCCGCTAAGCTGGTCGAACAGCTCCGCCACCATATCCCCATGCGGCAGCTGGCGGTACACCTGCGAGAGCAGCTGCAGCATATTCTGGATGGACTCCAGCTGCTCCTTGCGCATATAGAAGTACACGTTCCAGGCTTCATCGGGATGGATTACATGATTCTCCATTTCCCTGGATGCCGCACTCAGCCCCTTCTCCACGACCTCCCCTGCCCCGATCAGCTCTTTGCCGTCCCAGATATAGCCGGGATCACGCAGCGTTCTCGCCATCTGCCGGAAGATCACCGAGAAATAACCGTCAACTTCTTTGCGGATACCCGCAATCATCCCGCCGGTCTGCGGCATATAGATGAAGTTAACGAGTCCGGCCGAGCCGAGCCCGATCATCAGCAGCTCAATCTGCTGCAACAGAATGTGAACTGTGATATCAGCTTGTCCAAATACGCGGAACACAATAACGGAGCTGGTGACGATCCCTTCCTTGAAGCCGGATTTGACAATCAGCGGGAAACCGAACAATACATACAGTCCGAGCACCCAATAATGAAATCCGAGGACAAAGAAAAGAATACAACCCAAAAAGAGTCCCACCAGCGAGGCGAAGAAGCGCGCCGTAATCGTGCGTAGACTCCTTTTGCGGGTCGTTTCCACCCCGAGAATGGCCAGCAGTCCCGCGCTTTGCGCACCCGGAATACCAGCGGCGGCTGCCAGCAAAATAGACAGCAGAGTTGCAGCCGCCGTTTTAATAATACGAAATCCCATGTGAATACCTCTCCTACACCGTTAAGCTTCATCATTCAGATAAAGATATAGTCATGGTACAAGATTTTGCCAAGAGACACAATATGACATGGTTCTTACAGTCTCGACAACAGCAGCTTCTCCACATACACCACCAGCTGGTACATGGCCGTAGCCACCGCCGCAATGATGAGCAGACTCGACATGACCAGGGTGAAGTTGAACACCTGAAAGCCGTAGATAATCAGATACCCCAGCCCCGATTTCGCCACCAGAAATTCACCGACAATGACGCCGACCCAGGACATGCCGACATTCACCTTCAGGGTGGAGACCACCGCCGGGAACGACGCCGGGAGAATCACTTTGCAGAACTCCTGGCCTTTGGAGGCACCGAAGGAGCGGACCACCTTGACCAGATTCGGGTCCACGCTGCAAAAGCTGTTGTACACTACCAGAGTCGTGATAATCACGGTTATAGATAAGGTTGTAATGACAATGGCGGTGAAGCCTGCCCCGAACATTACAATGAAAATCGGCCCCAGCGCTACCTTCGGCATACTATTGAATACGACCATATACGGGTCCAGCACGGCGGACAGAAAAGGCGACCACCAGATGACGACAGCCAGCAGTGTCCCGATTAAGGTGCCCAGCACAAAGCCCACCACGGTCTCCCCCACAGTTACTCCCAGATGCGGCCACAGACTGCCGCTGACCATATCCCCCCAGATCTGCCCGAAGACCTTCGTCGGATAGCTGAACAGCAGCTCATCGATCCAGCCTATTCTGGCCCCGGCCTCCCAGAGCACAAAAAACAGCAGCAGCAGGCTGATCCGGACCATAAGCACCTGACTCTTGCGGCGCTTCTTCTTCTTCTTGTAATCTGCATGCTTCTGTTCCAGCCACTGCGCACGGGAGGCCGTCTCACGGGGCTGCGCTTCTGTATTCACTTTTCTTCCCTCCCTGCCAGTTCCATTTCCTTCCACACCTTGTGAAAAAGCTCCGCGAAGCCCGGCAAGTCCCGCGCATACAGCGGCGGGGTGCGGCGAATCGCTTCCGGAATCTCAAAAACCCTGCGGATTCTGCCCGGATTCGGCTGGAGCAAAATGACCCGGCTGCTGACCGCAATCGCTTCAGACAGGTCATGCGTAACCAGAATAGCTGTGGTTCCCCGGCGCATCAGCGTCTCCGAGACCAGATCCTCCAGCTGCAGCTTAATCTGGTAATCCAGCGCCGAGAACGGCTCATCGAGCAGCAGCAGGCTGGGGTCGGTAGCCAGTGTCCGCACGAGGGCAACACGCTGACGCATCCCTCCTGAGAGCTGCGCCGGGTAGGCGTGTTCCTTACCCTCCAGCCCCATATCGGCCAGGAGCTGCAGGGATTTAGCGCGCGAGCTCCCAGTAAGCCTTCCGGTCAGCTCCAGCCCAAGCAGCACGTTATCCTCAATCGTTCTCCAGGGGAACAGATAGTCCTGCTGGAGCATGTAGCCGACCTCCGGCGAGGGTCCAGTGGTGGAACGCCCGCTGAGCAGCACCTCGCCGCGTGAAGGCTGCAGCAGCCCGGCGATGATCGACAGAATCGTCGTTTTGCCGCAGCCGCTTGGTCCGACCAGACTGACGAACTCGCCTTGGCCGACGCTGAGATTCAGATCCTCTATAGCAAGCGAAGCCTCGCGGTCTCCCAGATAGGCGTGCGTGACTTCCTTCAACTCGACTACTGGAAGCATATTTGTTGGCCTCCTCACTCCTTGATGCTGCTCTCTGCCTGCTCTGCAAAGCTGTTATTAACAATCTTAGCGGCAGGGATTCGTTCCTTCAGCTCACCGGCATGGTCGATGACATCCAGCAGATTATTCCATTCCTTGTCATCGATAACCGGGTTCAGGGCATAGGTATCCTGTTCCTTATAACGGCTGATGGCAGAGACCACAATGCCCCGGTCAATTTTTTCAAAATAAGGCATAACCGCGTCAGCAATCTCCTCAGGACTATGAGCCTTCACCCATAACTGGGCACGCTGGACCGCATTGGTGAATTTCTGCACCGTGTCCTGATTCTTAGCAATGTAGCTCTGCTTGGACATGAATACCGTATACGGCAGATAACCGCTCTCTACCCCGAAGGAAGCGACCACCTGACCCCGGCCTTCACTCTCGAAGATCGATGCCTGTGGCTCGAACAGCTGCACATAATCCCCGGTCCCTGAAGCAAATGCGCCGGCAATATTGGCAAAATCAATGTTCTGGATCAGCGTCAGATCCTTCCCCGCATCAATCCCCTTGTTCAGCAGCGTGAATGCGCCCGCCATCTGCGGCATACCCCCTTGCCGTTGCCCCAGGAAGGTCGAGCCCTTCACTTTGTCCCATGTAAAATGACTGTCCGGTGTACGCGCGAACAAGAAGGTTCCATCCCGCTGCGTAAGCTGGGCAAAATTGATTACAGGATCATCCGCCCCCTGCTGGTACACGTAAATGGAGGTCTCCGAACCGACCAGCGCCACATCGATTGCCCCTGAGAGCAGGGCCGTCATGGTCTTATCTCCGCCCGGTATCGTCTGCAGCTCTACATCCAGCCCTTCATCCTTGAAAAAACCCTGCGATAAGGCCACATATTCAGGCGCATAGAACACGGAACGGGTAACTTCGCCGATCTTCACCTTGACATCAGCGGATTTACTGCCGCAGCCTGCAAGAACAGAGCCGAGCACAAGCATCAACAAGAACGGCAATGACAGTCTTTTGATCCCTTTCATCCTTTCCTCTCCTTTCTTCCCGGGTCTTTCGCCCTTGCTCTATGCATATGCGGCAGTCTGTAGAAAGGTTAAAGCACAATATGTGAAGCGCTTACATTTTATTCAATTCGTCCACCCCTTCCCACCCGTGAGCGATCGCAGCGCCGTATTCACACTGTACCGGACCAACGGGCCCTACTCACAAAGGACCGGGCGATGCTCTCCGCCGTGGCTATTTTGGCAAAAACATTCTTACTTCAGCAGCCATTCCCCAAAAGCATGACACAGCTCCGCCCTGGTAAGCGGGAAGGCAATCATGTAATCCTGTTCCGCTCCACTGCTGCTTCGCAGAAGCCAGCCACCTGAAGAAGCTTCAATGAAAGATACCTGCTGCAGGCTCCAGCCCTCACCGTTCCTGGCACATAACCGCAGCTCTCCGGACGCTGTGCGGTTCTTCAAGACTTTTGCCAATTCAGCAGAGCTGTCAGGATCACCTGTCTCCGCTCCCAGCAATTCTGCCAGCACACACAAGGTCCAGGTCCCGGCCTTCTCATGTATTTCCTCATATCTGCGTCTGGACAGGAATAGCGCGGGAACGGACAGGGGGCTTTGGGTCTGCACATGCTCGAAGCAATTGAACAGGTAATAACAGGCCCGCTTCATCTCTGCCGGCTCCTTCAGTTCGTATCCGAAATCGTCCTCTTCCATTAACCCTGTTAAGATGATCTTCTCATTATGTACTTGCAGGCATACATCCTGCGCATATTCACTCTCATTGAATTTCATTCTGCAGATCCGCTTGGAGCCTGAGGCTGTGTGCAGGAGCTCGGCGACCACTGTCCGCTGGCTTTCACCCGGGAACAGATACTGTGCCAGACAAATAAACTCTTGATTGTTCACATTCTTTATCCCTTCCTTTTTAGCATGAACTATAAAACTTGCAATCTTTATGTTATCATAAGCTAATTTTAAGGTAAAATTAAGAAAGTCAGGGTAAGATCAATACCATGAAATACTTTTAGCGAGGTGGTTTTCAAAATGAGAATGCTCATCACTTTTCAAAACAAGCTTGTCCCTGTATATTTCACCACAGAAAACAAACAGCCGACCCAAAAAGTACTTCGACTGCTCAACAGTACACTTGAACTCAAAATTCAAAAGGGTAAAAACGCTCTGCAGACCTGTTTGAATTCTCTGATCAGTATCGAAATTAAAGGCTCAGAAGCTATATTGCACAGTTACAGTGAAAATGATTCATTGGCCTTATCCCTCTATTAAACAGAGGGATATTTTTTTGCCGATATGCATATAAGGGTAAACAACTTAAAAAAGCACATGCCCGCAAGTGAGGGATGCGCTTAGTCTATGGGTTGCATGGACTTTGTTGTCAACATTATAGTCTCGATCAGCCAATCCGGAGGTTTCGGTTCTCCTCTTTCTCAGCCTTTTTAATTCGCAATGTGAACAACTTCACCAGGTTACGACGGGTATGCTCTTCGTGACAGCTGTCCAGTTTCTTCAGGATGAAACGGTCAATGGACATGTCAATCGCTCCTTTAGATGGGGGCTTAGTCCCGTAATCTGGAGAGGGAATCATTTCCTGATCTCCTTATATCACCTATATAACCGGGTCGCTGCGTCCCTAAACTTGTCCCTATCCCGACCTGCGCCGCTTGCGAAAATAGGAATACTACATATGGACCATTCACCGGTAAATTGGATTGCTGTAATAGAAGATATGGTATTTTTGCGAAGGATAGCAGCTTCTGCCTTTCAAAACAAAATTTTATCCGACGGATATTTACAAACTAAAAATTAAATGCTATATTATCGATAGTTAATATAATATAGATACCTAAGGAGAAATCATAATGTCGAATGTACTGTTTATCAAAGCTAATAACCGCCCGGCCGAGCAATCCGTAAGTGTTCAGCTCTACAACGAATTCCTGTCCAGCTACAAGGAAACTCACCCGCAGGACCAGATCACTGAACTCGACCTGTTCGCTGAACAGCTTCCTTACTACGATAACACCCTGATCACTGGCGTATACAAAGCCGCTCAAGGCTTCGAAGCCACTCCTGAAGAAGCAGCAGGCGCTGCACTTGTGAAGAAGTATCTGGACCAGTTCCTGGCCGCTGACAAAGTAGTCTTTGCCTTCCCGCTCTGGAACATGACCGTTCCGGCTGTACTGCATACCTATATCGACTACCTGAACCAGGCTGGAACTTCCTTCAAGTACACTGCTGAAGGTCCTGTAGGACTGCTGACTGACAAAAAAGCAGCCGTTCTGAACGCCAGAGGCGGCGTATACTCCACAGGCCCGGCAGCAAGTGCTGAAATGGCTGTTAACTTCATCATGGGTAACCTGAACTTCTGGGGCTTCAAGGAAACTACACAGGTAATCATCGAAGGACACAACCAGAACCCGGATAAATCCGCTGAGATTATCGCTTCCGGTCTGCAACTGGCTAAGACTGCAGCCGCATCGTTCTAATCTGTTATTACTTTAACCTGCATACGTAAAACGGGCTGTCCCAAACTTGGGACAGCTCTTTATTCCGGAGTGGGATCAACTTGAGCACTAAAAAAAACCAAAAACGGAAAGCAGCGATTCCCCCATAATGGGAGAATCACTGCTTTTTTTAACGTTTGAAGCTTTTAGAAAATCGAGAACTTGGCTCCACAGTAGAACATCTAATTGTGGGACATCTCTCTTGACGTTGAAACGGAGTTCTTACGGACAGGGCCAGATGCCACTGCTATAACAGTTGCTGAAGCAGGTGGATTTTCTCCACTTGCTATTGAACAAGTTGCCTTAAGCTAGATAGCAGTTGGAAAAAAGGCACTTAATCTGCTTCAACTCTTCCCAATCGAGGTATTAGCGGGGTAGCAAGTGACGTTTATCCACCTAATTTCCCAAAATGCTCTTAAGTCACCAAATTAAGATACGTTTTTCCAACTACTCTCCAGGGTGGCGTAGCTCCTGCTTACACAATGCACAGCATCCAGCAAGTTTACTCCGTTATGCAAATTTTCTTACCTATTCCCATGCTCGCTTCCATGCTTCTACAATGCCCTGGGATTTCATCGCCGCTTAATATTCGTCCAGCACCCGCTGCCAGCTGCCCGCCTTCGCACGGGGCGGCGCACTTTTGGTGGAGGCGGCGGCTGTCTTGCGCTTCTGTCTCGCTTCCTTGCTGTTCTGGAATTGCAGCTCCTTCTGCGTCTTGTGGTAATTCTGCAGCCGCTTCCCGTCCAGCACACCGCTGGCGGCAGCTTCAAGCACGGCGCAGCCTTCCTCCCGTGTATGAGTACAGTCACTGAAACGGCATTCTGCCGCCAGCGTACTGATCTCCCCGAACGCCAGGTCCAGTCCGCCGTCATCCTCCCACAATTGCAGCTCGCGCATTCCCGGGGTATCGACGATGATTCCGCCGTCAGGGAGAACAAACAGCTCGCGGTGTGTAGTCGTATGACGTCCGCGGCTGTCCCCTTCCCGCACATCCTGGGTGAGCTGCAGATTTCGGCCGCTGAGCCAGTTGACCATCGTCGATTTGCCGCAGCCCGACGAACCGGTCAGAGCTACAGTATGACCCCTGCCGATGTAGGGCTGCAGCTCCTCCCGCCCGTCGCCCAGTATCGCGCTGACCACATGGACCGGGACACCGGGAGCGGCCTGCTGCATTTCGGCCATTTTCAGCTCCGCATCGGTGCACAGATCTGCCTTGGTCAATAGAATGACGGGATTCGCCCCGCTGTTCCAGGCCATAATCAGATAACGCTCCATCCGCCGCACATTGAAATCATCATTCAGTGCACTGACCAGGAATAAGGTATCCACATTGGAAGCCACAATCTGCTCCTCCTGCGTCGGGCCCGCCACCTTGCGCGAGATGACGCTGTGACGGGGAAGCACCCCATGAATCACTGCATGCGCTCCTCCATCCTGCATCGCCAGGACCACCCAGTCGCCTACCGCCGGATACTCGCCGGACCCGCTCAGCGAATGACGGAACTTGCCTGACAGCTCACCCCACAGCTCACCTGCTGCGGTAATTACCTTGTATTTACTGCCGAAATCTCCGGCAATCCGTCCCGGTGCATACTCCCTGTCGTCCAGCAGCCGCAGCTTATCTGTCCATTTTCTGTTCCATTCTTCATTCCAGCCGTACTGTTCTAGCTTGATATCGATATTCATGCATTTCCTCCTGAATGGGTTATTATCGTTCTTTATTAAGACGCACTTAAGATTAATACTCCAAGCATGGTCGTCACTACGGTGAACATTTGGACTTCCAGCCGCTGTTGTGTTTGGATTTCCCTATTTTAGAACCGCTCCTCGCGGTAGAAATCCAAACACAAAGGCGGACGCTACCGCTCCTCCAGTTCCAAATTTCCCCTCCGTTTCTTTTTGCTTTTTCTTAGTCTTAAGTGCGTCTCATACCTCCGCTTACCACACATCCATGTATCTCCGGGCAGCATTGGCTCCACATGCGCACACAAAAAACCGCCGGAACCCAAAGGTTCCGGCGGCAGAGGCAGACTCGGACAGCAGTTCGGCCTATGCTGTTGTACAGCAAAGAACCGCCCCCTGGGCAGAGTCATTCCAGAATAGCGGAGGCTACTCCCTCTTAGGGAGAAGGAGCAGACCCCGCTATCCGGGCGTGATGCAGCAGACCTGCACACGCAAAAAAGCCGCCGGAACCGATACGGTTCCCGGCGGCTCTAGAAGGCATCATAGAGCTTACTTGCGAAGCTGGGGATTAATAATTACTCCACAGCCGCATTTCCCGGAAGACACGTATCCACAACAGTAGCAACCAATCCTGTACCGCTAGTATAAACTGCCATTTGACATCGTCTCCTTCCGAAATAATATGTTGTTATAATAGACGGCCCGGATGCCGTTTGTCAAGCAGCAGGCCTTAACTTTCTCAAATAATGCCCCGCAGCTCATCCAGCTCCTGAATGACCGCGACCGGCTTCACGTTCAGGGATTCATCCCAGGCATGATTGCGCTTCAGCCAGATCGTATCCATTCCGCTCTGCGCCGCCCCCCAGATATCATTTACCGGATGATCGCCGATGAATATAGTCTGTTCCGCCGTGGAACCCAGACGTTCCAGGGCTAACTTGTAGATCGCAGGATCAGGCTTGCTGATCCCGGCTTCGCCCGAAATGACAATCGTGCGGAAGTAGCCGCGGAGTCCGAGCATATCGATTTTGCCATATTGAATATCTGTGCCGCCGTTCGTGACCAGTCCCAGCGGATATCCGCGGTCCCGGCAATAATCCAGCGTCTCCACCGCATGCTTCATCATCGCCCCGTGGCGGATATAGGTCTCGTCATAATAGACCCGGATGTCCGCAGCGGTCAACGCCTTCTCCCAAGGCAGAACCTCGCTCAGCTCCGCGAAGAACCCGTCCTTATCCCGGTATCCGTCAGCATCCCTGATAATCATATCCTCGACCACCTGCGCAGCCTGCTCCCCGCTCAGATGTCCCAGGTGATCCTGCACAAACTTCGTGCTGAAGCTGCGGAAGGTCTGATCACGGTCCATCAGGGTGTTGTCCAGATCAAACAGCAAAGCTTGTACCTCTCTCATGTATACGCTCCCCTTCTGTCGTCCATTTCTGCGTTCAACGCACCAGATGCTTATTGTACTACGCTCATGGGCGCAAAATAAAGACCATTCCGTCAGGAAGGACAACCTCTCCTTCGTCAGAATGGCCTGTATAGGGGGAATCAGGTACCTGCGCTTTCAGGACTCAAAATGCTCTGCCCGGTGCGTCAGCATCATTTCCTCGTCGGTAATATAGAGCGGGAACGGCGGTGTCTCCTTCAGATAACGCTCGGTGGACAACAGCCGGTAATGAACCTCAGGCAGCCAGGCGTCTTCGAGCAGTGGCAGCTTGCCGGTGTCACTGATATAATTGTCTACCGCCGATTGAACCATGTCGAGGTAGTACGGCACCAGCTTGTCAGATTCTTCAAAAATCTCAAAGGTCTCGCTGGACATATAGAATTTCTGCTGCGGAACTCCGCCTAAATATCGTTTGAGCCGGATCAGGTCAATACTTTTATCTTCCTGAATCAGAGCGGTACGGTTAATGGGCGCGGGCATATCTTCTTCAAATTGCCTTACAGCCTGCTTGATCTGCGGCAAAGTAACGGTGGGATGATTGGGTTGCAAGTTTTTTTTGGCACGTTTGAATATCATACTGAAGGTCTCCTTTCGAAGCTTTTGTCAGATAACGCTTACAATACCATTTTATTCGTTATTTGAACAATTAATCAGCAGTTTCGCACTTGTCATAAAAAATCCCCATTTATTAGATCATTATTTGACATTTTCCCAGTGAGTCCAGAGCTCGGGCGGGTTCAGCTCATATCGCTCATTCTCCCGGTACATGAATTGGTGCATAATGAACTCGCGGCGGATTGTGGCATAATCCTCATGGAACGGCTTAATGAACTCGTTAATCTCTTTTTCCGAATAGACCACACCCGGTTCGAGCTTCTCCACCATATATTGCAGCGCAATTAATTTCTTCTTGTATTGTGCGGGAATCTGGCGCAGGCGTCCGTCTTTGGCAAAAAAATTACGGAGCACCGACTCCTTCAGACTGTGTTCAGGCGACACTTCCTCCATCTCCTCCACCCCCTTTGCAAAAATAAATTTCAGCGAGGCCTCGGAGCCTGACTGGATAAACTCGGGATTCAGCTTGAAGTATACAGTGTTCTTGTCTCTGCGCTCCTGAATGAGAGCGGCTTCACGCAGCTTGGCTGCATGGTGGGTCACAGTAGGCTGTGACAGATTCAGCTTCTCGGCCAGGGCATGACCGTGAACCTCGCCCCGGGACAGGAGCAGAAGAATGCGCAGCCGGGTGGGGTCGGATAAAGCTTTGTGATAGGCGACAATTTTGTCTAATTGCAAGCGGGACCACGCTCCTACGGATATTCTTAAGGCAGTCTGTTTGAACTGCCATTTTATACTTTAGATATATATCTAATTATATACCCATCATTCCATCTGATCAATCCCCAGTTTGCGGAATTTCACCGGCCATGGCAAAAAATAAAAATATAAGGTACCATTTACTGAATAGAATACGAACTTAGGAGGACATAGCTATTATGTTAGACGTTATTATAATCGGCGCCGGTCCCTGCGGACTATCTGCAGCCATCGAATGCCAGCGCCAAGGGCTCTCCAGCCTGATTGTGGAAAAGAACTTCATTGTCCACTCCATCTACCTGTATCCGACCAACATGCAGTTCTTCAGCACCACCCCGCTGCTCGAGATCGGAGATGTGCCCTTCACCTCTCCGAATGACAAGCCTTACCGCCATGAGGCGCTAGTCTACTACCGCCGTGCGGCCGCGCAGCATCAGCTTGAGATTGCCGCTTATGAAGAAGCCTTGTCCGTTCTGCCGCAGGAGGATGGCAGCTTCGTTGTACATACGGTCAACAAGCGAGGCGAGGAGCAGCAACGTAGCGCAGCGAACCTAGTCATCTCTACCGGTTACTTTGACCAGCCTAACCTGATCGGGATTCCCGGGGAGGAGCTGCCGAAGGTCACGCATTATTTTGGCGAGGCACATCCTTATTCCGGCATGAAGGTAGCTGTAATTGGGGGCAGTAATTCAGCTGTGGACGCTGCGCTGGAGCTGCTGCGGGTAGGCGCCAAGGTGGATATGGTCTACCGGGGAAGCAGTATCTCGGACAATATCAAGCCTTGGGTGCGTCCGATCTTCGAGAGTATGGTGCAAAAAGGGAGCATAACGCTGCATCTGGAATCGCGCGTCACGGAGATCACACCGGCCTCGGTCCTGGTAACCTCGTCCGTGAACGGGGAATCTACCGAGCTGGACAATGACTTTGTGCTGGCGATGACCGGCTTCCGCCCCAGCAGAGCCCTGCTCACCTCTGCCGGAGTGCAGATGGATGACTCTATGGATAAACCAGCCTTTAACCCCGCTACCATGGAGAGTAATATACCGGGCATCTATGTTGCCGGGGTTATCGCTTCCGGACGGAATGCCAACGAGGTATTCATCGAGAGCGGGCGGGGGCACGGCAAGCTGATTGCCGATCATATTGTGAGCACAAGGCTTACTTAGAGAAGGAGTGTATCCAAGCTATGGATATAACCTCGTTATTACTGCTGGGTCTGGCAGCGCTGGGTGTCGTCAGCAGCAACTCGCCGATTACCATTGCCATGGTCGTGCTGCTGCTGATCCGTGTGCTGGGACTTCAGCAGGCTTTTCCTTGGCTGGAGAAATACGGGCTGACCGTCGGCATCATCATCCTGACCATCGGGGTCATGACACCGCTCGCTAGCGGGAAAATCTCCCTCCAGACCATCGGACAGTCATTCCTGCACTGGAAATCCCTGGCCGCCATCGGAGTTGGTGTCCTGGTCGCTTACCTGGGCGGACGCGGAGCCGTGCTTATGGGCAGCCAGCCGACCATCGTCGCCGGACTTCTCATCGGAACTGTCCTTGGCGTGGCTCTGTTCAAGGGCGTTCCCGTGGGACCGCTGATTGCCGCCGGCATCCTGTCGCTGCTGATTGGCCGGATGTAAGCCCCTATCAACTTCAAGACCAAGGGAAGACCAAACAGGCTGCAAGTCACCCAATCGGGTGGACTTGCAGCCTATTTGATTTGAATAAGAATAGTATAACCGCGCTACCCATCCAGCCGCTGAACGTTGAACAGCCGGGCGTAGCTCCCCGCAAGTCCCATCAGCTCCTCATGGGTACCGCGTTCGGTGATTTCCCCGTTCTCCAGTACAATGATTTGGTCGGCGTGGGTAATCGTAGACAGCCGGTGGGCCACAATCAACGTCGTCCGCTCGGAGGCGAGGGACTGCAACGCCTGCTGGATCAGATGCTCGGACTCCAGATCCAGCGCGGAGGTTGCTTCGTCCAGAATCAGCACCTTGGGGTCCTTCAGGAACACTCGTGCAATCGCCACGCGTTGCTTCTGTCCGCCGGACAGCTTCACGCCCCGCTCCCCCACCTCAGTATCATAGCCTTCCGGCAGCTGCATGATGAAGTCGTGGGCATTGGCGGCCATCGCTGCCTTCATGACCTCCTCATCCCCCGCTTCCGGGTTCCCGAACCGGATATTGTCGCGTACCGAGCCGCTGAACAGGAAATTATCCTGCAGCACCATGCCCACTGTCCGCCGCAGACTCTCCTGGGTTAGCCCCCGAATATCGTGTCCATCCATACGAAGGCTGCCTTCGCTGATATCGTAAAAGCGCGGGATCAGGCTGATCAGCGAGGATTTGCCGCCTCCGCTCATCCCGACAAAAGCCACCGTCTGGCCCGGAGCAATGCTCAGATTAATGTCCCGCAGCACCCAATCGTGCTCGTCGCTATACTTGAACCATACGTTGTTGAATTCGATCTTCCCGGCTGCCTTCAGCAGCGGCTTCGCGCCCGGAGCATCGACAATATCATACGGCTCATTCAGCAGCTCCAGCACACGTTCAAGCGATGCCGAAGCCTGGGTTAGCACGGTCGAGGAGTTGATCAGGCGGCGCAGCGGCCCGTACATCCGGTCCAGATAGCCAAAGAAGGCCACGAAGGTCCCGAGCGTCAAGTTGCCCTGGATCACCTGGTATCCCCCATATCCAATGACGAGCAGCGGCGCAATATCGGTCAAGGTGTTGATAATCGCGAAGGTGAAGGCGTTCCACCGCGTTTGCGCCAGCGCTTTTTGCAGAAACTTGCCGTTGATCTCCTCGAACTGCTGCTGGTCCACCCGCTCCATCGTGAAGCTGCGGATGACCGCAATCCCCTGAATCCGTTCATGCAGGTAGCCCTGAATGACGGCAAGAGCCTGCGACCGGTCTTTGGTCAGCACCTTGAGGCGCTTGTACAGCGTATTGACGGCAATGCCATACAACGGCAGAATCGCAATCGCCACCAGCGTCAGCACCGGATTCAGATAGAGCATGAAGCCCAGGGCGAAGAGCAGAGTGAACATATCCAGCCAGACGTTCATCATTCCGACCTCAACCAGGTTCTTCGACTGCTCCACATCGTTGATGAACCGGGAGATGGCCTCGCCCACCTTCGTATTCTGATAATAACGCAGCGACAGCCGCTGCAGATGCCCGTAGAGCTTATTGCGCATATCGAAAAGGACCTTGCTCGTAATCAATTGAGCGAAATACTGGCGGTAATACTCCACCGGCCCGCGGACAATCACGAACAGAACCAGGCCCCCGCATATCACCGTCATCAGCTTCGAGACCCGCTCCGCTATCGTCAGTGCCGGATTACCCAGCAGCTCATCGACTACATATTTCAGAATCATCGGCAACGTCAGCGGAATGCTGAATTTGACCATCCCGATGATCAGAGTGAGCACAATCCATTTCATATAAGGCCGAACAAAGGTATAATAAGATTTCCAAGGTTTCACGGCGTGTCAGGTCCTTTCCAATTCATTCTTCATCAGGGTACAGTTGACATTTGCGCGCTGCAGTGTTTTATTATTTTTAAACAGTTACGGTTGCAGTACCGAAATTCAGGAGGATAATGATGCCCAGACAATTTGTGACGGAAGCCGTCATGATGGCGATTTACGGCCAGCTTCTCATCCCGCGGAGCCCTGTAGAATATATAGTCCCTTATACCACAATCATGGAACTTTACGAGCTGCGGGACAGCGATGAGCCGGTGATGAGCCAGGCGGATGATGACAAGCATGTCAGACTCAGAATCCGCGAGCTGATCAACTATTTCGAGGAGCCGCTGAATGCCAAGAAGATCAACCGCTGCCTGAATATCCCCTGGGCCAAAAGCTCCGGCATCCTCCTCGGCGGACACGCGCAGATTACCATCATCAACAGCATCGACAATGCCTCCTACGGCGAAGCGTTCGATCCGATCGAGACAGAGCTGCTGCTGGCCTCCCAGCGTGAGAAGGTGCCGATTCTGACCGACCAGTTCGAGCTGATCCAGCGCATCATCGAAGGCGGAGTTCCCGTCCAGGTATACGACATTGATGATTTCGAGTTCGCCATGGAGGAAGAAACCTTCCGCAGCTCGCACTGATACCTTTATCTGACAAGCGTGCAGCATCGTTTGACCTCAGGGCGTATGGTAAAAGCAAAGCCCTTGCCTCACGGCAAGGGCTTGTTCAGCATTCCCGGCAGGGTGCCAGAAATCCGCCTTGGACTCCAGCTATCCCCTTATGCCACCGGCACAGGCTCATACTTATATTCGATGTCATCCTCCGCCTGCGAATAGACAATGGACAGATTGTACCCCTCCATATACCACAGATCCTGCTCTTCCATATAGAAGGTCAGACCTCCCTGCCCGAACTGCACAGCAGGACGTCCCGGCTGCTCGGTGGCAATGCCCAGCGAGAAGCCTGGATGCAGGCCTCCGCCTGAGCTGTACCGGGGAAATAACCGGATATGTGCACCCTCCTGGAGGCTCAGCTCTCTTTTGAACCAGGCAGCTGCTTCCGGACTAATTACTATGTTCATCTCTCCACTCCTCCCGTCTACCCCAATCATACCCAAAAAACTTCAATTCACCAAATCGAAGCAGTATTACGGCAAGGCGCCTTCTCCTCCGCAAAATTAAATTTGACAATTCTTAAAGTGTGATGATAAACTCGGAACATAACGAAACGTCTTCAAGTTATTACCAAAATTAAGAAAGGGTGATCTCGGTGCTAAACATGGATATGGTATACCTCGCCACTAATGTAAAAAACTATACCCAACTGAATACCGAAGCAGCCCGAGCAGTGGAGAATTCCTGAAGATCATGCGTACGACGCGTAACGTATGAGAACAGGCTAAACGTATCTCTCACATGTCTCTGTGCTGCTTATAGCACCGTGGACATGATAACCGCAATTACAGGCGTATCATCCGTTTTCGGATGGTACGCTTTTTCGCGTGCTGTGAGGTTACGATCTGCTGCGAAGTGTCCATGAATGTTCCGTTAAACAAGCTAACTTAGTAATTACTCCAAGCACGAAAGGAAGGGATTTACCTTGTTCTCCGTACTCCGAAATCTCGGCTGGTTCTTCCGCCGGGAAAAAAGGCGCTATACTATAGGCCTCATCCTTCTTATTGTGGTAGGTGTGTTAGAACTCCTGCCTCCACGCCTGCTGGGCAACGCCATTGACGAAATCGTCACCGGTGCCATCACTGCAGGTTCACTCATGAAATACATTGGCCTGATCTTACTTATGCTGCTGATCATTTACTGGATCACCTACATATGGATGCACAAGCTGTTCGGGGGATCGAATCTGGTGGAGCGTCTGCTGCGCTCGCGCTTCATGAATCATCTCATGACGATGACCCCCGCCTTCTTCGAGCGTAACCGCACCGGGGATCTGATGGCCCGCGCCACCAATGATATCCGTGCGGTCTCCGCCACCGTGGGCTTCGGGATGCTCACCCTTGTCGACTCCACCGTGTATCTCACGGTTGTCCTGTTCGCCATGGGGTTCCTGGTCAGCTGGAAGCTGACGCTGGCCGCCGTGATTCCGCTTCCGATGATTGCGGTAGCCATGGTCTTCTACGGCAAAGCGATTCACGACCGCTACAGTCTGGCACAGGATGCCTTCGGTGACATGAACGACCAGGTACTGGAATCCGTATCGGGTATCCGCGTCATCCGCGCTTATGTACAGGAGCGGCACGATGAGAAGCGCTTCTCTGACATTACAGATGATGTGTACCGCAAAAATATGGCGGTTGCCCGGGTCGATGCCTTCTTCGAGCCGACGATCCGCTTGTTCGTGGGCCTCAGCTATATCATCGCCCTGACCTACGGCATCTATCTCGTATTCCGCAATCAGATTACGCTTGGCGATCTGGTGTCGTTCAATATGTATCTCGGGATGATCGTGTGGCCGATGTTCGCCATCGGCGAGCTGATTAATATCATGCAGCGCGGCGGCGCCTCGCTGGAGCGTATCAACGAGACCCTCAATGCGAAGCCTGATGTCAAGGATGTACCTCATCCGGTTCCGGTAGCCCAGCCGGCCACCATCGAGCTGAAGGATGTAACCTTCCGGTATCCGACCTCTACCATCGACAATCTCAGCGGAGTCAGCTTATCCCTCTCCCAAGGGCAGACGCTTGGCGTGGTCGGACGGACCGGCAGCGGCAAATCGACGCTGCTGAAGCAGCTGCTGCATGAATACCCGGCCGGCACAGGCGAGATTCTGATCTCAGGTGTGCCGATCACCCAGATCGCCCTAGATCAGCTTCACAGCTGGATGGGCTACGTGCCGCAGGAGCAGATCCTCTTCTCCAAATCGGTACGCGAGAACATCCAGTTCGGATACTCGGGGGCCAGCGATGAGCGGATCATGCAGGCGATTACCGCCGCCGCCTTCCAGAATGACCTCGGCACCTTGTCCGACGGGCTGGATACGATGGTTGGCGAACGCGGCGTCTCCCTCTCCGGGGGACAGAAGCAGCGTGTTTCGATCTCGCGTGCCTTCATCTCAAATCCTGATATCTTGATTCTGGATGATGCCTTGTCTGCCGTTGACGCACGGACAGAAGCGAAGATCATCGAGAACATCCGCGAGGAACGCAGCGGCAAAACCACGCTCATCTCTACCCACCGCCTCTCGGCAATCGAGCATGCCGATCTGATCGTTGTCCTCGACGACGGACATATTACAGAGCAGGGTACGCACCAGGAGCTGCTGGAACTGGGCGGCTGGTACCGTGAGCAGTTCGACCGCCAGCAGGTCGAGAATAATCTGACGAATGAATAACCCCATACAGGAGGTGTCACCGTTGACACAGAGTACAGGCAAACGTCTGCTGCAATATGCACTGACCGCCAAAAAGACCTTCATCGCCGCCCTACTGCTCCTTACCATCGGAGTAGCGGCTGAGCTGGCGGGGCCTTTTATCGCCAAGAGCATGATTGACAATCATCTGCTTGCGATCGAGAAGCCTTATTTCCAGACAGCCTCGCCGGAGGATGCAGCTGAATATAACAACACTTATTACAAACGCAGTGACCGGTTTGCCGCAGACGAAGCCAAGGGCCAGGAAGTCCGCCTGCTTCAGGCAGGCAGAAGCTTCTACTTCATCAATGAAGCTGTACCGAAGGCCGAAGGCGAGCGCAGCTTCGCGGACGGGAAGCTCCAGATCAAGTACGGCGAGCTGACCACAGCCTACCCGGCCGTCAAGCTGTCGGCCGATGATCTGTTTTCCTTTTACAAACCGGAGCTTCCAGGAATCTATCAGTTGGTCGCTCTATACGCCATGTTCCTTGTGATCTCTATTATTGCTGAGTTCGGCAAAACCTACTGGCTGCAATCATCTGCCAATCAGGTCATCCGCAAGCTGCGGACCGATGTCTATGCCCATATCCAACGCCTGCCGGTCTATTTCTTTGATAATCTGCCTGCCGGTAAGGTCGTCTCCCGGGTAACCAACGATACGGAAGCGGTCAAGGATCTGTTCATTGCCGTGTTATCCAACTTCGCTACAGGAATCATCAATATCACCGGTGTCTATGTGGCCCTTTTCCTGCTCGATGTGAAGCTGGGACTGGTCAGCTTGTTCATCGTGCCGATTATCATTCTCTGGATCGTGCTATACCGCAAAATTGCTACCAAATACAACACGATCATCCGCTCGCGGCTTAGTGAGATTAATGCCATTATCAACGAATCGATTCAAGGGATGTCGATCATCCGGATTTTTCGCCGCCAGAAGCAGAGTAGTGCTGAATTCGAGCAACTCAATGACGACTATCTGAAATATCAGAACAAAATGCTGAACCTCAACGCCTTCACCTCCCACAACCTGGTGAACTCGCTGCGCAGCCTCTCCTTCGTGCTGGTGCTGTGGTACTTCGGCTTCGGCAGCCTCGACGGTACAACCTTCGTATCGCTGGGCGTCCTGTATGCCTTCGTCGATGTACTGGGCCGGATGTTCCAACCGATTACGGGCATGGTCAACCAGCTGGCGAATCTGGACAGCTCGATGGTCTCCGCAGGCCGCGTGTTCACGCTGATGGATGAGCCGGGAGAGCCCGTCACTGACGGATCGATGCCGCGTTACAAGGGAAATGTCGTATTCAAGGATGTGTCCTTTGCTTATAAAAAGGACTTCGTCCTGCGCGATATCTCCTTCGAGGCACGCCCCGGCGAGACCGTCGCCCTTGTGGGCCATACCGGCTCCGGTAAAAGCTCCATCATCAACCTGCTGTTCCGCTTCTATGATCCGCAGCAAGGAAGCATAACGATCGACGGGCAAAAGGTCAAGGATCTGCCGAAGCAATGGCTTCGCAGTCATATGGGCATCGTGCTTCAGGACCCGTACCTCTTCACCGGGACCATTGCCTCCAATGTCAGTCTGGGTGATGAACGGATCTCTAGAGAACGTGTCGAACGCGCCTTGCGTGAGGTAGGGGCCGATAAACTGCTGGCCCATCTGCCGCAAGGCTTCGATGAACCGGTCATTGAGAAGGGCAGCACCCTGTCCGCCGGACAGCGGCAGCTGATCTCCTTCGCCAGAGCGTTATCCTTCGATCCGGCGATCCTGATTCTGGATGAAGCAACGTCCAACATCGATACCGAGACCGAGAGCATCATCCAGCAGGCGCTGGAGGTGCTGAAAAAAGGCCGGACCACCTTCATCATCGCCCACCGGCTGTCGACCATCCGCAGTGCAGACCAGATTCTGGTGCTGCACCGGGGCCAGATTGTCGAACGCGGCAGCCATGATGAGCTGATGGCGCAGGGCGGCAGGTACTTCCGCATGTATCAGCTTCAGCTTGGTGCGGGTGCCGGGAACGGCTCAGGCGAGCCGGCTCCTCTATCCGGGGGCCTTGCTTCTGCCGCCGGACTCCGGCCATCGCTGGAACAGAACTAATCCACCTATCATACATTGCAATAAGACACCCCCTGACGCAGAAAGGCATCAGGGGGTGTTTTTCACTTGATATCAGAACATTTGTTCTGTATAATGGAGCAATACATATTATGGATGAGGTGAAGACGATTGATAACCTACAGTCTTAGCAAGCGGCAAGCCCGGCTGTTCCTGCTGCGCCATCAGCGGCTTGTCTCGGGCGGATTGCCCGGCGGTAAGCAGAGCATCTATGACTTCGTCCGGCATGTAGGCTGTATCCAGTATGATCCGCTCAGCATAGCCGGACATAACCACGAGCTGGTGCTTCAGGCGAGAATCCCCGGCTTCGTGCCCGAGATGGCGAATGAGCTGCTGTATAAGGACCGACTGCTGATTGACGGCTGGGATAAGAACATGTCGATCTACTGCACAGAGGACTGGCCGTATTTCCAGCGGCGCCGGGAAGCTGCCGCCAGGCATCAGCACAATGAGGCCATGGCGGCCATGATTACCCAAGTGCGCGGCGAGCTGGATGCACGCGGGCCACTCTCTTCGCTGGACCTTGCGAGCAAAGAGAAGATCGACTGGTCCTGGGCTCCGGCAAGACTCTCCCGGGCTGCTATGGAGAGCATGTACTTCTGGGGAGAGCTATCCATTCATCACCGGGTGCATACCCGCCGTTATTACGACTATACGACCAAGCTGCTGCCTCCTGAACTGCTAAGCGCAAGCGATCCTAATGAGACGCTGGAGCAGCATCACGATTGGTATGTGCTGCGCCGGATCGGCAGCATCGGCCTGCAATGGAACCGGTCCGGGGACGGCTGGCTTGGCATCGCAGGCTTGAAGAGTAAGGAGCGGACTGCGGCCGTGCAGCGGCTGCTGCAGAAGGACCTGTTACGCGAGGTACAGGTGGAAGGCCTGAAGCTCCCGCTATACATCCGCACAGCAGACGTCCCTGAGCTTGAAGCCGTATTGCTTCAGGATGACACTGCGGTTGCAACTGAATCCACAGCAGGGCCACAGGCTAGTAATGAGGGTGAGGCCGGTCATGCTGGAGGAGTAGCCTCCTTCGCAGCGGCACTGGCCCCGCTGGACAATCTGCTCTGGGACAGAGAGCTGATCCTCCAGCTGTTCGGCTTTCAATACCGCTGGGAGGTCTACAAGCCTGTGCTTGAACGGGAATACGGATACTATGTCCTCCCACTCCTCTACGGCGACCGCTTCATCGGTCGGCTGGAGCCGGTGATGAACAAGAAGACCGGCGTACTGACCATCGTCCGCTGGTGGTGGGAGGCCGGAGAGACGCTTGAACGCTCCATGCTCCCCGCGCTCACCGGGGCCTTCTCCTCGCTGCAACGCTCGACCGGGGCCACCGCGATCCGCTTCGCACCGGATATCGTCCACTCCTGCGGGCTGCAGGAGCTGGAGGAGGCGCTGTCTGCCACTTCCTTAAAGACAAATTAATCCAATCATCTGTTACCCCTGCGGGCGGAGGATGCATGAACTTATACGGTCCACACAGGTTGTGTGGACTACCTTACCTTCCACATTACTCTCCCTCCATTTATGGGATAATTGGATAATTCAGGGGCATTACTACCCCTCATTCGGGCGATTAACTCGTATCCGATTGATTCAGGGGCACTATGGACTCCTGTCAAGAAAGTAGACAGCAACTACATCGTTTTTCGCTTAAATGTGGCTGCAAACTGAACCGGAGAAACGTAACCGAGCGCCCCATGGATTCGTTTGCGGTTGTAGAAAAATTCAATGTACTGGAAAATGGCATCATACGCCTGTTGCTTCGTTTTAAATCGATTCCAGTACACCAACTCTTTTTTTAAGAGGCTGTGAAAAGATTCGATACAGGCGTTATCATAACAGTTCCCTTTGCGGCTCATGCTTGCGGTCATCTGGTACGTCTTTAGGCGTTCCCGGTAGTCTTCAGAGGCGTACTGGGAGCCTCGATCCGAATGGTGAATTAAGCCCTTCCCGGGGCGTTTGGCCTTGTAGGCAGCGTCCAGAGCGCCTTGTACGAGGTCAGTGGTCATCCGGTCGCTAAGCCGCCAGCCGACAATCTCCCGGGTACACAGGTCCAGCACACTCGCCAAGTACATTCGTCCTTCCCGGCAGGGAATGTAGGTGATATCCGCCACCCACGTCTGGTTCGGCTTTTCCGTGTGAAATTGCTGGTTTAACAGGTTGGGGGCAATGGGTAACGGATGGTTGGAGTCGGTGGTGCATACGCGAAATCTCTTTGCGACACAAGAGCGCAGACCCCGTTCTTTCATGTACTTGCCTACCGTGCGTTCACTGACCTGGTGCCCTTCACGCTCTAAGAGAACCTTGATTTTGGGGCTGCCATAGCGACCCTTAGAGTCATGAAAATGATAGGCAATCCGCTTCAGCAACAAGGCTTTGCGGCTGGCTTGAGGGCTGGGCTTTGCTGTTCTCCATTTGTAGTACCCGCTCCGGGACACCTGAAAGACATTGCACATCTTCTCCACGCGGAACTCGGAGCGATGATCTTCAATAAACTGAAATCTCAGTTCTTTGGATTGCTGAAGATGTGCACGGCTTTTTTTAGGATTGCCATCTCCTCTGTCAGCTCTGCGAGTTCGTGCTCCCGCTCCTTCAGTTGACGTTCCAGCTCTCTGTATTTGTCTGGAGTAACGATGGGCTCATTCTCAAACTGCCGGTACTGTCCTAGCCATTTATGCAACGTTTTGGCGGGGACATCCAGTTCCAGGGCCAGTTCCGCCACCGTTTTCGTCTGCTCCTGGATGTACTTGACGGTCTGTCTTTTGTATTCTTCATTGTAGCTTCTCCGTGTTCCACTCATGGGGACACCTCCTCGTTAAACTTATTATCTCTATTCTCTTAACGGGTGTCCACGGTTAACACTAACAGCACTAGTGCTCTTCATTTGCGCATTTTGCCTACATCCGCTGAATTCAGGGGCACTTCTCCCCCCCACGGCTCTCCGTCAGCAACATTCTAGCCCACGTACCTTCGCACCAGCATATTGTGTTCGGTTTTTTGCATACATTTGGCTCGTGCACACCCCACCAACCCATTGTGTTCGGTTTTTCGCATACATTTGGCCCACGCACACCCTCGCCAACCCATTGTGTTCAGTTTTCCGCATACATTCGGCCCGCGTCCCCCCCACCTACCCATTGTGCTCGGTTTTTCGCATACATTTCGGGAACCCTACCGTTTCAACGAGAAGTGGCGGTTACGTTATCATGTGAAGGAGCCTATAAATACTGATATTTCCAAAGAAGACTCCCTCTGACGCAGGTTGTGCTGCGTTAAAGGGAGTCTTCTCGTAATGTTCTATAATCGTGAGGATGCCTTATTGAATATGCTCTTCCTCAAGGCCCAGCTTACTATACATCTCTGTGCAATAGCCCTGCAGCTTAATCTCCAGCCGGCTTGCCTTGTTCTTGAAGCGTTTCAGTTCACGGATCATATGGGCCCGGCCGGCTGGGGTGAAGGTCTCTTGAATCCGTTCCTTGAAGTAATCATGGACAATATGATTGCGTTCCTTCCATACGGCCTGCAATTGACTGGTCTCTTCCTCAGAGAAGGGGAAGTGATGCTGGATTTCTTTGATGAGTTGGCCGAGTGAATTGCTAAGCTTGCGTTGATACAACTCTGCGATTTCGGCATCGGTTGGAGTCTTGCCCTGCGACAGCTTCGTCAGCAGCAGCAGATTCGTCAATTGCTGCTCCAGCGCCTGGCAATAGTACACAGCCAGCCCGAAATAAGCAAATAGCTCTTTGGATTGTTCACTCTCCGGTAGTTGTGTATCCTTCATCGTTCCTCCCATCCTTAATCTGATCATATTTGAGTTTATATTGTTCTGTTATAGTCCATGCGGCCGGAACGGTAAATGTAGAATCCGGCAAGCAATATTATGTACGCCAACGCGTGGGCATAGGCTCCTAGCACGGAGGACACCGGCAGAGTCTCTGCGTTCATCATTCGGTCCATGACCGGAAATACCGGCGGCAGGAGAATGGACACCATCGGTCCAGGCACTACTTCAGACACTTTACCGGCGCTTATAGATAAAATGAGGAGGATCAGCATCATTCCGGCGGCATAACTAGCTCTAGGTACCCACGAGGATTGCAGGTAAAGGGAGAGAGTGATCCCTAATAGCCCCATGAGCGCATGTCCGGCCAAAGCAAGCAAGATCCGCTGAAGTCCGGCAGGTTCTTGGAAGCTTCCGGAAAGCACGGGATAGATCACAATAACTACATCCAGCAGCAGCGTAAGCAGGACCATTGTAAGCAGACCCCCGATACTGTAGCGGCGGGCACTGCGGAGCTGGACGATAACCACCTGCTTCTGCACCGCCTGCTCATGGTTAAGGAAGCTTAGACCGAGCCACGCACAGGCAATGAATAGAAAGACCGCCGTTGCCGAGTAGCTGCTCATGACCGGGTTAGGCTTATAGGAATACAGGATTAATACTGCTATAATAATGCCGGCAACCGGTCCGAAGAAGCGCTGGGAGACCGTATAACTGTGCAGAAAATAACGAATTAGCCCCTTCATCCGCGTCCACTCCCGATCTGATCCTTGGGGTCCATCCACTCCGTCAGGTCGTTTAATCCTCCGAGATGCCTCACTGAAACTATGGAACCGCCTGCTGTAAGAATCTGCTGCAGGCAAGTATCTGACATCTTCTGATCGACAGTCAAGCCTGTACAAGCTGTACCGGCGTAGTCCGGCGACGGCTCCACATGAATGACTCCCGGCAGGGTCTCCAGAGCCTGCTGGGCTTGTCCCGGCAATACCGTATAGACGATATTCACTACTGGAGCACTTTTCAGATTCTCCGCTCCTTGAATTGTCCGGATGTTCTGCCCTTCATGTAATACATACACTGTATTTGCCAATGCTTCGATGATCTGCGGCTCATGAACGGACAAGACGAGCGCCGTCCCCTCCGCCTTCAGCTCCTGCAGCACATCTATAAGCCTAGCTTGTGCCGGCAGATCCAGGCCTGACATAGGCTCGTCAAGCAGCAACAGCTGCGGCCGGGTCAGCAGGCTCTGAATCAGATTAACCTTCTGTAGCATTCCCTTGGAAAAGCCTGCAAGCTTGCGGTTATGGGAGGATTCGAGACTGAACAACTGCAATAGTTCGCTTATCCGGGACGCTGAAGCCGCCTCGGAGAGTCCGGCAATCCGGCTCATGCAGCGCAGATAGTCTTCGGCCGTCAGCTTCAAGCCGGGAAACGCTTCAGGTGCATAGCCCGTGATCAGCCTCCGACGGTCACAGGTTAGAACACCTGAGGACAGCTTCAGCAGTCCCGCGAGTATGGACAGCAGCGTACTCTTGCCAGACCCGTTGCGGCCGATCAGAGCCGTAGCTGTGCCGGGAAGGATTGTCATCGATATCTCAGTCAGAACCGCACGGCCCCCATACTGCTTGCTCCCCTGGGTAAGTGTAATTAGCGGTGATGCATTCGTGGCTTCCAGGCCTCCTTCAACTAGTGCATGCCTATGGGCCGCACCGAACAGCAGCCTGGTTATTCTCTTATGTAACATTCGCCGGAATGCCTTTATTCTCCTTTTTTTAATTCTGCCAAATCATGAATTACACATCGAAAAAACCAGGATCGTGCAGAATGAATCCGCAGCCGTCCTGGTTTCTGTTAAGGTTCAGATTCAGTATATGGACATCCTAAAAGGTTAGGTCAGGCGTAGACTTCAACAGCTTCACTGACCCTTCTGCAGGCCTCGGCTGCGTTACGGCAGGTATCAATACAATCCTGACAATGGTTATGCTGATGTCTGCTGCTTGTATCGGCACAGCGGTCACAGATATCTGCGCATAGCTTGAGGATTTCTGCCACGAATGGGCTTCTGCGTGTCATTGCCTGGATGGCGAAGGAGCAGATGTCTGCGCATTCACGGTCCAGCTGGATACTCTCCCGCAGATCGGCAAGATCATATTCTTTCAGGCTTGAGACATAGCTATAGTTACAGGCGTCCATACATTTAATCAAAGCACTAATGCATTCCTGATATTGTATTCGGGTCATAGCCTTACAACCTCCTGCAATTATTATAGGGTATGCCAATGTATTAACCTGCAAGAATAAGAACGAACCATTCGCGAGGAGCCGCAGCGTTCAGCTACAGGCTTCTTTTGACCGCCGCCGGTCTGGTTAACAGGCGTTTCTCCAGCCGCAGCAGCCCCGTGCGAAGCTCACCGGAGGAGAAATGCTCACCGATGAATACAGCCACATCCGGCACCTCGCCCTGGGGCGTAATTTTCATGAAATCCGCTTCCCTGTAGGCGTACTGAAACAAAAAACGGCTGGAGGTATCGGTAAAAGTTACAATCCCCTTGGCCCGGTACACATCGCGCGGCAGCTCCTTCACAAACCGCTCGAATTCCTCGCTGTTCACAGGATTCTGGAAATAATGCGTGTAGGCCATCACATGATCATGCGAGGAGTGCATCGCTCCCTCAGCTCCGTTGTCCCCCGCTTCCCCGGCGGGACGGTCTTCCATATGAACGGCTCCCACACTGCCGAGCAGCACTTCCGGCTCCAGTTCACAGCGCACTGCCGGCACAATCTCCGCGTAGGCATTCCACTTGCGCAGAACCTCCGAGATCTCTGCAATCTCTGCGGCTTGGATCCGGTCTGTCTTGTTCAGGATGAGGACGGATGCACAGCGGATCTGCTCTTGCATCAGACGGTAGGTAGCCCCTTGCTGAGAGCGGTACAGCTCCAGAAGATGGGCGGCATCAACGACAGTAATCAGCCCCTTCAGCTCCACTTGCTGATACAGTGAAGTCTCCGTAACGGCATCTACAATTTCGAGCGGATTGGCGGCGCCAGTGGCCTCAATGATGACTACATCCGGCGATTCTTTTTTGACCAGTGTGGTCAGCTCGGTGCTTAAATCCCCGCGGCTCGTACAGCAGATACAACCACCCAGCAGCTCTGCCATCGGCACAGACTGCTCGACCAGCAGGCCGTCCAGATTCACTTCACCCAGCTCGTTCATAATTACGGCCGGCCGCAGGCCCTGAAGATTCCAATGATCCAGCAGACGCTGCAGTAACGTGGTCTTGCCGCTGCCGAGAAATCCCGACAAGATATATACTGGTAATGACTGTTCCAAGTTTACTCTCTCCCTGCCTCAATCGGTTATGGTAGCGAGTGTACTACAATGACCGCTTCTGTGCAAGGCGGCATTGCCTATTGAAGCTTACAACAGCTTCCCCCGGAGCTTGTTATTGCCGCTGCCTTGGCCTATCATGGGAAATATAAGCTGCACATCAGATACCTAAAGGAGCTGGTTCGTATATCATCCGCCCAAGAACACCGGAGCGAAGCCCCGGATTCAGTCGCTTGCTACATCATAACGGTCTCGGATACCCGGACCGTGGATACGGACACCGGAGGGCCGCTGATCCAGAGTCTGCTGGAAGCCGCCGGTTATACCGTAACCGGCCGTACCATCGTCAAGGATGATTATGAGGATATCCGGGAACTGGTCTACAAAAGCTCCGTCCATTCCGGCATCGAAGCTGTGCTTCTGACCGGAGGGACCGGCATTTCCCCCCGTGACACCACCTGTGAGGCCGTAGCCTCCCTGCTGGATAAGTCGCTGCCGGGCTTTGGGGAGATTTTCCGGCTGCTCAGCTTCACCGAAGATATCGGCTCTGCCGCTATGCTCAGCCGGGCCATTGCCGGGACGATCGGCAGTACTGCCGTCTTCTCCATGCCCGGCTCCCCCGGTGCGATCAAGCTGGCCATGGAACGGCTGATCCTGCCCGAGCTGCGGCATGTCATGCGCGAGATCTACAAGCGTTCCTGAAGCGAAGCATGGACGGACACCTATTTTTCCGAAAAATAGACGAATGAACAAGCAGGCTCCTGCATAACGCGTATACTGGCATAAGTCCACTGCGAAGGAGCTGAGTGTAATGAGAAATTGTCCGAAGTGTCCTACTGAAACGGTTACAGATCCCACACAGGTTGTATATGAAGATTACTATCATCCCCAGGTGGTCCAGGTGGTCCACCATGTCGAGGTCGTCAGACGCCACCACTGTGTTCCGGTCCCTCACCATATCTACACTTGTTCCGTCCGGGATGAAATGTGCGGTCCTACCGCAATGGTGCGCAGCAGAAGAAGATAGTCTAGTCTGCCTCTCCGGTCTATAATAGTTTATTGCAAAAAGCAAAACCGCCGTCTGCGCGTGAAGGATACGCGCAGCGGCGGTTTTGCCTTTTTCGGGGAGGCTATACGATTGGCGGGTCTGTATGAACGTCTGCATCGGGTACTGTAGCCGCCCAGCGTGTGAAGGTGACCTGAAACCCGGCCCGCGTTGGAGCACACAGGAACGGTCCCGCTTGGCTGCCAGTCTCATACGGGAACCGGGCAACGCGGATGGTCCGCCAGGGATGATTCTCTGTTCGTGCTCTGAGAATTACCGCATCCTTCATCCGCGAAGCCCGGAGGGTAATCACTTCCCCCTTCCACTCGGGAACAGGGGACAACGACCAATCAGAATATCCGTCAGTCACGACTGCGCCGATATGCGGGACACCGTCATTCAGCTCAATACCCGCCTTGATCCATTGCTCACCGCTCTGCCATAACATAATGCCTGCCTGGTCGTACAGCTCCGTGAACCCGTCCAGCGCGAAGCTGATCTCTACCGCCTCTGCCTTATCCCAGGGGGCAAGCAGCGCATGACCGTTGTCATGCTGGAAGCCGTACATCGTCTTTTGCCAGTAATCGCTGGCCTCCGCCGCTTCGACCACAAATTGGCCGTTCGCGTTCCCGCTTGATACCGGTTTATTACTCCATACTCCATCCTGCCATTCTATGAATCTCATTACAGGCTCACCTCTCCTTGCCGTTTGCTCATCAAAGCTAAGTATACCATATCCCAATCCTTGTCAGCTTGCCCGGATGGCTGTTGTGGGGATTAAAATAGCCCGGCAGAGAATCTCTGCCGGGCGGATAGCTACGATTGTTACTATAATGATGTCAGGTTAAGCCTTATAGATCCGGATGCTCATGTTTCGCCTTGAGACGGCTCCAGCGGCGTTGCACTTCACCCTCGAAGCTGTGCAGGGCCGGCTCGTTCTCCGGCTTCAGCAGGTGACGGGTCTTGCCCATTGTCTTCAGCCAGGCGGATACTTCGATCCGTTTGTCCTTGTCTTCCGGATTGTAGGTGATACTAGTAATCCCCTGCTCTACTTCGTAGAGCGGGAAGAAGCAGGATTCGACAGCCAGGGACACGATATCTGTGCCGTCCTTGTCTTCGCTCATCCAGTTCAGCGGACAGGCAATGAGAATCTTGCCGTAGACCAGACCTTCATTTTGCGCGTACCACTGGGCCTTTGCCGCCTTCTTCAGCATATCCTGCGGATAAGCTTCACAGCCAGTGAATACATAAGGAATGTTGGTAGCCGCCATAATCTGCGCGGTATCCTTATGCTGGGTCAGCTTGCCCTGCTGGGTTTTGCCGATGCTTGAAGTGGAAGTCCGGTGTCCCAGCGGTGTCGAATAGGACTGCTGTGCACCTGTATTCATGTATCCTTCATTATCATATTCCACGATGATCATCTTGTGGCCGCGCAGTGCTGCTCCGATGGCTGGTCCCATACCAATATCCATCCCGCCGTCGCCAGTAACCATAACGAACGTGAAGTCTTCCTTCAGCCCCAGCCCGTCAAGCTCGCCTCGGCGTTTACGTTCCCAGAACATCTCAACCACACCGGACAGCGTAGCTGCACCGTTCTGGAACAGATTGTGGATGAACGTCGATTTATGGGAGGAATACGGATAGCCGGTAGTCGTTACCATCGCGCAGCCGGTGTGGTAGAGCGCTACGATATCTCCTTCGATCCCTTTGAAGAACAGCTCCAGCCCGGAGAAAATCCCGCAGCCCGGACATGCGCCGTGCCCTGGAGACAAACGTCTTGGCTTCTTCATCAGCGAGCGGACCGGCGGAACCCGTACACTCAGCTTGCCGGTCTCTTCATTCTGGGTTACCGTAATCAGGCCGGTCTTCAGCTTATCAAAGTCCATCGGCTTCAAAAGGCGCTTCGGCGCATTCTCCAGCGCTCCCGGATTGTGGCCATAGTAATCAAACGGAATCTCAACACGGTCAGCTATTACTGCGTCCATAGCGAGCTGGAAGAAGTGGTGTCCGTCTTCGGCATAGAAGTCTTTACCGCCCAGTCCGTAGATCCGGCTAATCACCTTAGTCGTTGTGTTGCCGTAAGTGAACAGTGCCGCCTTAATCTCGTTCACC
The DNA here is from genome assembly GCF_037963835.1 of Paenibacillus sp. FSL H8-0332. NCBI lineage: Bacteria > Bacillati > Bacillota > Bacilli > Caryophanales > Paenibacillaceae > Paenibacillus > Paenibacillus sp. FSL H8-0332. The sequence goes on from NZ_CP150145.1 coordinate 3,857,291, forward strand.
ATGTTACCGCCGTGTCCGCCAACCGAATCGGCACGGTCACCTACAGTAATGGCATTGACATTCTTCAGCGCTTCGGCAATCTGCTTCTGCGGGAACGGGCGAATCATGTTCGGGGAGATCGCTCCTGCCTTGATTCCCTGGTCACGGAGCTGATCGACTACATCCTTAATGATCTCCGAAGCGGAGTTCATCAGGAAGACAGCGACATCGGCATCCTCCATCCGGTACTGTTCGATCATCTCATAATGGCGTCCGGTCAGTACCGCGAATTCCTGCGCGATCTCTTCGAACACTTCACCGGCGTTGTACATCGCAACGGATTGCTGATAACGGTTGTTGATGTAATCCGGTTCATTCATGTAAGGTCCAACAGTGACCGGATTATTGCGGTCCAGGGTATCGGTGAAGCCTGCAGGCGGTTGTTCGCCAACGAATTTGTGAACATCCTCACGGTGGGCAAAAGCCTGTACCCGGCGCTTCTGGTGCGAAGTGAAGTAACCGTCAGAGGCCACCATCACCGGCAGCCGGACTTTGGCGTGTTCCGCCAGCTTCAGGGCCATCAGGTTCATATCATAGACCGACTGCGGATCACGGCACATCAGGATCGGCCAGCCGGTGTTCAGGGCAAAATACAGATCCGAGTGGTCTCCGTGAATATTCAGCGGTCCTGAGATCGAACGGCAAACCAGATTCATGACCATTGGCATCCGCGTACCTGCTTGTACAGGCAATTGCTCCAGCATGAACATGTACCCTTGAGCGCTCGTTGCGTTGAACACGCGGCCGCCTGCTGTCGAAGCGCCGTAGCAGATCCCTGCGGAGCTATGCTCGCCGTCAGACGGTACCAGCATAATATCGTGCTGGCCGCTGGCCTTCATTGTATCGAGGAACTGGGCCACCTCAGTCGATGGGGAGATCGGGAAATAACCCATGACATGATAGTTAATCTGATGCGCGGCATAGGCCGCCATTTCATTGCCGGACTCGTATAGGAATTTCTGCTCCACCTTGGCGGAGCCTAGTTCTTTTTCATAATCAATAGCCACAATGTATTCCACCTTTCTTCCGGGTTTTAGACTGGAGTTACCAGATCGAACTGATGCTTCACGGCATGGCTGTCCGCATAGCCTTCCTTCTCCCTCATGCTGGATAATGCCGAGGTCGGGCAGGCACCGATGCATTTCAGGCAGCCTTTACAGTACTGGTAGTCAATACCGAGCAGGAACATCTGCGAACGGCCCTTGCGGTCCAGGCGCTCTTCCCACACGAAGCATTGGTCAGGACATACCGTGTCACACTGTGCGCAGTTGATACAGGACTCGATCTCAAATGCCGGAAGCATACCGGAACGGGAGATGCTGAGATTCTTCAGGAAGCTGCTGCCCGGGTTGGTGATCGTACCGCCCATCGGCTGAGTCTCGTAACCAAGAGCCGAGATATCGGAACGGACATATTCCGGCATACGGTCGCCGGCAGCCAGCTCGAACTGCATGAATTTCACTTCATTGTAGCCGCGCTCGAAGGTCGTGATGGCCGACTGGACGGCCTGCGGATATTTTTTGCCGAGGGACTTCTCAATGACGCCCTTCATAATATCCGTATCGAGGAACGGGCAGAGCCGGAATAGTGCCCCCAGCATAGCCATATTGACGCGGTTCTTCTCCTTGAGTGCGATGCTGGTAGCATCGATCACTGCAATCGTGCCGGCCTTCATCTTCAGCAGTTCTCTGAGTTCTTCCGGCGTCTTGGCCGAGTTCACAAGAACGGTGCTGTGTTCATGAATCCCGCTGGTTACATTAACGGTCTTGGCAAGTGCTTCGTGAAATACGCCGACAACATGCGGACGCTCGACCGGTGAAGTATCGCGGATATGGGTATCCATATCACAGAAGCGGATATGAGCCTTAACCGCAGACCCCTTCTTCTCCGAACCGTAGGATGAGAAGCTGACGCCGTTAAGACCTGCGCCGACCACTCCTGCTTCCGCCAGCATTTTACCTGCCAGGTTCGCGCCCAGGCCTCCAATGGATTCCAGACGAATCTCAAAGAATCCCAGCTCATTTACTATTGGCAATTGTACCACCGACATAACCCCTTTCTTAGTACATCCTTTTGACTTTTTCAACGATTGTAACTTGATTTTGCAAGCCGCGAAGTGACATATCTTGCATTTTCCACACTCAGGAAATCACAATTCTTTATAGATTTATGCAGGTTCCTTTATACGCGACAGTGCGGTGTTATCTCAATAGAAGGAAAGCTTCCATGAAAACGACAAAATGTGAAGATTCTGTGTAATTCCGCACTTTCCCAAGCAAACTGTGGATGAGATGTCATCCTTAATTTAGCAATAAAATTAAAAATTAAGATGTTAAAAATATCACAGAAATAATGATATATATCACAGGTGCCTGCTGCCAAAAGAAAGAAACTCCTGTCCATTGAAGGAAGGAGTTTCGTCTTCATTACTATTCCTGCTTAGTAGGCCCACCAATTGCCTGACATGACAATCATCGAGAACAGCTTGAGGCTGTCTTCATAATAGTTCTCTGCCGCGCTGTCAGCCGTATGGCTCCAGAGGGAATTCAGCCAGCTCTGGTTCGCAGATGAGGTCATTGCGCCCACACCGAAGGGGCCGTAAAAGGCACCGCTGTTGTAGCTGCCAAAGGTGGTTCCGTCCAGCTTGTAGCCATCCTTAATATTGCCTGGCGTGCCTCCTGTCTTGGTCTTGATCCAGCTGCTCTGCTGGGTCAGCTGGGATAAGGCGCGATTGTCGCCGGTGAGCAGATAATCGGTAGTGATCCGCCATGGAACCCGGCACGAATTATAGTTGTAATCCCCGTCACGCTGAGATTCCAGGAAATTCGCGGCAGCAGGCTTATACGTATTGTTAGAGTAGACTACGAAGTCAGGAAGCAGACCGGTTGTGGAGCTATAGCCGGTATATAGACTGTTGATTAAGGTGTAGGTCTTATTCGTTACATTCTGCCAGCGGGCATCCCCGGTAGCGGCTTGGAAGGCTTTGAAGTGATTCACCATGAAATCCGAAGGGCGGGTGGCTGTGTTATAGGAGCCGCTGTTCGCCCAGTCTCCGAGGCGGATCGTCCACTGGGACTGATTGATATCATTATTCATGATGGCGTTAATGATATTGGTCGCAGCCTGCAAGTAGTTAACGGTTCCGCTGCTTCCCCATTGCTTGTGGGCGAGCAGCAGGGAGTAGGCAATATCCATGTCGCCGTCTGTAGCCGAATTCTGGCCTTCGACATTCTGGAAGCTGCTGTTCTGTTTCCAGGACATCAGGTACGGATTAATGGAGCTGGGGTGTGCCGTGTAGTAATTATAGAGTCCATTATAGTAGGTCTGCGCATTGCCGTCATAGCCGGCCAGCAGGACGGTGAACAGCATCCCGTAGCCCTGCGCTTCAGATACGGTTTCCCCGTTCGAGTTATACTTCACATAGTATTTTCCGCTGCCGGCCGGCTTGAGGTACGTCCCCTTCCAGGCATCCCATTTGCTCTTGACCGCATTATCCAGTGCAGTTTGACTTACATGATTCGGCTTGATGGTTCCGCTGGTGTAAGTCGTATGCTGCGGGAACGGCTTGTTCACGGCGGCGAATGCAGACCCGGCGGGCAGGATAAAGACGGCCAAACATAGAAGCAGCAGACTTGTCCAGTGCAGCTTGCGCTTACCTTGCTTGTTCATAACTCATTCACTCCTCAACAGTTAGTGGATTGATTCGGTATAGATTTGCTTGTAGCAAAAATCGATCTCTTTCTTCCAATTCTTCCATTTGTAACATATTCAATATATGATTTCAGAGACTTGCTGTCAATGAGCAGATGGCCGCTCACACGAAAAGCCCTCTCAAACCGCAGAATTCACACGGCAGGCCTGAGAGGGCTGACTATACTCTTGCTCTAATGAAATTTGGAACAGTTTCTACTCCACATCGGTAATCATATGCTCCGCAATCAGCTGCTGCTTGCGGTTCCACAGCTGTTCGCTGAGGTTCACGCGGAAGACTTCCGGGTTCAGCTTACGCAGATACTCCGGCCAGAAAAGGTCAAGCTGCTCCTGATGGTAGCGGCGGATCTCCGCCAGATCCGGCAGGGTATAGACCTGGAAGCCGTTCACCACAATCGGCTCCAGCATCCGCACCGCGTCGTAGCGCTCCACATGCTTCTTCATATAAGGATGCAGCGGGTTGAACAGCTTCAGCCGGACCCCGCTGCGGGGCGCAGGCTCATCGGCGAAGCTGATATAATCAGCCAGCGCCTTGCCGTTCTGGCCGATAATGCGGTAGACTTCCTTTTTGCCGGGCGTAGATACCTTCTCAGGGTTGGAAGAGATCTTAATCGTAGGGATCATCTCGCCGCTTGGAGCTTCAATCTCAACCAGCTTGTAGACGCCGCCCAGCGAAGGCTGATCCGAAGCGGTAATCAGCTGGGTTCCAACCCCCCATGTATCGATCGCCGCCCCTTGTGACTTCAAGTTCATGATGGTGTTCTCATCCAGATCATTGGAGGCCACGATCTTCACATACTGCAGCCCGGCTTCATCCAGCATCTCGCGCGCCTTGCGGGACAGATAAGCAAGGTCACCGCTGTCCAGCCGGATGCCGTTCATCCGTTTGCCCTGCGCTTCCAGCTTCTTCGCCGTGTTGATCGCATTCGGCACACCGCTGCGCAGGGTATCGAAGGTATCCACCAGCAGCGTCACGCCGTCCGGCATCACTCTCGCGTAGGCGTCGAACGCTTCCTGCTCACTCGGGAAGCTCTGCACCCAGGAATGGGCATGGGTGCCCTTCGTAGGGATGCCGAACTTTTTGCCGGCCAGCATGTTCGAGGTCGCGTGGAAACCGCCGACATAAGCAGCGCGAGCGCCCCAGACTGCGGCATCCGCCTCCTGCGCGCGGCGCGTTCCGAACTCCAGCAGTGTATCATGCGGGGCCACCTGCTTGATACGCGACGCCTTGGTAGCAATCAACGTCTGGTAATTCATGAAGTTCAGGATAGCAGTCTCGACCAGCTGCGCCTCCATAATCGTGCCTTCGACCCGGATCAGCGGCTCATCGGGGAAGACCAGAGCCCCTTCCTTCATGGAATGGATACTGCCCTGGAAATGGAACTGCAGCAGCTCCTCCAGGAAGGCCGGCGCATAGTTCTCTTCCTGCTCCGACAGGTAGCGGATATCCTCTTCCGTGAACCGCAGCTCCGCGATGTACTGGGCGATCCGCTCCAGCCCGGCGAACACGGCGAATCCGTTGCCGAACGGCAGCTTGCGGAAGTAGGCTTCGAATACTGCCCGGCGCTTGTGTGTACCATTCATCCAGTGGGCATACATCATATTAATCTGATATTTGTCTGTATGTAGAGCAAGTTCTCCCCTCAAGTCCTCATCTCCTATGCTGATGTGTTACTACTCTGCTAACGCCGTGACAACCTTCGCTCCAAGACTGCCGCGGAAGTGTCCGAGCGCCCACACATGGCCGTCAGGATTGAAGCTGGCGACGGCATCCTCATGCACCGTTATCCCAAAGCCATGATTGTAGGCATCCACCGCCGTATGCAGCACACAGATATCCGTACATACCCCGATCAGATGCACCTCGGTAATGCCCCGCTCACGCAGCTTCAGTGCAAGATCCGTGCCGCAGAAGGCGCTGTAACGCGTTTTGTCCATCCAGTAGATGGCTTCCCGGTTCGCCTCGTAGACAGCCTTCAGGCTGCCGTACAGCTCGCGCCCCTGGCTTCCCCGCAGATTATGCGGCGGAAACAGCTTGGTCTCCGGGTGGTACGGATCATCCGCTTCATGCAAATCTATAGCCATCACCACATAATCCCCGCTGCGCACGAATTGCTCTGTCAATTCACTGACTCTGGGCGCAATATCGATGCCGGGCTGGCCGACAGGCAGGTTCCCGTCAACAAAATCATTCGTGAAATCAATTACAATCAGTGCTCTCATAGGTCAGCCTCCTAAAAGGTTAATGGGCTTGCACTTCCCGGCACCTTACGTATAGATGGATAATAACGGCTCATGGTCCGTGAACATATAGAGCTGTGCCGGGCGCTGGGAGTATTGATTGGAGCTGAGCGGATTCCCCGCTTCATCGCTCACTTCTTTTAATATACCCTGACGGCTGCGTGTTGACGTAATTTTGCGGATAAAATTCGGTTCTTTGAATTCCGGCACCACTGTCTGAATCACCTGGTACAGCTCACTCAGTGTGAAATGGCGCGGCAGGAACTGCCGGGCAATCGTCGTCTGCAGCATCTGCTGCTGAATCCGCAGGTAGGCATCGGTAATAATGTCATGGTGGTCAAAAGCCAGCTCCAGCTCCTCCAGCGCTTCCTTCAGTGTGAACAGGCCAACCTCGCCTGCATCATCCGAGGCCTGCCGCTGCTCCAGCATCCACTCCTCCACCAGCGCAAAGAAGGCATGGCTGATAATCCAGCCGCGCGGATCACGACCCGGTTGGCTGTAGACGCCGAGATATTCCAAATGTCCGCCGTCCACGCCCGTTTCTTCCTTCAGCTCGCGTGTAGCGGCATCATAGATCGATTCATCCTCCTGGCAAAAGCCGCCCGGCAGGGCCCACATGCCCGCACACGGCCATTTTTTGCGCCGGACCAGCATGACCTTCAGCTCGCGCAGCGGCAGCGTCTTCGTGACGGTCTTCCGCTCGCGTTTGGTCAGTGTAAACATGACAATATCCGCCGGAACGCCATCCGGAGTGCGGTACTTCTTGGCGTTATAGGTTTGTTCCGCGTTCTCAGTCACTATAGATCATCCTTTGCCGCAGCTATTGTTTGTTGTTCGTATCTTTTAATGTACCAAACCTGTCCGCCCAAAATCAACTTCCAGAGCCGGAAGATTGCCGAAAGATATGTAAAAGGGACGGATTCACATCCGCCCCCCGGGGGTTCTGCATTAATCTCCGCATGTGGAGGGCGGCGCCTCGGTGCCTGCTTCCACATTGATTTTATCCGAAACAGTATCCCTGATCACCGAAATGACCATCTGCAGCAGATAATTGATATCGCTCTGGCTCTGCTGGAACTCGTTCACAACCGGGATACTGTCAATTTCATCCTGCAGCTCTTCAATCTCACGTTCAATCTTCTCGACCATGGCCTGGTTCTTGAAGCTCTCGAACGCCACGATCTCCTTCTGCTTCTTCTTAATCGTAGCAATAAGTCCCTGCACACGCTCGTGATTCAGAATCTTCTGCTCGGCCTGCTGGAAATGACGGACCTCCTCACTGGTGGAGATGAGTGCAGCCAAGTCCTTCGCTTTGCCCATAATATCCTCACGAACAATTAAATCCCGGGTATTATGGGTCTGCATGCCATATTCATTCAGTCGTGCTTCTTCCTGGCTCATTCTTCTCGCCCCATTTCTCTATAATTAGAGGACCGCTGCGGCTTCCGCCTGATAGTCCCCTCTAATGTACCAAGTCTTCGCGCCCGTAATGCTCACCTGCACCAGCGTGCCAATCAGGGAGGACGGGCCTTCAAAATGCACCAGCTTACTGTCACGGGTACGTCCAGCCAGCATCCGGGCATTATTCTTGCTCTCGCCTTCCACCAGAACCTCCACTTGCTGGCCCAGCATCCGCTCATTCCCCAGCCGGCTCTGCTCCTTGATCAGATCATTAAGACGCTGGAGACGCGCGCTCTTGACCTCTGGCGGAACATTATCCTCCATCCCGGCTGCCGGAGTCCCTTCGCGCGGAGAATAAATGAAGGTATACGCCATATCATACCCTACTTCGCGCACCAGGGACAGTGTCTCCTCGAACTGCTCCTCTGTCTCACCGGGGAAGCCGACGATAATATCAGTAGTCAGCACCGTATCCGGCACGCCTGCCTTAATTTTGCGGACCAGCTCCAGATAGGCTTCACGGGTATATTTGCGGCTCATGCGCTTCAGCACGGCTGTGCTTCCCGACTGCACCGGCAGATGGATATGCTCCACCAGATTGCCGCCTTTACCCAGCACATGAATCAATTTATCGTCAAAATCACGCGGATGCGAGGTCATGAACCGGATACGCGGAATGTCGATCCCACGCATGTCGTCCATCAGGTCGCCGAAGGTATACTCAATGTCGGTAAAATCCTTGCCGTAGGCGTTCACGTTCTGCCCCAGCAGCGTCACTTCCTTGAACCCCTGACGGGCCAGCTCCCGTACCTCGGCAATGACATCCTCCGGACGTCTGCTCCGCTCCTTCCCCCGGGTGAACGGCACAATGCAGTAGGTACAGAACTTGTCGCAGCCGTACATAATGTTCACCCAGGCGCGCAGACCCTCCCGCTTCTTCGGCAGATTCTCGATGATATCGCCTTCCTTGGACCAGACCTCGATGACCAGCTCGCGGCTGAATACCGCTTCCTTGATCAGCTCCGGCAGGCGGTGGATATTATGTGTGCCAAAAATCAGATCAACGAAGCCGTACCGGCTCATGATCCGGTTGACCACGCCCTCCTCCTGGGACATACAGCCGCAGATCCCCAGGAGCAGGCCGGGCTTCTCCAGCTTCAGTGTTTTGAGATGGCCCAGCTCTCCGAATACCTTATCCTCCGCATTCTCGCGGATCGCACATGTATTAAGTAAAATAATATCAGCCTCACTGCGGTCTTCAGCCGCCCGGTAACCGAGCTGCTCCAGCATTCCCTTCATCGTCTCCGTGTCATGCTCATTCATCTGGCAGCCGTAGGTGGTAATATGATAGCTCTTGCCTGCACCGAAATCTGCCATCTCCGGCGGAATGTCGAAATGATACAGCACCTCAATCTCTTCCTTGCCCCGCCGCTTGCCTTCCTTGTAATCGGGCTGGCTGTTGATCTGCACGTTTCTGCCTTTGATCCGGTAGGTGGTCTTGCCCTCGGTCTCGCTGATGATCTTGGCATCCGTGAAATCGAAATACTGCCCGTAATCCTTGCTTCCCTTCGCCATGCTAAAGTCACATCCTCTGCTGATGTCCCCATATTTTCCGTGCTTTTCTAATGAGAAATTATATCACACCGCTCCCAAGATAATCCAATCACAGAAGCAGAATATCCGCACAGTAAGACCTTCTTGCAGTCAGCAGGAAGAGAGGGCAAGGTCCACACCACTCGTCTGGCTACCTCTCTCTTATCCATCCGGCGAATTAAGGGGCAGTAGTATTGTACTTCTGGCACAACCTGCGATAAACGCACGGCCTACGCGGTGCACCCAGTTCAATTGTGTTCGGTTTTTCGATTACATTCGTCTTACGTGGCACACCCAGTCTCATTGTGGTCGGTTTTTCGATTACATTTGGCCTACGCGGCGCACCCAGTCCCATTGTGTTCGGTTTTTCGATTACATTTGGCCTACGTGACGCTCCCAGTCCATTTGTGTTCGGTTTTTCGATTACATTTGGCTTACGCGGTGCACCCAGTCCAATTGTGTTCGATTTTCCGTTACAATTTGTTAAATAGATGAAAGACGACGTTCTGTTTTTAGGCACGCTGCTCATTTTCATGCTGGAGTTGTGCCTTGAAAGACATGTTTGTTTTCGCATACATACTGAGCTCCTCATATACTCATGATGCCTCCGGATCATTCAAAGAGTACTTCTCCCCACGCTACGCCCCCTTATCCGCAACAGACGGATAATATAATTTCCTATACGACAAAAAAGCCCGGCCTTTAATGTAAGGTCCCGGACTTATTTATTATAACCAGCTTGCCGCCAGACGTCTTAATCCCCAAGCCTATAGATCAAAATCGATGCGTTGGAGTTGATCTGCGTTCCTCCGGCCAGGGTCTGTAAAGTAATTGCAGCGGCACTGGAATGGTTCCTTAAAGTGATTACATCGCCGGGGACTACAGAGATAATCACCATCCCGGGGTTAGGCTGTGTTCCCGCTCCTGAACCATAGACGCTGCCACCTACAGGTGCCCCGTTCAGATACAAAGTGAACTGATTCGGTTCCACTGCGGTGACAATGAAGATTACCGCATAATCTCCTGCATTCTCAACATTAATCTGAGCTGTATTAGGGGTATGCGAGAAGCCGACAAGACTCTCATTGCTGTCAAAAGTAACATCCGCTTCGGTAGCCACGGTCTGAGCCGCCGTATTGAAAATATAAGCATAAGATGACGCCAGTGCGCCTGTGGCGCCCGTTACACCAGTCAAACCCGTGGCTCCAGTTGCACCTGTTGCACCCGTCACACCTGTTACACCCGTGGCTCCTGTCACACCTGTGGCTCCGGTGACTCCTGTTGCCCCTGTCACACCCGTTACCCCCGTCACACCTGTTACACCCGTGGCTCCTGTCACACCTGTGGCTCCGGTGACTCCTGTGGCTCCGGTGACTCCTGTTGCCCCCGTCGCACCCGTCACACCCGTCACACCCGTTACACCCGTGGCACCCGTCACACCCGTTACTCCCGTCACACCTGTGGCTCCGGTGACTCCTGTTGCCCCCGTCACTCCCGTCACCCCCGTCACACCTGTGGCCCCCGTTACTCCCGTCACACCTGTAGCTCCGGTGACTCCTGTTGCCCCTTCTCCCAGCAACTCCTGCGAGACCAGCCGGTGTGCTGTTACCAACTGCCCGCTGGCATTTTGGCCCCATAGGGATACCTGCGCTTCCGAGACTGCCGTTCCTGTCGTGTTGAACACGAATTCAAAAGCATCCAGGTCCGCATAGTAAATTCTGGTAACCACTTGGGAGGGAGCCACACTGATCTCCTCTTGTACATATAAGGTGCGTATGCCGTTCAGGGTATAACCCAAAATAAGAATATCGAAGAATCCGGTTATATTGCGGCCGTCTATTTTGAGTGTTACCCTTTGAGTCGGGCGGGTCCCCGTATTGCTTGCAATATTATTCTCAATCGGTCCTGTAGATAAAATTGCCATTTCCAGCTCCCCTCTCAATCTAAATCCAGCTATATTAATAGCAATATTCGAGAGAATACAGAAGAGTGTTGGCATATTGGTATTATTATAAGAAACAGTAACAACCAGTACATCTTCAAAGATTCACCCGCAAAAAAAACACCCCATGCGGGCAGCCATGAGCTGATAGACTTGAAGTCTAACCTAATGGCTTGGCACAGGGTGTTACAGATCAAGCTCTATTGATTAATACAATGTCTTGGTAGACTCCGAGGTGAACGGAATAATCTCGTTAATCTTGCCTGCCTGCACTTTCGCAGGCCAAGCCGGATCACTGATCAAGGCTCTGCCTACCGCTACCAGGTCGAACTCGCCTTTATCCAGCCGGAGCAGCAGCCGCTCAAGGTTGTCATCCTCATTCTTCTCCGTAACCGCACTGGTGAATGCGCTGTCCAGGCCGACAGAACCTACTGTGATCGCAGGCTTGCCTGTAATCTTCTTGGTCCAGCCTGCCAAGTTAAGCTCCGAGCCTGCGAATTCCGGCTCCCAGAACCGCCGGGTCGAGCAGTGGAAGATATCCACACCGGCATTGCTGAGCGGGGTGAGGAAGCGGGCCAGGTCTTCGGGAGTCGCTGCCAGCTTAGCGTCATAGGCCCCGGCCTTCCACTGCGAGAAGCGGAGTACGATCGGGAAATCCGGTCCTACCGCGCGGCGGCAGGCATCGATCACTTCCACCGCGAAGGTGGTGCGCGCTTCCAGATCGCCGCCGTATTCATCGGTCCGGTGGTTGGTCTTCTCCCAGAAGAACTGGTCGATCAAATAGCCATGGGCACCGTGCAGCTCAATGCCGTCGAAGCCGATGGCCTTGGCCGCCTTCGCTGCCTTGGCAAAGGCACTGACGATGACCTGAATCTCGCTCTTAGTCATCGGCTCCGTGACCTGTTCTCCAGCCAGATTCAGCCCGGACGGGCCGATCGGCAGCGCCGAAGCGTTAGGCAGCTCACCAATGCTGCGGGCCATGCCGACATGCCAGAGCTGAGGCATAATCTTGCCCCCGGCAGCATGCACCCCGCTCACGACCTGCGCCCAGCCCTCGAGGGCGGCTTCGCCATGGAAGTTCGGGATATCCTGATGGCTGACTGCCGCCGGATGATCGATGGCTGTGCCTTCGGTAATGATCAGGCCCACTCCGCCTTCCGCGCGGCGGCGGTAATACGCCGCCACCTCAGGCCCAGGTACGCCCTCAGGAGAATGCACCCGGGTCATCGGTGCCATAACTACGCGGTTGCTTAGGGACAAGCCTCCGCCTTCAAAAGGTTCAAACAATGCAGCAACGTTCATAATCCATTAGCCTCCATTTCATACGATGATTACTTGATGATTACTTTAAGTAAGCATTAGTATGACGGTTCCCGGCGGCAAATGCAAATGACTGCCAGTCTAAGAGATTCGATAAGTCTTATAAGTCCAGCACTCCGGCTTTTGGAGTCACCCGGAAGGCTGCCGCCAGATCTGCCAGCTGCTGATCGGTGATCTTCTGCCGAACCTTTCTTCCGCCGATCAGGTTATACACAATCGCAGCTTTCTCTATCGTTTCGACCAGTCCAAAGGTGGCATCCATCGTCGCACCGGTCACAAAGATCCCATGCTGCGGCCAGATGACCACGCGGTATTCCTTCATCCGGTCAGCGGTGGCCCGGCCGATCTCGCTGCTCCCCGGCACCATCCAGGGAATGACGCTGACGCCATCCGGGAAGACCACCAGACATTCTGTGCACATCTCCCACAGCGTCTTGGTGAATTTCAGCTCATCCAGATCATGGGTGAAGGTCATGGCAATGACATTCGTTGCATGGGTATGCAGCACAATCCGGTGCGCCGGATCTACCTTCAGCCGTTCGATATGGCTCATGAAGTGGGAAGCCAGCTCACTGGTCGGAACAGCGCCGCCCCGCAGTCCCCATAGCACCTCCACACTCTCACCGCTGCTGCTTACACGCAGCACACCCAGATTGGCCTCCGGGTCTTTGATCACATTACGAAAATACTTGCCTGATCCGGTAACGATGAAGTATTTGCCCGCCAGCTCCGCTACAGGGAAGGTAAGGCTGATCGTACGCAGCGGCTCACGGATATTGATATACTTGGCTACCTCTTCTTCATCCAGGAGGTAACTGACGTTGCCCCCGTTCAGCTCATCCCAGCCCAGCGACCACATGTGATGGGTAATTTCGGACATTTCCTCAATAAAAGGCGCGGTGACGCCGGATATATACCCTTTGGATTCAATTACGGAAGTACTCATATACTCTCTCCTTCTATATGCACCTTCAGCGTGCGGGTACTTGTTATTTTGTGATTTCAGCAGCCTGATCTTATCTTAAAGCCAATACATCCTGCTCATAGCGCTTCACTTCAGCCAACCATTGCTCGCGGACCGGAGCCCCCTGCGAAGCGCAATAGTAATCCCAGACTGCACCGAACGGGTAGGACTTGAATTCTTCCACCAGGGCCAGCCGTGAGGTGTAATCTCCGGCCTGTTCAATGGCCCGAAGCTCCTCAATCGGCTCCAGCATAGCGCGCAGCAGGGCCTTGATCGTATTGCGCGTGCCGATTACCCAAGCCGCCAGGTGATTGATGCTGCCGTCGAAGAAGTCGAGCCCGATATGCGTGCGCGGCAGCAGCTCCCCGCGAACCAGCTCGCGGGCAATCTCCAGCAGTTCATCGTCCATCGTGACCACATGATCACTGTCCCAGCGGACCGATCTGCTGACATGCAGCAGCAGCTGCTCACTGAACATCAGGATGGAGCTGAGCTTGTTCGAGATCACTTCCGTCGGATGGAAATGCCCGGCATCCAGGCAGATGGCCTTACCGCGTGTCAGGCCGTAGCCCATGTAGAACTCATGTGATCCGACAACGTAGCTCTCCGAGCCGATACCGAACAGCTTGCTCTCCACGGCATCAATATTGTACTGCGGATCAATCTCCTCGCTGAAGATTTCATCCAGCGATTCCTTAAGACGTACGCGCGGTGCCAGACGATCCACCGGAGTATCTTTATAGCCGTCCGGTACCCAGAAGTTCGTTACACAGGGCTGCCCCAGTTCACGGCCGAAATGCTCCGCGATTCTGCGGGAAGCCTTGCAGTGCTTAATCCAGAAGCTGCGGATCTCTTCGTCCGCATGGCTGAGGGTGAAGCCGTCTGCCGCCTTCGGATGCGAAAAGCAGGTCGGATTGAAATCAAGACCTAAACCTTGCTCCTTGGCCCATTCCACCCAGTTCGTGAAATGGCGCGGCGCCAGCTCATCCAGATCCACCTGCTCCTTCGTATCAGCATAGATCGCATGCAGATTGACCTTATGCTTGCCGGGAATCAGCGAGAGGGCCTTCTCCAAATCCTGACGCAGCTCATCCGGTGTACCGGCCCGGCCGGGGTAGCTGCCGGTCACGGCAATGCCGCCGCTCAGCTCTTTATCCTTGAACAGGAAGCCCCGTACATCGTCGCCCTGCCAGCAATGGAGTGAGATTTTGATCCGGGCCAGCTTCTTCAGCACCCCGTCCGTATCAATCCCATGGGCTGCATATAATTTCTTCGCTTCGTTGTAGCTGTTAATGATGCTCTGATCCATGCTGTTGCCTCCTAATTACATATTGTGAATATTTGCTCCCGGATGAAGCTGCTTCCAGCGGTCTAGCAGCTCCGTTAGCTGAGGAACCGGCTGCGGCAGATAAGACTGGATCGCAAAGGACTGGCCGATGATCCGCCGGGCTTCATGGATGTCTGCCATGCGGCCCGCCTCAATCATCTGCACAGCCAGATTACCCAAGGCTGTGGATTCGGTTGGTCCGGCCAGCACTTCCCTGCCGGTAACATCCGCCGTCAGCTGGCACAGCAGCCTATTGTTAGCGCCGCCGCCGACAATTTGCAGCACTTCGATGCGCCCCCCGATGAGGTCTTCCAATTCAGACAGATAGCTGCGGTAGGATAGCGCCAGACTGTCGAAGATACAGCGGGCCAGCTCGCCCGCCGTCTGCGGCACAGGCTGGCTGCTCTCCAGGCAGGCCTGGCGGATCTCCTGAATCATATCGTCCGGGTTCAGGAACCGCGGATGATTGCAAGGAATCAGGCTGCGGAAGCCTGCGCATACACCGGCCTGCTCTGCCAGTTCCGCGAAGCTAAACCTTTCTCCGTCCAGCCTGCGCACTTCCTGGATCAGCCAGAGGCCCATAATATTCTTCAGGAACCTGTAAGTCCCGTAAGCGCCCCACTCGTTGGTATAATTGGCTGCCATCGCTCTGCGGTCATTAAGGGGGTGATCCAGCTCAACTCCCAACAGAGACCAGGTTCCGCTGCTAAGATAGGCTGACGCACGGCCCTTCTGAGCAGGCACACCAAGTACCGCAGATGCCGTGTCATGTGTAGCCACGCAGATCAGGCGGCACTCCGGTAGATCATACTCCGCGCGCAGCTCCTGCGTAATGAAGCCAAGATTTTCCCCAGGCTCAGTCAATGGAGCGAACTGTTCACGCCGCAGACCCAGGAATTCCAGCAGCTCAAGGTCGAAATCTCGGGTCGCAAGATTCAATAGCTGTGTCGTGGAGGCATTGGTAACCTCGTTCATCTTCCGTCCGCCGAGCCGGTAGTAGAGATAATCCGGCACCAGCAGGATCTGATCCGCCGTCTCCAGTTCTTCCCGGTCATGCGCATATAGCTGATACAGCGTATTGAAGGGAAGCTGCTGAATGCCCGTTTTGGCGTAGACCTTCTCTGGCGGAAGCAGCCGCCCGACTTCCTCCATCACCCTGTCGGTCCGGCGGTCGCGGTAGGCGTAGACCCCGCTTATCTGCTTGCCTTCGGCATCCAGCAGCACATAATCTACCGCCCAGGTATCAATCCCGAGGGTGCATTCGTGAATGCCTCTTAGCTTCGCCTGCTGCAGACCGTTAATAATTTCATTCAATAAATAATCCATATCCCAGAAGCAGGAGCCTTCCTGCTCCGTGAAGCCATTGCTGAAACGGTGAAGCTCCGCAAGGGTGAGGCTCCCGTCCACGAGCTGTCCGAGTACCAGCCGTCCGCTGGAGGCGCCGATATCGACGGCGATATGATGGGTCATAGGGAATCTCCTATTCTATGGGAGGTGATTTACAGAATTTTGCGGAATAACGCGATTACTTCATCTTTGGTAGGAATAAAAGGGTTACCGGGCGCGCAGGCATCCTTCATGGCGTTCTCAGCCAGCAGATCGAGATCTACTTCCGCTACCCCCAGCTCGGACAGCTTGGCAGGAATGCCAACCTCCTTGGACAAGGCCTTAATCGCTTCAATGACGTAATCCGCACATTCCTTGTCGCTGCGTCCTTCAGTCTGCATACCGGCCGCTCTGGCAATCGCTCTGAACTTCTCCGGCACATGCTTGGCATTCTCTTCTTCCACGTAAGGCAGCAGCATTGCATTGCACACGCCGTGCGGCAGATCATAGACCCCGCCGAGCTGATGGGCCATGGCATGCACGTAGCCTAAGCCTGCGTTATTGAAGGCGAGGCCGCCGAGAAAGATTGCATAGACCATCTGCTCACGCGCTTCAATATCGTGTCCGTTCGTTACCGTCCGCGCCAGATTGCCGAAGATCAGCTCCACCGCAGCCAGTGCGGTAGCATCGGTTACCGGATATGCGCCTGGAGTGACCAGCGCTTCAATCGCATGCGTCAGTGCATCCATGCCCGTTGCTGCCGTCAGCGCAGCAGGCTTATCGACCATCAGCTCCGGATCATTCACCGAGAGGGTGGCGATGCTGTTCTTGTCTACCATGACCATCTTGATCTTGCGCTCTTCATCCGTAATCACGTAGTTGATCGTCACTTCACTTGAAGTCCCGGCCGTCGTGTTCACCGCAACAATCGGCAGAGATTTATTTTTGGATTTGTGAACGCCTTCATAATCGGCAATATGCCCGCCGTTAGTGGCAACAATGCCGATGGCCTTGGCCGTATCCTGCGGCGAGCCGCCGCCGATAGAGATCAGATAGTCACATTCGTGCTGCTTCAGGAAGTCTACGCCGTCATGGACATTTTTGCAGGTAGGGTTCGGCTTCACTTCATCATATATCACATACTGAATTCCCGCTTCATCCAGCACAGCCAGCAGCCTTCCGGCGATTCCGCTCTTCATCAGGAACTTGTCTGTGACCACAAGCGCCTTGTTCAGCTTCAGCTCTTGAATGTACGGGGCGATGTCCTTCAGACAGCCCTTTCCCATAATGTTAATCGACGGCACATAATAGACATGAGTACTCATTGCTTAACCAGCCTCCCGGGCACATAAATAGTTAATGAACACTGTAAGCATACACTCCACCTGTTGACCTTCTCATCGTATCGCCGTTAATCTGTGTTGTCAACATTTTAAACACTAAATAAGTTGTTTTTATTTGTTTATTATTTGTTTCACGGGAAATAAACGATCATTATTGTGGGTTTCAGAGCAAATGAGGCTCACCATGTTGTACAACACAGAAATAACAGTCTATATTAAGACTATCAATTCTGGAAAGGTGATACGTATGCTCGCTGCCGAAAGACGCAAAAAAATAATCGACCTTGTCCATCAGGACAAACGGGTGCTGGTGTCCGATCTGAGCCGGATGTTCGAGGTTACTGAGGAGACGATCCGCAGAGACCTGGAGAAGCTGGAGAAGGATGGCATTGTGAGCCGTACCTACGGTGGAGCCATGCTGAACAGGCATACCAATGAGGATCTGCCTTTTCTGACCCGGGGAGCACTCAATACGGATATCAAACGCGCAATAGCGATCCAGGCGCTGGATCTGATTAATGACGGGGATACCCTGATGGTCGACCCCAGCTCGACTTCGTTTGAATTCCTGAAGCTGCTGGGTAATAAAAGTAATCTGACGATCATCACCAATTCGATCAACATTCTTCATGAGTTCGCGAGTTCAAGCCACAGCATTATTTCTACAGGCGGCTCACTCCGCCACCGTTCCCTGTCGCTTGTCGGCCCCTTAGCCCATGAGACCATCCAGCGCTACAATGTGGACACCGCCATAATCAGCTGCAAGGCCCTCGATATGGGCCGCGGGGTCACCGATTCCAATGAACCGGAATGTGAGCTGAAGAAATATATGCTGCGCCAGGCACAGAAGGTTGTGCTGCTCGCGGACCATACCAAGTTCGACCAGACGGCCTTCGCCAGGCTCGCAGAGCTAAGCCGGATCGATGTGCTGATTACCGACCGTAAGCCATCGGAAGCGTGGCTGAAGCTGTTGTCCGAGCAGAATGTGCAAGTATTGTACTAAGTTTATGGGAGATCTGTCATGGGAGATTCATCTTAGGGAGGAGAAATAATCAAATGGGCAAAAAGAGAATAACCTTACCTGCGGACTTCCGCGAGCTGGTTAAATCAGGGGATATCGATGCACTGAAGGCTGTTTTTGAGAAATGTGATTGGAATGCCACCTTGGGGTCTTACAAAGAACCCGCACTCAGCATCCGGCAGATTCCGGACGAGCTGGTCCGCTGGCTGGTGGAGCAGGGTGCCGACATTAACGCCAGGGACAAATATCAGCGCACCCCGCTGTATTCGCAGGCCGGAACCTGGTCCGGCAATATCCCTCTGTTCCTGGAGCTTGGTGCGGAGCTGGAAGCCGTAGATTATCAGAATCAGACCCCGCTGCACGCTGCGGTCAACTATTACCGTACACAGGCGGTACGGGATCTGGTGGCCCACGGCGCCAATGTCCATGCGGTGAATAAGTCGGGGAACACACCGCTGTCTAAGGCCCTATTGCAATGCCGGAATAGCGATATCGCCGACATGCTGGAAATCTCGCACATCCTGCTGGATGCCGGGGCGGTGATCACACCGGAGATGAAGGAATCTGTGAAGAATATCGGCAAGAGCTTTGAATTCTCCAGATCCAATTTCAATAAAGAGCGCTTAAGCGAAACCGCCGAGGCCCTGGACTCACTGTACAAGCTATTCGATGTGGAGCCTGTAGCAGCGCGGGTGATGCATGACGGCGTTTCCAGGATCGAGGTAAACAGCACAAGATGGCAGGATCAGCACCAGGAGCTCTGGGAATTACTAATCCCGGCATCAGGACATGCGCTCACCGTACAGGGAGAGGTCATTCGCATCACCGGCCGGATCTCACATGAAATCATGAATAACGGCGGAGGCAACTGGGATGCCGATTTCCGTAAAATGCTGAAGGCGCTGCTCCTGCACTTCGCCTCGGGCACACCACTGGACCCTACGCACCTGAAGGAAGCGGCGGATTTAGCCGGATACCTGCGCCATGGCAACGGCAATGATGAGCCGGCCAGATTATGCGAATTGGCCGTGAATTGGGTACTTGCCAATCCACAGCCCGTTTCGTTGCCGCAACCGGATTACAAACGCTAAACGCTGAGACATCCAGTACTTGTCCTGCTATCTATGAAGAAGAGGCTCCCTTGGAGAGCATAATATTCAGAATGGCCTGATCTGTGGCGGCAAGCCCCTCCTGGACCAAGGTCTCCATATTCTTGATCGTATCCTCCACCTTCTCGAAGATGACACCGTCATTGAGACTCGCGGAGATATTGTTCATGGCGAGGGTGGCGGACTGAATGGCCGCGTTGGTAGCCGTGGAGATTTTGAGTGCACAGGTTGGCTTGGCGCCATCGCAGATCATGCCGGAAGTAGAGGCTATCGTGTTCTGGATGGAGTGCTTGATCTGCGCAAGCGTCCCGCCCATCAGATAGACAATGCCGCTGCCCGCCCCCACTCCACCGGCAATGCCTGAGCCGCAGAGCGGGGACAGACGGCCAATGTAATGCTTCACATGGATGGTAATCAGATTGCTGAGCGCCATCGCTCTGGCCAGGGTCTCCTCATCCTTGCCGAGGAGCTCGGCCAGAGCAATGACCGGCATGGTACAGGCAATCCCCTGATTGCCGCTTCCCGCAGTCGTCATTACCGGCATGGCACTGCCGTCCATCCGTGCATCGGATGCGGCTGCCGTTGCGGCAATGATCCGGTTCGCCACATCCGCGCCGAACAGATTGAGGGCGGATTGCTGGCTCATTTTCCGGCCCACCTGGAGGCCATACTCCCCGCGCAGCCCTTCCTCCGAGATCGCCTTATTCATAACCGCTCCCTCCAGCAGGAAGCGAAGATCCTCGAATGATGTATTCTCAACGAATGCATAGATATCTTCGAGTGTGACCGAGTATACCTCAGGGTCCAGACTTAGCGGGTCTCCGCAGTCGGCCTTGTCCATTTTCGGCTCAAGCCGCTGGCCATCCTTCGCCAGAAACTGCACATTCGTGTGCTCTTTTACCAGGATCGCTGTGGCGGTATGGTTCTTGCTGTGTACTCTCGCTTCTATATATAGCTTCTCCGGCGTATCCTTCAGCTCAACCTCCAGCAGCTTACGCTCCAGCAGTCCCTCTGCACTTGCCAGCTCCTCCGGGGTCAGTCCGGACAGAATCTCAAGCTTCCGCTCCGAGCGGCGCACCACCGCACCCAAGGCCGCCGCTATCGGCAAGCCCGTCTGGCCTGTACCAGGAATCCCTACGCCCATCGCATTCTTGATGATATTGCCGCTGAGGAACAGCTGAATCGCCGTAATCTCCTCTTCCACCAGTTCAGCCGCCAACGAGACGGCATAAGCTACCGCAATCGGTTCGGTGCAGCCTTCTGCCGGTATAATTTCTTTGTGTAATACTTCCAGTAGGTTAACCATCTGTGCATCACCATTCCCTCTGTCTGCCTGACTATGTCTATATCTGTTTCTATATATAGTACATCAGATAGACAGTCCGGGGAATCCCCGTTATTACCCATCACCCGCCCAGCTTCACCAGCCGCTTCAGCCCTTCTGTACAGGCCCAGCCTCCGGCACCTGCCAGAATCGCATTATGACAAAGGTTCAAAGCCAGCTTATACGTCATACTGCCGATAATGATTTCAACCACGACAAACCGTAAAATATCTCTCTTCGTGATCAGATAGACTCTGAATTCCTGATTACGGGACACCTGCCATCTCCCCCGCCCATTTTCATGTTTCTGTACTTATATGCTTCGGGCGGGTTGTCTGATTCTCTGTGCCAGGCACAACAAAGAGCAGCACTTCTCCATTGGCTTGATTGCTCGGTTGGCGGCTATTCGGCGGATTCAGGTGCACTAGTGCTCTTCATTTGCACGGTTGGCAGGTATTCGGCGGATTCAGGTGCACTAGTGCTCTTCATTTGCTCGATTGGCGGGTATTCGGTGAATTCAATGGGGCTGAACCAAAAGTCATGAAATGGCTGCTTGGGACAGCTCTTTATTGCGGAGTAGGACCAACGTGAGCACTTAGGTGGACGCTCCGCAAACGGACCGTTGCTCCAATAACTGTTGTGTCCAGATTTTTTTCATTCCCCTTAGCGGTGAAAATCCGGACACAAAGGCGACCGCTTCCGCTTTTACGCGGGTCGTTCCGTCCGCTCCGCTGTTTAAGTGGGAAACGATCATCCATGCTAAAAAAGAAACAAAAAAATCGCTCAGAGAGCGTTCGGCAGTTGCGTAAGGAGGTGTTGCCTTAAAAGACGACCCATTAGCTGTACGCTGAATGACAGAACCGGAAATTGCTTGGACAACTGAAGAACAATCGAGGCTTCCGGGGATTTCTGCAAGTGGCTGTCGTCGCTCATAGAAAATTACTTTTGGGACAGCCCCTTTCAGTTCTCCATCCGGCCCACTTCCGGCCGATTTAATAGAATTTATCCCTTTCTTTTTCCCATCCGGCCCGCTTCCGGCCGATTCAATGGGATTTATCCCCTTCATTTTCCCATCCGGCCCGCTTCCGGCCGATTTAATGGGATTTATCCCTTTCATTTTCCCATCCGGCCCACTTCCGGCCGATTTAATGGGATTTATCCCTTTCAGTTCTCCATCCGGCCCACTTCCGGCCGATTTAATGGGATTTATCCCTTTCACTTCCCGTACGTCCCGCTTCCGGCCCGACTTCCGGCCAAAGCCCAAACAGAAGAGGCTGCCCAAACAGCCATTTCATGGCTTTGGGACAGCCCCCTGATATCACCGCTTCAGCCTAATTGCTGCTGCTTACTTCGACTCCACCGCATGGCCGCCGAATTCGTTGCGCAAGGCGGCGACGACTTTGCCGGTGAAGGTGTCGGTCTCCAGCGACCGGTAACGCATGAGCAGAGCCATGGCGATGACCGGGGTCGCCGCCTGCAGGTCAAATGCAGTCTCCAGCGTCCATCTTCCCTCCCCGGAGGAATGCATGATTCCTTTGATCTCCTCCAGCTTGGCGTCCTTGGAGAAGGCGCGTTCGATCAGCTCCATCAGCCAGGAGCGGACCACCGAGCCGTTATTCCAGACGCGGGCCACCTGCTCGAAGTCGAAGTCATACCCGCTTTTCTCCAGCACCTCGAAGCCCTCGCCAATGGCGGCCATCATCCCGTATTCAATGCCGTTGTGTACCATCTTGAGGAAATGTCCGCTGCCGGATTTGCCGGCATACAGGTACCCGTTCTCCACAGCGGTGTCCCGGAACAGCGGTTCGGCCACCGCCCACGCCTCCTCATCTCCGCCAACCATATAACATGCGCCATTCCGCGCGCCTTCCATTCCGCCGGACGTTCCGGCATCCAGGAAATGAATCCCGTGGGCGCCAAGCTCGTCATGACGGCGGATCGACTCTTTATAATGAGAGTTCCCGGCTTCGATAATGATATCTCCCTTGGATAATAGGGGCGTCAGTTCAGCAATCACTGAATCTACAAAAGTATGGGGAACCATGATCCAGAGAACGCGCGGGGAATCAAGCAAACCCGTAAGCTCCTCCAGGCTTGCTGCCCCGGACGCCCCGCGTTCGGCCAGTTCCTGCACGGCAGCGGCATTCACATCATACGCTACTACTTCGTGAGCATGCTCCAATAGATTCTGGCCGAGATTGAAGCCCATTTTGCCCAGTCCGATTAATCCGACTTTCATAATGAATCCCTCCGAATAGTGTTGTCATATAAAAGCTAACTCTGTCCGATGAACGTGTGCAGGCTCTGCATTCTCCGGTTCATCCAGCCACCAGTGGAACTCGCCAAGGAGCTGGTCTGCTGCCGCCGGGCCATTAGATCCGGCAGGATACAGGTGCAGCGGCAGGCTGCCTTCTGCTGTTGCTTCGATTATAGGCTGAACCCACTGCCAGGACAACTCAACTTCCTCCCAATGGGCGAAGAACGTGGCATCGCCGAGCATCGCATCATAGATCAGATTCTCATAAGCTTCCGGCACATCAGGATTGACCGGCTCATGCTTAATGCTAACCGGCTCAAGCTGCCCGTGCTGAAGCGGATTCTTGGTATTCAGAGTCAGGGAGATGCCCTCATGCGGGCCAATATCAATCACCAGCAGATTAGGGTCAAGCGGCAGCTTGTTACGGTTCTTGTTATGCACATCATTAAACGGCTCTTTGAATTCTATAACAATCCGTGTGGATTTCTCCTTCATGCGCTTACCTGTACGAATATAGAACGGCACGTCATTCCACAGCGGATCATCGATCCACAGGCGTGCAGCAATATACGTCTCATTCTGTGAGGTGGCTGCGATCCCCGGTTCAACGGTATACGCAGGCACTTGCTGTCCGCGCATCGCCCCCGCTGCATACTGGCCGCGCACTACATGCTGTGCTACCTCTTCCGGAAGCAGGGGCCGGACGGAACGTATGACATGCCGTTTTTTGCTGCGGACGTCCTCCGGTGTACTGCCCTTCGGCAGCTGCATCGCCATCATCATGAGCAATTGGAGCATATGGTTCTGGAACATATCACGCAGCGCGCCAGCCTTATCATAGTAACCCGCCCGCTCTTCCACCCCTACCGTTTCACTGGCGGTAATCTGAACATTGGCGATATACCGGTTCTGCCACAAGGCCCGCAGCACAGGGTTAGAGTATTTCAGCACCTCCAGGTTCTGCACCATCGGCTTGCCGAGGAAGTGGTCAATACGGAAGATTTCCTCCTCTGCAAAAGCTTCGCTCAAGCTCTCATTCAGCACGCGTGCCGACTGCAGATCCCGTCCAAACGGCTTCTCGATGATCAGACGTTTCCAGCCCTGGGTATCCCCAAGGCCGCTGGCATTGATGCCTGCGGCAATCTCCCCGAAGAATTCGGGACCGACCGACAGATAGAACATCCGGTTTTGCGGAAGCCCCAGCTCTTCCTCCCGGCGCTGTACATGCCCAAGCAGCTTCACATAATCCTCAGGACGCCCAACATCCAGCACACTATATTCAAAAGCCTGCAGGAAATTCTGCAGCGCCGCAGTATCCTCTACCGGACGGCGCGAGAAGGTGCGCAGGGAATCCAGCACCTGACGCTGGAACGTCTCATTCGTGAGTTCCCTTCTGCCCAGCCCAATGACTGAGAGAGGACCGGAAAGCTTGCCATCCGTGAACAGGTTGTATAGAGCGGGGAAGATTTTTCGCTTCGCCAAGTCCCCGGTTGCGCCAAAAAGTACAAATGTAGATGAGTCCACTTTCATTCCTCCCGTTATTATCATTTTATTATATAGTTACTTAATATTACTCAGGAACTTTTATAACACACATCATACGACTATAAACTCAATTCGTCAATCTCAATTCGACATTTACGATAATTACCCAAACATGCCAAATAGCAGGCCTTCATGAAGAAGACCTGCAATGAGACCGAAGCCATGATCAGAACCACGAAGCGACCAGATCATTGATCGGCTTGAAGATGAATATAATCAGCAGCAGCGGGCTGGGAACCTGGATTTTGAGCAGCGTGCATATCGTGGCAGCCATTCCAACGATCCACAGCAGACCCCAGACCACACGGTCACGCCGCTTCTGCCTGCCCTTCAGAGAGGACAGATCAATGGCTACACAGCCTGCAGCAATCAGAGCAAACATCAGCACCAGCAGCATACAGCCTCACTCCTTAATATCTTCAAGAAAAGAATTATCAATCGTACCGATCCGGTTGATCGTTACACTAGACTCGTAATGAACAGGGAGTGTTCTGAGATAGTCTTCTCCCTTCCCTTCCTTCAGCCTCTCCCATGCCTTCGGACTCTTACGGTATATCGACTGGCCGAAGCCGAAGATATCCACATTGAACTGCTTGCTGATTCCCTCTACAGCTTTTTCCATCCGCTTTACAATCCGATCTTCCGTCTTCTCTTCAAGCAATCTGATCTTGGCCTCCGTATCCAGCTTATCCGCGCCTTCAACCTCCTGCACATTGCATAGTGTTTCCGCGCTCAAATATATATGCGGCTCGCCGTCTATGATCTTCACCTTCCGGCTGGTAGTGGAGGTAAGCGCCTCTATAATGATTAGGCTTCCGGCTTCGTCTTTGAAGTGCCCCGTATTTTTGGTGACATTATCAGTCACATAATTGAAGCCAACCGTATAGTCATCATCTATCCAGCCAAGCAGCTTATCCTTTCGGAATACGGCCACACTCTCATAGCGAAGTTTCGTTCTGGGGTCTGTCTGTTCCACGTTGCTTTTCTCACTGCCTGCCTCGGGATCACCCTCCACCTCCACTCCGGTTAACACCGGACTCTCCCCCTGGAGGATCAGGTCCTCGATGAATTGATCCAGCGTGACAGCAACAGTCTTGGAGGAAATTTTGTAGGACTTATCCAGGGAACTGAATAATTTAGTGGCCGGCAGCCGGTCCAGCGGGGTAAGCACCTTCAGCACATTCTCGGCAGTTGTCTTCCGTGCAACCATCACATAGAAGTCCATGCGCGGCTCCCGGCTTCTTTTGATCACATCCAGCGTCTCGCCCACCCCTTCCCGTGCCAGCTCTTCTCCGATCACCAGCACCCGGATATGGCCCAGATACGGGGAGCGGGAGCTGACCAGATTGAACTTGCGGAGGGATTCATAGACCGTTGGCACTGTGAAATTATAGACAACCACGGGAACCCCGCTTCCCCCTGTTCCTCCCGCATTCTGTGAAGAGATCGAGGAGGGGATGACCACCTGCATCGTTACGTTGTAGCCGTTCTCCGCTTTATCGAGGCCCAGCGCCAGCACAAAAGCCAGTTCATTCAGCTCCTTCCTCTCCCAGCACCCGCTAAGCAGCAGGGAAATCAGCAGGAGGGGAAGGCAAGCAGCAACGGCTCTCTTTATTCGGCTTGTCATATCAGGAACCTCCGCGTTTGGATCTGTTCTGGCGGTGCAGATTCTGTGTTCTATTCTCTTGCGGTCTTGTTCTGAGGAACGGCCAGGGGAACCTGAAGATAGAATCCTTAAGGTCTGCCGGCCGGAAAGGCCCCAGCGGACTCATATAAGGAACGCCGAAGGAGCGCAGGCTGACGAGATGCAGCACCACTAT
This sequence comes from Paenibacillus sp. FSL H8-0332, assembly GCF_037963835.1. Lineage (NCBI taxonomy): Bacteria > Bacillati > Bacillota > Bacilli > Caryophanales > Paenibacillaceae > Paenibacillus > Paenibacillus sp. FSL H8-0332. Next base: position 3,883,574 of record NZ_CP150145.1, read on the forward strand.
GAATACTCCGCACAATATTCCGTACAGCCCCATAAACCCGGCCAGTGCAATCAGGAAAAACCGGATAATTCGTGCGGCGATGGACATCCCGGCTTCAGGAATCACAAAGCTTGAGATCGCTGTAATGGATACAATGATAACCATCGCCGAGGAGATGAACCCCGCCGCAACCGCCGCCTGCCCAATGACCAGCGTTCCGACGATGGATACAGCCTGACCCACGTTCTTAGGAATCCGCACGCCTGCTTCCCGCAGAATCTCATAGGTCAACTCCATCATCAGCGCTTCGACAAAAGTCGGAAATGGCACCGTCTCCCGCTGGGCCGCCAGACTGATCACCAGATTGGTCGGAATCATCTCCTGATGATAGGTTGTGATAGCCACATAGAATGCAGGGGCAAACAAGGTGATAAAAAAAGCCAGAAACCGGATGAACCGCAGCAGGGTAGAGATATCCGCCCGCTGGTAATAATCCTCCGCCGACTGAAAGAAGGAGACAAATACGGTCGGGGCCAGCAGCACAAAAGGGGTCCCGTCAACCAGGATAGCCACCTTCCCTTCCAGGATGCCCGCCGCGATGGTATCCGGCCGGTCACTGTTATAGATCGTGGGGAAGGGTGTCGCCACCTTGTCCTGAATAAATTCCTCGATATAGCCGCTCTCCAGAATGCTGTCCGTATCAATGCTGTTCAGGCGCCGCTTCACTTCCTGCACCAGCTCTTTATTCGCAATGTGGCTGAGATACATAATTGAGACACTGGTCTGGGTGACGCGGCCGATCTGCATCGTTTCCAGCCACAGCTGGCTGTCTTTGATTTTGCGGCGGATTAGCGCGGTGTTGGTCCGCAGATTCTCGCTGAACCCCTCCATAGGTCCGCGGACCACAGACTGCGAGCTGGGTTCGCTTACCCCGCGGTCTTCCCAGCCGGGCAGCCCGATCCGGAGCGCTGAGTCCGTCCCCTCCACCATCAGCATCACATTGCCGGATAACAGGTCGTGTACGAACTCGGCGTAATCCTGAACCACGGTAAGATCGCCGGCCATTAGCACACGGGTGGTCAAGACTTCGATTTTCTTATCCGGGTCCTGTTCTTCCAGAAGAGCCGAGGTCCGTCCCTCCTGAAGCGAATACAGAATCGAATTATGCAGCAGCTGATTATCTATCAGGCCATCAATATAAAAAATAGCCAGCTCCGTATGCTCTCCCAGCTTCAGCTGTTTTCTCACCAGGTCAGTGCTCTCGCCCAGCAGCTTGTACAGCTGTTCATGATTGACCTCCAGCCTGCTGGATAACTTCCCCTCCACCGTACCCTTCATCCGGGTCACCTCTCCTTCCCGTGAACATTCTATTCCGGTTAGTTTGGTAGCATTGCTTGATAATTATTCCTCAAATTCAGACCCGTACTTGATTCACATAATTCTGGAAGGGGATGCCATACTAAGAGGGTTCCGGGTTCATAGGCCCTGGAGGTCACATGTAAAGGGGGGATAGAGATGAGTATTGAAAAAGAGCGGATCAGCACAGCGCAGTTGGTAATCCTCGGTCTTTTCACTTTTATCGGGGATATGGCCCTGGTCTATCCGGCAGCCATGACTTCCGAAGCCCATCAGGATGCCTGGATCGCCGCCCTGATCAGTATTCCGCCGGGGATTGCACTAGTCTTCCTGTTTGTTGTAGTAGCAAATATCAGTCCGGACCAAAATATTATTGAGATCAGCCAGCAGGTGCTGGGGAAATGGATAGGCAGCGCGGTAGGCGGGTATTATCTGTTCTTCTTCATCATCGCGGCCTCTACGTATATCAGGGAAATTGAGGATTTCATGTGTACCCAGATCTACGAGGGAACTCCCGGCGGAGTAATCCGGTTCATGAGCATTGTTCTGCTGGTGTATGGTCTGCGTCTGGGGCTTGAGACGGTCGGCCGGGCAGCGCAGGTGTTCTTTCCGCTGTTTGCCTTATTCCTGGTGGCCCTGATGGTGCTCTTATTTCCGCAGGTCCAGTTGGACCGTGTCTATCCCATGATGACTACACCCCTACCGGATATGCTGCATACGATCATGATCGGCGTATTCTATCCCTTCGGAGAGATCTGCGTCTTCTTCATGGTCTATCCTTACACCCGCAAGAACAGTAAGATTAACCGTGATATCTTCATTGCGCTCTGCCTGGGTGCAGCAGGTCTGAACCTGATTCTGTTTCTCTCGCTGACCGTTCTCGGCGTCTATTTCTCCGAGCATAATTTCTATGCCGCCTATGTCCTGGCCCAAAAAATCAATATCGCCAACTTCTTGCAGCGGCTCGAAGCGCTTATGGCTACCGCCTGGATTATCACGACCTATTTCAAAACAGCACTCTACTTCTATGCCTTTGTACTCGGAACCGCGCAAATATTCAAGCTGAAAAGCCACCGCCCTCTAATCTTCCCTGTCGCGTTCCTGATCTACGGACTCTCACAGCTCATCTCCAAGGACATCATCTTCTATGTCAAAGAAATCCCCCCATTCTGGGTGGACTGGAATCTAACTCTTTCGCTCGGACTTCCCCTGCTTATTCTCGTAGTATACAAAGTGAGGCAGCGCGCCGCTGCCTCCCAAGCTAATCCATAGAGTGAAGCTCCTGTTTTATTGTAGCGCCCTGGTGGGGTCAACGTTATAATAGAAACCATGAAATGTCTTTATTTTGTCATGACAGGAGCGTAAACCAAGGATGAAACAGCTGTTCGAACCTGTCCTGTTTGCGGGCAGGCAAACTCTGATCTGGGACTATCAACTCTATACTGATGATCATTATAAAGGGTATTACCATTGGCACCAGTGCTGTGAGATTATGTTCGTGCACCGCGGACAAGGCAGTATTGTGGTTAACCAGCAGATGTATGATATCCGTCCGGGCATGCTGTTCTTTTTCCAGCCGTATCAGCTGCACCGGATCTCCTCGGACGTCTCACCCGAATGCCCGTTCATACGGACGATCTTCTATCTTGATCCCTTGACAGCAGAACAACTGCTGCAGGGCTTCGCCAAACGTAAGGCGGTATTCACTGCGTTATGGCAAGGCAACAATCCCTATTGCGGCTTCGATCTTGGTGACCGCCTGGAGACTATGGAATGGATCTATGGGAATTACAATCAGTGCCGGAGCAAATCAGCCGGGGAAGATGCCGAGGATATCACGATGCTGCTTCTGCAGTTGTTAAGCTGTCTTGGAACAGGGGAGCGGTCACTGATTCATACCGGGGAACGGCGGAATCTCCGCTATTCGGAGCAGATCATGAACTGGATTGAAGCCCATTACCAGGAGGAGGTTACTCTGGATCAGCTGGCAGCCGAGACCCATCTGTCAAAATCTTACGTGTCGCGGATTTTCCATCAGGAAACCGGCGGTCGGCTCGTAGATTATCTTACAGCCCGGCGGCTGAAGCAGGCCTGCCGTCTGCTCGAAACGACGGACCTGACGGTAGAGCGAATCGGCAGGACTGTCGGATTTCCGAATTCTTCCTATTTCAACCAGCTGTTCAAACGGGTGCTTGGCCTTTCTCCGCTGCAATACCGCAAAGGAAGCTGAGAGGCACTTGCGAGGAATAGGACAATATAACAACATTTCGTGATATCAAATGACAACTTCCTGTTCGTCAGAGGCGTTATACTGGGGCCATAATCTAATTCATGTGGAGGCATCAGCGATGACTACAGCTTATTGGCAGGAAGTAATGAACCGTCTGGAACCGAAAGTGAACGGCATGATCCAGCAGCTCGGGACACGGAGTCCTCATGCTGCGGGAGCAGACGGCAGATTCGATAATCCCGGGACTGACTGGTGGACCTCCGGCTTCTGGCCGGGAATACTCTGGGTCATGTATGATATGACTGGCAAGGAAGCTTATAAGGATACAGCCTGGCCCTGGGACGACACGATTGGACAGTGGTTCGCGAAGCCGACCGAAGAGCTGCATCACGATGTCGGCTTTCAGTTCCTGGCTACTGCGGTGATCAAGCATACGCTTACAGGTGATGCGGAGGGCTTGCGCCGGGGACTTGAAGCGGCTAACTACCTGGCTGCACGTTATAATCCTGCGGGCCGGTTCATCCGCGCCTGGAACGGGGACAAGCACGGCTGGGTGATCATCGACTGTATGATGAACATCTCACTGCTGTTCTGGGCCAGCCGGATCACCGGCGATCCGCGCTACCGTCATATTGCTACCCGCCATGCTGAGACAGCGATGACCTATGGTGTGCGCGAGGACGGGTCCACCAGGCATATTCTGTCCTTCGATGCAGAATCCGGCGCTTATCTGGAGAACTTCGGCGGACAGGGATATTCCCCTGAATCCTGCTGGAGCCGGGGGGCGGCCTGGGGCCTTTACGGCTTCATTAACACATACCGCAATACCGGGGACGAACGTTTCCTGAATACTGCGAAGCGGATTGCCCATTATTTCATCGCGGCTCTCCCGGAGGATCACGTGCCGCACTGGGACTTCCGGCTTGGAGCTGACAAACGCATGTTCAGAGACAGCTCTGCCGCAGCGATCGCGGCATCAGGCCTGCTGGAGCTGGCGGACATGGTACCTCTTGGCGAGAAACGTGTGTATGCGGATGCCGCAGAGCGCATACTGCGTTCACTTACAGAGAATTATGCCACCTGGGACCAGCCAGACCACGAAGCCATTCTGCTGCATGGAGCCGCCAGCGGCGATTCGCTCACAGATGTGTCGCTGATCTACGGCGACTACTACTATGTTGAAGCTGTAGCGAAGCTGAACGGCTGGAAGCACCGGGTGTTCTAGTCTGGCTGGCAGCAGGCACAGACAGCTTGCATGGACGCGCGAGCCAAATGTAATCGGAAAACCGATCACATTTGGCGTTGCGCAAGCATGTGGGGCCAATGTAATCGGAAAACCGATCATACTCGGCGCTGTATGAGCGCGTTTGCACAGTTGTTTTAATCACATAAATAAATTTCGATTCTTTCTTTCCCTCTCCCGATATTGTTACGCTTTAACTTCATTTCTCCAACTTCACCTGTTTTCTTCAAGTGAGTTCCACCACAGGGAACCTTTGAGAAGCCTTTAACTTCCCAATATCTTCTTCCATTTCCTTCATCGCTGAAGGCACTAATAATATCTAGGTTTGCCTCAATGATCTCAAGGAATTCTTTCTCGATCAAAGAAAATGATTTTGAAATATTCTCGTGCCATGCAAAATCGATTCGGGCTTTATCCTGAGAGATATGAGCGCCTATTTTCTCAATACCTGTCAACTGTTTATAAGCTAATTCTAATACAACCTCCGCAGCAAAATGTAGTCTCATAAGTCTGTAACGACGATCCCAATCTACGGTCATAGATACTATATCACCAACCTTTAAGTCATGCCCTTCTTCAATGGTATAAATGATATCATGACCCTCTTTTTTGGCTTGATGTACAGAATACCCGTGAATCCATCCTGTATCACTCTCTTGTCCTCCAGAGAAAGCATACAGTATGGTTCTTTCCACTGTAATTTCATTGCCATTAACACTGGATATACGAGTATCTAATTTTGTTAAATATGGGTTAGTCCAAAATACTTTTTCAACCATATCAGCACCTCTATTTTTGTTTATTATATTATACAAAAATAACAATATAATAAAAAACAGCGAATCCCGCCATGGGAGATTCGCTGTGTAAGTCAACACCGCCGGACATCCGGCTTCAACTACCTACCCACGCTGCTCCTCCAGCCACAGAATGGCCGTTACCCCGCGCGGGTAATATTTGCTTCCGGTGATCTCGCCGGAGATAATCTGGTCGCTCCAGCTCCAGATGGAGAGCTCAGGATGCGTAAGCCAGGCCGTATGGGCCTGGTCTGCTGCGCGTCCCTTCTCATCCCATTTCAAGCCGAGAATTTCTCTGGCGATGAACTGGGAGAGATAGATTTTGCTCAGCCAGCTGTTATTGCTGGTGGAGGAGATTTTCCAGCCGCCGTCCTCGAACAGGCAGACTCCCTCTACAAGCACAGCCTTCAGATGAGTGTCCAGTGCCTCGAGATATTCGCCGAACCGTCCTCCGCGCTCCAAGGCTTCCTTGCAGCCAGTGAAGTAAGGGAATACCAGGCCTTCGATGGCCGGAATAATCTTTGAATCATTGCCTTCGCCGATGACCGCCGGAATGTAGCCGCCTTCGGTCACACTCGCCACGATGGTAGCCGCACAGAGGTCAGCTTGCCGGCCGGCAGTCTGGGACAGCTCCGTATTGCCATTGTCGCGGAAAATACGCTCCATAGCCAGATAAGCAGCCCAGCATTTTCCCGCCAGATAAATATTGTTGCGCGCCTGGCCCAGGGAGACATCCAGACTGTCATAGGTCGTAATCTCTGCACCGCCCATAGTCCGTGAGCTGTCGAGGGCCATCACACCATTGCGCTTCGCCGGGTCCGGATGATCCCGGTTCAGCATACTTTGCAGGCAGCTCTCCAGTACCGTCAGATTGCGCTCCATCCAGCTGCGGTCGCCCGTGTGCTCCACATAGGTTGCCGCTGTGAGAATCCAGTTGACCAATTGCTCGTGGGTCATATGCGAGAAGCAGCCGTCAATGCCGTACAGCTCATAGGAGGAATACCCCGGACGCGACACGGCGTTGGCTACTCCCATATCATGCGTGAAGCTAAGCCCGCCCGGATACTCGGTGCTATCTCCCGGGAAACGGACGGTGTCCACATAACTGAACCGGTCCACGAACATATCGAGCTCATTGCGTACGGTCCACGGGTTCATTTTCAGCTCGTAGAACAGCTGGTCTACCGTAAGATCGAACGTGTTCATCATCCGGTATTCGCCTTCGTTGACGACCCAGAACGGCTGGCCTTTGTACTCCAGCAGTTCGGTGGAGCCGTAATAGCTGCGGATAGCGTGAGCGAGCATGAAGGTCTGGTCGTCACTGAGGCCCGTTCCCTCCAGCATCCCGTTCGCCTCTTCGGCCTGCTTTTTCAGCGTGTCGAACTGGGATAACGCGTATTCTGCAACAGCTTCCACGTTACTGTAATAGCGGTTATAGTAGTAGCTCGCATCCATTCCTGAAGTCACATAACCGGAGCGGTGGAAGCAAACGGCGAACTGGTACACCTTGCGTTCACCGGCAGGCACATCCATAATAAGCGCGCCAACCTGACCCAGTCCGAACGTCCAGTTCTCCTCCAGCTCTGCTGCAAGAATATCCTCCATCGTAAAATGCATTGCCGCCTTAACGCTTCCCTGCTTCGCGGCGATTGCCAGGAACCGGCCCTGTCCTACACCAGTCAGCTCCTCTTGGCCGCCATCGAATCTTCTCAGGGCATTATACGGATCATTCCCCTGGAAGCCGAAGAAGGCACGGCGCGCAGAGCTGCCCGCAGTATTATCGACTTCAAGCTCTACCAGCACGGCTGGCAGCAGCACTTCCTTCAACTCTGCGTCCGAGGCCGTCTCCGGGTCCGGAACGGGCCAGACTGGTGACAGAATGCGGAAGGTCAGATCGCCGGCCTGCCAGCTGTCCGTTGTAAGCCGGAAATCGCGCGTAATTTCATCTTCCCCGAAGTGAAACAGAGTCTGCGGCTTGTCCGGACTCGGGTCCGGGTTCTCGATGTCGTAGCGTTTGCTCTCATCGTCACTACCCTGCTCATGGAAGGGCAAGGTATCATAACCTCGGCCATCCTTGCGCGCAAGGCCGATATATATGTTCTGTCTCGGCGGCCTGCCGAGTTCAAGGTCAAAGCCGCCGGACGCTCCTTGAAATCCGAGGGTGAAGCTTGAGAATGATCCAATCGGTGAATGATGGGCATTGAAGAATTTGTTCGTTGGCATACAGTATATACACTCCCTCCAGCTTTGTCCCGGCAGTGCCGGGCTCTAGCTCTATGTTAGCGCTACCCTCCCCTCAGGCAACAGGCGCAAAGCCGCCAATTATTTGGACAAATCAATCGGACGCAGCGGCCTATGCTATAATAGATCCATCTTTTAACAAAGAAGAGGTTGAACATGAACGTATTAGATCCCGGCACACAGCACTCCATGGATGGACGCATGTCCCCGGATGTTCAGGCTGCCTTCCATCTCTTTGCCGCCCACTGGCGCAAGGTGAACAAGGAGTGGCAATATCCGGCACACACTCACCCGATGTTCGAGATCAACGTCGTTCTGCAGGGCTCGCAGCGCATGGCCGTAGGCGGACAATCCTACATCCAGGAGAGCGGCGACATTCTGTTCATCCGCCCTGGTGTGCAGCACTCCAGTCTGGGCGCAGCCGCAGGTGACGAGATGTCTTATTACTGCCTGCACTTTGACATTGACGATCTGGTTCTGCGCCGCTCCTTAATGACGATGGATACCGTCAGTCTGAGCGGGGACACCCCGGAGCTGAAGGCAATCCGTTCCTCCCTGGATGACATCATCCGCTCGACCATTCTCCCGGAGGCCAGTGATGCACAGCGCGGGCGGCTTGTGATGCTGAACGCTTCGCTCCAGTTCTTCGCCGCCCTTACCGGCTGGGTGCTGGCTGCCCTGCCTTCCCCTGCCCGGAGCACCCTGCCGGGAGTGACGGAGAAGACCGTCGCCCTGGCGAATGCCATTGAAGGGCTGCTGCAGGAATCCGTCTTCACGGCTGCGGCATCCGGCAGCAGAGCCGGAAGCATCGAGGAGATCGCGGCCAGGCTCGGCTACAGCCCCAACCACTGTAACCGCGCCTTCCGGCAGATTTACGGGCTGCCGCCCCGGCAGTATCTCTCCGATCTCATTATCCGCCATGCCAAGCTGCTGCTGCTGGATAACAGTCTGTCTGTAGAGAGCATCGCCTACCGGTTGGGCTACCGCGATGTCTCCCATTTCAGCAAGCAGTTCAAGCGGTGGACCGGTCTGCCTCCCATGGGCTACCGCCAGCTTACGGAGGAGCCGGGCAAGACGGACGACGGAGCGCCAATCCCCCGCTTACAGGGAGGTACACAATGAAGATATACCATTTCAAACCAGAATCCGGTGAGGGGTCGCGTCATTTGTAAGATCACCAAGAACGGGCATGGTGGGTACATCAAGCACGAAGCAGCGCATCACCGAATCAGCCGCGTGAAGCCGGGAACTCCAGCCGGACTCGTGGTACCATACAACCAGAAATGACCTGCTATGCGGGTGGATTTTTTGTTAAATGTCTTATATCACATTTGTAAAAGCAGGTGAACGTTATGATCTATCTCATTAAATTCGTATACAGCTTTGTCTTGCCTCCAGGGATATTTGTCCTGCTGCTGCTGGGCATGGTGGTCTGGCTGTGGAGAAGCAGCCGCCGTCCCGCGATCGTGCTGCTGGCGGTCACGCTCCTGCTCTATCTGTCGATGACCTCTGCGGTCAGCGACATGCTGATCGGGAGCCTGGAGCGGAAGTACCCTCAGCCTGCTGCTGCAGAGGGGGATGTGATCGTAATCCTGGGCGGCGGGGCCACCTCCGGCACCCCGGATCTGGACGGGCAGGGCAATATGTCCGGTCCGGCGGCGAACCGGCTGCTGGCGGCCGCGCGGCTGTACCGCGAGACCGGCCTGCCGATCATTTTCTCCGGGGGACAGGTATTCGCCGACAGCGGCAATGAAGCGGATATCGCCCGGCGGCAGCTCATCGGCCTCGGCATTCCCGCAGAGGACATCCTGCCGGAGAGCCGCTCGCTCAACACGGAGCAGAATGCGGTCAACACCGCGAAGCTCATGCAGGAGCATGGCTTAAGCCGTCCCGTTCTGGTAACCTCCGGCTTCCATATGCCGCGCAGCATGGTCCAGTTCGAGCATGCCGGACTTAAGCCGCAGGCTTTTCCGGTAGATTTCCAAGCCAGCCGTCCCATGTCACTCTATGTAAGCAAATTCACTCCGTCCGCCGGAGCCGTCTCCACAACCGGGCTGGCGCTGAAGGAGTATCTGGGGTTAATAGCCGCGAAGCTGCTGCCTTAGCCCATGCAGCTGACTGCACGCGGCCGCACGCCCATCAAAGAAAGCGAGGTTCCCTTAACCGATGAACCCGTATGATGAAGAGAAGTTAACCGGCGGTAATGTAAATGAGATCATCCGCCAGGCTGACACCGTCCGCCGTCCTACAGGGAGCTGGAGCCCAAGTATTCATGGACTGCTTCAGCATTTGGAGCAGCAGAATTTCGCAGGAGCGCCCAAGTTCAGGGGCACGGATGATGCAGGGCGCGAGTTTCTATCCTTTCTTCCCGGCGAGGTTCCGGGCAACGCTTATCCTGAGCTGGAGCCGTACATGTGGTCTGAAGAGACCCTTACGGGCCTGGCCCGCCTGTTACGCAGCTATCATGATGCCACGGTAGGCTTCGTACCGAATAGTATACATACGGAGTGGCAGCTCCCCTATGCCGATCCTGAGGCACATGAAGTGATCTGCCATAATGATGCGGCGCTGTATAACGTGGTGTTTCAGCATGGTGTGCCCGTGGCGCTGATTGATTTTGACATGGCTGGTCCAGGCCCGCGCCTGTGGGACATTGCCTATACCCTCTACACCTCAGTTCCGCTCGCCGGTTTTGCTCCTGATTATCTGACAGGTTCCACGGTACCTTATCAGGCAGACCTCCATGCAGCAGACAGGCAGCGGCGGATTAAGCTGTTTTTTGAAGCCTATGGACTGCCTGTCCCAGAAGATCTGCATGACTGGTTGACCAGGCGGCTCACAGCTATGTGCGATACACTGAAGAAGGAGGCCGAGGCGAACAATCCTGCTTTTGTCAAAATGGTGGAAGAAGGCCACCTGGCCCACTATGAACGCGAGATTCAATTCATAGCGGATCATTATAGTGAATGGACTAATGCTCCTCGTTTTGAAAAGCGCAAAAAGTAAAAAAGCAGCACTTCTCTCATTATTGGAGAATTGCTGCTTTTATTTTTGCTTGTTTTGCATCCCGCTTAATCTACTCTTTAATCAACTCCGTAAAAACCGCAGACACCGCTTCAGCCAGCAGCTTCGGCTCAAGCTCCATCTGAACGCCGATCCGGCCTGCGCTGACCGCGATTGTCTCAAGCTCCGCCGCACTGCTGTGAATGAACGTAGGATACAGCTTCTTCATGCCGACTGGGGAACAGCCCCCGCGCACATAACCAGTATGCTTCAGCAGCTCCTTCAGCGGCAGCAGCTCAATCTTCTTCACTCCGGCAGCTCTGGCGGCTCTCTTCAGATCCAGCTCCTCAGCAACCGGGATCACATAGACATACGGCTGCGGTCCGTTGTGTGCGACCAGTGTCTTGAATACCACTTCAGAAGGCAGACCAATCTTCTCAGCAACCGCTGTTCCGTGAATGAGCCCGTCCTCATTGTCGTAGCTATGAATGGTGTAGCTTATCTTCCTTGCATCCAGTATGCGCATGGCATTCGTTTTGTTCATCTGCCACTCCCCTAATCCCGGGGGTAATTGATTTGCATAATGTCCATGAACGGCACCTTGATAATCTCTTCGTTATTTCTGACATGCACCCTGCCGGTACGCGAATCCATTTCTACAATCACTCCGCGCACCTCTTCTTCCTTCCCCCAGACTGTCAGCAGAATCTCGGAATCCTCCTGCTTCGCCTCTACCAGCTGGTTGCCCAGCTCCTCAAGCACGAATTCGTCGCGGGTTGGACGTTTTGCCACTTTTGCCTTCGCCACAATTTGCCTCCAGTAAGCCATTACAGAATATAGGATAATGCCCGGTGTAAATGCTCCTGTCTATTATACCATGAGAGGAAGCCTGATTTTACACAAATCACGATTATTATTCAGTCAGTATGCAAAAGCGCAGCCCCCGCTATTCCGGGGTGGGTCATTTCATACGGGTCCAGAATCAGACTCAGTTCCTCTTCGCTCAGCACATTGTATTTCAGACACAAGGCCCGCACCGATTCACCGGTCAGAATAGCTTCTCTGGCAATCCGCGAGACGACCTCATATCCCAGATGCGGGTTCACGGCGGTAATGATGCCGACGCTTCTCTCCACCTCACGCGCAAGCTTCTCCTTATTGGCTTCAATCCCTGCCAGACAATAGTCGGTGAACACCCGGAAGGAATTGTTCATGATGCTGATCGACTGAATCAGATTGAATACCATCACCGGCTCCATGACGTTCAGCTCCAGTTGACCGGCCTGAGCGGCGAGACAGATCGTATGATCATTGCCAATCACCTGAAAAGCCACCTGGTTAATCACCTCGGCCATCACCGGATTCACCTTGCCGGGCATGATGGACGATCCCGGCTGGCGGGCCGGCAGCGTAATTTCATTGAAGCCGGAGCGCGGGCCGGAGGCCATCAGCCGCAGATCGTTGGCGATTTTGGACATATTCATCATGCAGACCTTCAGCGAGGCCGAGACTTCGGTATAGGCATCCGTATTCTGCGTAGCATCGACCAGATGCTCAGCACCCACCAGCGGTAGACCGCTGATCTCAGCCAGCAGCTCGACGACCCGCTTGATGTAGCGGGGATCGGCGTTCAGTCCGGTACCCACGGCGGTCGCGCCCATGTTCACCTCATAGAGATGACCCCGCGTATGCTCGATCCGCTGAATGTCACGCTCCAGCACCCGGCTGTACGCCTCGAATTCCTGTCCCAGACGGATCGGTACCGCATCCTGCAGGTGGGTCCGCCCCATTTTAATGACGGAATCGAATTCAGCCGCCTTCTGCAAAAACACACCGTGCATCGTCCGCATCGTGATCAGCAGCTGCTCCAGCAGAGATAACGTGGCAATATGGATCGCCGTCGGAAAAGCATCGTTCGTCGATTGCGCCATATTCACGTGAGTGTTCGGACTGAGCTGCAGGTAATCCCCCTTGGCCTTGCCCAGCAGCTCCAGCGCACGGTTCGCAATCACTTCATTAGCATTCATATTCAGCGAGGTGCCCGCGCCGCCTTGAATCGGATCAACGATGAACTGCTCATCCCAGTTCCCCGCGATCACCTCATCTGCCGCTTGGACGATGACCTCACCCAGCCCCTTATAAAGGCGGCCGATTTCCATGTTGGCGAGCGCAGCGGATTTTTTGACAATTCCCATCGCCTTGATTAATTCATGATGCACACGGTAGCCGGTAATCGGGAAATTCTCCACCGCCCGGAGGGTCTGTATCCCGTAATAGGCCTGATGCTCCACCTGCTTGCTGCCCAAAAAATCCTTCTCCAGCCGATATTCCGTCTCTGTCATCCTGCTCTCCCCCATGTCTTCAGTAGTAGATCGTCTGCTGCAAATTAGTCAACTTATTCTCTCCTTGCAGCTCCAAAGATATTACCTTCATTGCTGCGCCATGCTTAAGGTCTATGCGGGTAGCGCAAAAAAACCCGGCAGCCATTGCTGACCCCCGGGCTCTATGTCATTGTAGCTTAAAATTTAAGATAGTTCCAATCCGAAAAAATCATCATATCCACCGGAAGCGAACCGTCCCGTTTAGACCTTATAATGTTCAAATGATACCGGTTTTCCGTTAATCAGCGCTTCTATTCCCGTATGCTTATGGTCTATGCTGAGCTGTAGGCGCTCCTTCCCGCTCCAGACCGTATACGCTGCCGACAGGATCTCTCCCTCCGTAAATTCCGGTGCCCGCTGTATAGCGGCTGAGGCAAATTCCTCAAGACTGCGTATTCCCAGCTCCGCCGCCTGATCTGCGCTAAACGCTTCGACCACGACGCCTCCTGGCATGTTTTTGGACGTTACCTCCAGATAGGATGGCCGCTCCAGCAGATCATATTCATGTGATACATAGACGGAAAAATACACATTGCCCGCATACCCAAGCAGCGCCTTGGGCTGCCTGATCCATTCGCCTAACGGAAGCACCCCGACGATGGCCTTATCCTCTCCTTCGGGCACCGGGAACAGCGACAGGATCGTATTCCGATGATATAGCACCTCCATATAAGGACTCTGGTGCCGGGGATCGCCCGGCTGATAGCCTTGACCCTGATGGAAAAAATAAAGCCGGTTCACGCCCCCCGCCGCCGGAACCGGCAGCGAGAAGGCCCAGCGCAGCTGCTCATTGTCGAATTCCTCCACCCGCTCCCACATCCCGCCTGCCGCGTAATCCTTGCAGATATAGGCGTAGGAATGCAGCGCCGGCTGGCGCTCAGGGGAACCGGCAACTACCTTCTCGGTCTTCTTGCAGACCTCTACGGGTAATTGGCGGTTCAGAGCAGCGGAGCGCACCTCTTCGGGCGCTTCATAAAAGAGGAATCCTGCATATTCAGTACGGGGCATCTCCGCAGGCAGAGCGAAATCCCCGAACTGCACATAGTCGTGCAGCACATTGCCGTCTGCCGGAACATCATGCGGCCAGCCCCGGGAATGCGCGCCCGCCCAGGCTCCTTGAAGATACCACTGGCTACGCTCGGTCCACAGGAAGTCCAGCATCTCGCCAAGCGTCTCTCTGACGCTGCTGTCCGCTTCAAGCTCCCAGGCGCAGGTGAACGCCTGCACCCAGTGCCAGAACCACGGCAGGCTGCCATACTCCGGCATGCCCTTCGTACGGATATGCGCAAGCGTAATCTCCAGGCTGTGCCGCCCGTCTTCCCGCAGCTCTTCATCCTCAAACAGCTGGCCGAAGATCAGCTTGGCTGCCGTATATTTTGCTTCATGATGGCCGAAGGTCGCTACCTGCTTACGGAAGAATCCGCTGCGGTAGATATGCCCGATGGCCGTATGGAACGCCACACGCAGTCCTGCACTGAACTGGGCGGAATACTGCTTGCAGAACCAGACCATCAGGCTGCCCATGATCTCCACCGGCAGCTCATGCGGTGCTGCTTCTCTCGGAACAGGATTTAGCCCCAGCGGCCAGTGTCCGTACAGCTTCGTGCCAGGCTGACGGTTCTGCAGAAGAACGGTCTCCAGCAGGACGGCATCCGCCTTCCGCTGCGCTTCCTCCCGGCTGAACGGCAGCTCCAGGGTAACGTCCACAGCAGCGGCAAACAGATAAGAAGCATAATAGAAGTTATTGCGCACATCATCATGGAACCATAGCCCGCTGTCCAACAGCGGAAGGCCCTCTGCCTCCACTGCGGCTGCGTACATAATCTCCCGCTGGCGTATTTTATAAGAAGTCTCTTGCTGATGCTTAAGCTGGTCTGTCATATCGCTCACCCTCCACAGTGATAGTTCTGTCTTGTAACTTACAATACAATCCATTCTCTCCTGCTCTATTGTGCACGCTTTCAGTACATATGGCAATCATATCGCGGAACAAATAAACTAAAATAAACGTACTAAAAAAGATTATGCTTGATAAATGAACGTAAATGGATTAAATTGTACCTATACGAACGAAAATATGTTTTCTAAGGAGACTGAATATTCGATGGAAAGACGTTTTGCATCACATCCGAATGAAGTGAAGCAGTTTGACACTGAGCGCCTGCGTAAGGAGTTCCATATCCCGGTTATCTTTGCACCAGACGAGCTGAAGCTTGTCCTGACGCATGAAGACCGCATGATTGTTGGCGGAGCGAATCCGGTAAACGGCGAGGTGGCTCTGACTACGGATCTCAAGGAGCTTGGCGTAACTTACTTCCTGGAACGCCGTGAGCTGGGGGTCATCAATGTCGGCGGCCCAGGTTCGGTGGTTGTGGACGGTACTGAATATGAGGTTGATTTCAAGGAATGCCTGTATGTGGGCCAAGGCTCGAAGGATGTTATTTTCAAGAGTGCGGACAGCGCTAAGCCGGCAAAATTCTATCTGAATTCCGCTCCGGCTCACCAGTCCTACCCGACTACGAAGACTACGCTGGCTGAATCTGAATCCGGGGCCATGGGCGGTCTGGAGAATTCCAACGAACGGACGATTCACCGCTTCATCCACACGAATGGCGTGCAGAGCGCACAGCTTGTAATGGGGATGACTCAGCTGAAGCCGGGCAGCATGTGGAACACTATGCCATCGCACACGCATCCGCGCCGGATGGAAGCCTACTTCTATTTCGATCTGCCGGACGATTCCATCGTCTTCCACCTGATGGGCGAACCGACCGAGACCCGCCACATCGTAATGCACAATGAACAGGCCGTCATCTCGCCAAGCTGGTCCATTCACAGCGGTGTGGGTACGCATAACTATACCTTCATCTGGAGCATGGCCGGAGACAACAAGCGGTATGATGATATGGACCCCGTAGGGATGAAAGAATTACAATAGAAGCAAATCAACTACGGAAAGATGAGGCAGGCGGATGAACCCGATACGGCGGCACGAGATGATTATGGAAGTTATGCTGAACCAGAAGGATGTAACCGTGAACGAACTGAGCGACAAGCTTCAGGTCACCGGCAAAACGATCCGCGAGGACTTAAGCAAGCTGGAGGAACAAGGACTGATTATGCGCGTCCACGGCGGCGCCGTGCTGGCACAGAGCGATCAGTTCGGCATTCTGCCCCTGCGCAATCCGCTGGATAAATACGCCGAGGAGAAGACGGAGATTGCCCGGCGTGCGCTGGCGCATATCGCTCCGGATGACATCATTGCCCTGGACGGCGGAAGCACAACGCTTGAGATTGCCCGGCGGCTGGACAATATTCCCCTTACGGTCATTACCAATGATGTCTACATCATCAGCGAGCTGGTTCCCAGAGACAACATTCGTCTGGTCGTTCCCGGCGGTTACCGTGTCCGCAATATGCTGGCCGGTCCCGAAGCCGTGTCCTATGTACAGAAGCTTAATATTCAAAAAGCCTTTCTCTCAGCCACAGCCGTTCATATTGAACACGGCCTGTCCATCTATACCGGCGATCTTATAGATTTCAAACAGGCGTTAGTCTCCACAGCCCGCCAGGTGTTCGCCGCATGCGATCATCACAAGTTCGGTCAGACCGCGCTGCGTACCTTCGCTTCCCTGCAGGAGGTCGATGTGCTGCTGACAGACAGCGGGCTTGCCCCGGAGACTGCCGAGCTGTTCCGCAAGGCTGGCGTCAACATTGAATGCGGGTAATTGTACAATTCATCTAGCTCAAAGGAGAGATTAATCATATGTCATCTTTATTCAGCTTGGCAGGTAAAACAGCAATCGTAACAGGCGCAGCGCAAGGTCTTGGACAAGGGATTGCCATCGCCTTCGCAGAAGCCGGTGCAGACGTAGTCTCCGTATCTCTTAATTCCAGTGACGAGACCGTAGCAGCCTGTGAAGCTTTTGGCGTCAAAGCACTGAGCATCGCCACTGACCTCAGCGACCATTCCAAGCTTCAAGGCATGTTCGACGAAGCCGTTGCCTTCATCGGCAAAGTGGATATCCTCGTCAACTGCGCAGGCATGATCCGCCGCACTCCGGCCAAGGACCACAGTGAGAAAGACTGGTTCGACGTCATTAACCTTAACCAGAACACCGTCTTCCTGCTGTCCCAGATTGCCGGCCGCCATTTCCTCGAAAGAGGCAACGGTAAAATCATCAACATCTGCTCCATGCTCTCCTACCAGGGCGGCATCAACGTGCCGGGCTACACAGCAAGTAAGCATGCCGTAGCCGGTCTGACTAAGGCCTTCGCCAATGAATGGGCAGGCTCCGGTCTGAACATCAACGCGATTGCTCCAGGCTACATGGCCACCGAGAACACCGCTCCAATCCGTGCGGACCAGAGCCGCTCCGACTCTATCCTTGACCGCATTCCAGCCGGACGCTGGGGAACTGCCGATGATGTGAAGGGCCCAGCCGTATTCCTGGCCTCCGCAGCTTCCGACTACCTGAACGGCCACATTCTGAATGTGGATGGCGGCTGGTTGGCTAGATAAGGAACCCAAATACAAAGAACCCCCGGTTGCTTCTTATGAAGCATGGCCGGGGGTTTTGTATGTTCCTTATAGTCTGCTCATGAGTTGAGGACGGGTTATGTTGTCCGAAATCCTTTGGAGACAGATCAGATTGCCAATTCCAAGAACCGCTAGATAGATCATCGACCCCATTAGCATGTTCGGAGCCAAGTAGATGATATTCAATACCGGGAACACAAACAGAAAGGACAACAGGCTTGTCACATACAAGCCCTGACGCGGAGTTCTGAGCCGCAGAGAAAGAATAGCTGCTATGAACATCATGGCTATGGATGAGAGCAGACTAACGGGAAACAGCAGGATAAGCTGTGCAGCCGTATAGCCTTGGATGGAGACAAGATCAGGCCTGATCAGCGCTGCAATAGTTATGCCCGCCAGCGTCAGCAGCGATGAGAGGGTCAGCATGACCGCCGTTACAAGCACTGGAATCATACATTTTGCCAAAAAGACCGGCCGGATCTGCAGAGGTGTAGACAATAAGGCTTCCCCTGTCTTATATACTTTCTCCCCGCCTATGGAGTACGCTATTAAGTTAGTCGGCACTCTCGGTATCATTAGCACGGTTAGCAGGACGGCGTAGTTGAGGTCAAGGGTTCCCGTAAAATACAGCAGCAGACACATCATAGCAACCGGCGAGAAGCACAGAAAAACAAAGCTCAGGAGCATCCTTTTCAAGGTCATTAGCATCTTCCATTCCAATCTCAAAACCATGCCAAACTGAGATTTCGGCAGAGCTAATGATAAACGCTGCTGATGTGCTCTCTCCGGCTTTGGGATGGTAATGGGCTGGAAGAAATCCGGCTGCCTCATCCTCCAGATCTTCGCTGCGAACATCGAAATAACCCAAAGGTAAATCAATGCACAGATACAACTTATGATCAGCGCCGATAACAAGTCCACGGTTCCTATAACCGATAGACAGATGACAAACAGAAAGCTCAGAGGATAAGCCATTAGCGACACCCGCTGGTTGGCCGCCCGCAAATCCCCTGATGTAGAGGAAGCATACACCCCGCCCATGCATATTGCACTATAATTCAATGCAGCCACTACCATGATGCACATCCATTGCCAAGGAATCAACGCTGCTCCGCCGCCGGCAAGAAAGCTCGTTAACGCGGAGCAAAGGACGGTAATAGTGAAGTAGCCCAGCGCAAAAAAGAAGCAGAATTCAAACTTCCTCCAGAGCATACTTTTCCCATGGATTGGACTGGATAAGAGTGTCTCCAAAGTGCGGTGCTCCCGTTCTCCCGCGATGCTGTCAGATAACATGGGCCTCAGTAAGATTGCCGTAAGTAATGCAGCTAAGCTTAAGGAGACTTCTACCCCGTGCATGAATATTGGAACGATTATACCGGTAATGCCGATGGACAGGCCATAAAAGAAGAGCATCCCTTTGTCACTTGTAAACTCAGCGCACTTCATTCGAACAACGGGATAGGATCTATTCATCGTCCTCCCCCCTGCTCCATATCCATATCCATATCCATATCCATATCCATATACAGCTTTTCAAGACTGAATTGCCCGTTCTCCAGGTAATGTTTGCTGTCTTGGAGCAGTGAGATGGAATCGGTAAAAATATTTCGCCCGTGCCGCAGAATCGTGATTCTATCGCATAGCTTCTGGACCTCTTCCAGATGATGCGTGGTCATAAGGATGGTGGTTCCCTCCTCCTTCGCCAGCCGCGATAACATCTTCCTTAGATCGGTTGTGCTGACAGGATCAAGCCCATTCGTAGGCTCATCCAGGATCAGAAGGTGCGGTCTATGCAGCATGGCCCGGATCAGGGCAACCTTTTTTCTCATGCCGGTAGACAAGCCCTTAACAATCGTTCGTTTCTTGTCATGCAGTTCAAATGTCCGCAGCAGCCCGTCAATACGGCTACTCGATTCGACACGGCTCATACCATAAATATCAGCGTAATACATCAGGTTATCCCAGACGTTCAAAGACTCATACAGCCCAACATCTTCGGATAAAACGCCGCACATTCCCCGCACGGTATTCCCGTCCCGTATAGGATTGCTCCCAAAAACAAGGATATCCCCTTCGTCCGGCTCCAGCAGACCAAGCAGCAAGCGAAGCGTTGTCGTCTTTCCCGCTCCATTATGCCCAAGCAGTGCATAGATCTCGCCCTCCGCAATACTCAGATCAAGGCCGTTTACGGCAGCCACACCGCCAAAGGACTTTCTGACACCTTCGAATTGTATGTTTCTCATACTCCTCCGCCTCACCTTTTAAATTATCGATATGTATAGCTTACTGCACATAATTGGTGTAGTCAACTATACAAAAATGGTGTAGTGAACTTGACTAAGCTCTTATCCGTGCAACATAATAATAGAGCTGAGGTGAACAGTATTATTTCGGGGGAGGTGGCAAGTTAGTGCAAACAAGAATACGCGAGCTGCGAAAAGAGCGGCGGATTTCCCAAGAGGAGTTGGCTAAGGCCTTACGCGTCACACGCCACACCATCACTTCAATTGAGAACGAAAAATATATCGCCTCCCTCCCGCTTGCCTATAAAATTTCAAAATTTTTCGGTTTGCCGATCGAGGACATTTTTGATTTTTCAGATGTGGAGGATATCGACTATGAAGTCTTTTGAAAAGGAGCTGCGGCGGCAGATCGTTATCAATTCATTCTACGCGGCAGGTATGGGGATAACCGTTATTGTGGCGTTTATACTCAAAGCGTTCGTATGGGGCAGGCTTGACACGCTGGACAGCTGGGATATAGGGATTCTCGCCGGTTTATTGTTCGGTTCGTGGATTACTGCCGCTCTCCGTATTGCCCGGCTCCGCAAGGCGCTCAAGGACCCTGAAACATTAGAAGCGTTACATATTGCAGCACAAGATGAACGGAACCGGATGATCGCCTTAAAAACTGGCCGGGCTGCTATACGTCTTTTCCTTCTTTTATTGGCTCTCTCTGCTGTCGTCGCCTCTTTGATTAACCAAACCGTGTTCTTAACGATTGCTGTGACTTTGATTACACTTCTGTGCTTGTACTTTCTGTTATCGGCATACTACTCCCGGAAAATTTAACTTACTGGGGCAATGGAGGCAAATTGCATGAACGAGGAATTATTAGCTACGTTTGATGAACAAGGGAACCGGACGGGGACGGCTCCCCGGGACGAGGTTCACCGCCAAGGCCTTTGGCATGAGACCTTCCACTGCTGGTTTGTCCGTAAGGACGAAGGCGGGCTGAGGATCTGCCTCCAGCTACGCAGTCAGGAGAAACGAGATTATGCCGGGCTGCTCGACATCACCGCTGCCGGACATCTGCTGGCAGAGGAGACGGCCTTGGACGGTATCCGCGAGGTCCAGGAGGAGCTGGGGCTTGCGATAGCTTTTGACGAGTTGCAGCCGCTGGGGGTCATCCCCTACCAGATGGACTCCGCCGGATTCATGGACCGTGAACGGGCACATGTATTTGTCTACGAGAACCGCTATGCGCTGAGTGCATTCACTCCGCAGCTGGAAGAAGTGGCAGGAATCGTTGAGGCCCGCTTCGCTGACTTCCGCAGCTTCATCTCGGGAGCAGACAGCAGCCTTCATGTGCAGGGCTTCCAGATCAACGGGAACGGTGAACGAACGGACATCGACGAGCTGGTGGACTTCACGCACTTTGTCCCGCATGAGCGTGAATATTTCAGGCGGGTGATTGAGGGGATTGAGCGGTTGTACGGTCCATCCACAACCTAAAGCATACTCAAAAGGCAGAACCCGTCGATGGGTTCTGCCTTCTTCTGTAACTCCATGTAACTTTGCTGATACATCTAACTATATTACGCGATTTAGCTGCTTCACTTATGCTTTAACTGCTGCACGCTTCAGAATTGCCAGTCCGTTCACTGCCAGCTTCAGCTCAGCCGGAGCGGCTGCGCCGGATTCTACATCGGTGTAGGCTTGTCCGTCCAGCGTCACTACTTGCTCGGAGCCGCTGAAATTCTGCACGAATACATACTCGTGCTCACCATCGGAACGCAGCTGGGCGGTTACTCCGGTCGGAAGCTCACTGTTCAGGGTGCGGCTGATCCGCTCTTTTCCGGTAATTGCGGCGTACAGATCCACATAGAACTGCGCGTCCTTCACACGTGTTGCCAGATGATATGCCTTACCTGCTCCCAGCTTGTTCACAGTGAGTGCAGGACGTCCGGCGTAGAAGTCGCTGCGGTAATGGCCCAACGCCTCGGCGCCTTCCAGATGAATCAGCTCGGCGATCTCATGCGCATCGTATTCCCCGCTCAGCTTCAAGCTGTTGCCAGGGTCCAGCACCAGACCGTTCAGGTCGCGGCTGTGCAGCCCTTCTGTCTCTTCGGCCCAAATGCCCAGCGTTCTGCGCAGCGGTCCAGGGAAGCCGCCCAGGTGACACAGATCGGTCTCGCCGACCACTCCCGACCAATAAGTGGCCAGGAAGGTTCCACCCTGCTCTACATACTTCTCAATCCGCTTCCCGTTCTCTTCGCTGATCAGGTACAGCATAGGAGCAATCACCAGCTTGTAGCCGGACAGGTCATCGCCTGAGCCTACGACATCCACCGGAATTCCCAGCTCCCACAGTCCCCGGTAATGCTGAAGCACAGTCTCTTCATATTTCAGGCCGGAATTGCGGATACCTTGGGCATCCTTCACCGCCCAGCGGTTATCCCAGTCGAACAAAATGGCTGTCTCAGCAGGAGTTGTTGTACCTACAACATCCTCCAGTCCCGCAAGAGTACGGCCCACCTCAGCTACATCCTTGAAGACACGGGTCTCCGTGTGTCCGCTATGGTCAATCACGGCACCGTGGAATTTCTCGCTGGAGCCGCGGCTTTTACGCCACTGGAAATACTGTACGGAATCAGAACCATGCGCAACTGCCTGGAGGGAGGACAGCTTGTGCATTCCCGGACGCTTCAGCTTGCTGACAATCTGCCAGTTCGTGAGGGAAGGCGTGCTTTCCATGAGCAGGAACGGCTTCTTTTTGAAGCTGCGGTACATATCATGGTGCATCGCTGTCCAAGCGGCCAAGCGGGCGTCATCATCGTCCTCGGTATATCCCCAGTCCGGGTAAGCATCCCACGATACCACATCAAGAATCTTAGCCATGTTACGGTAATCTACGCCGTCAATCATATGCATGTTGGTGGTCACCGGCAGATCAGGATTGAACCCGCGCACAGCGTCAATCTCATGCTGGCAGAAGTTGATCGTCTGATCGCTTACGAACCGGCGCCAGTCCAGGTTAAGCCCGTGAACCTGTGTCTCACCATGCGGAGCAGGGGACTCGATCTGTTCCCACGAAGTGTACGTATGGCTCCAGAAGGTAGCCCACCAAGCGTGGTTCACCTCATCCAGATCGTTATTGTACTTCGCCTTGAGCCAGTCTCTGAAGGCATCCTGACAGTAATTACAATGACATTCGCCGCCGAATTCATTAGAGATATGCCAGCCGATCACTGCCGGATGATGCGCATAACGCTCAGCCAGCTTGGAGTTGATCAGCGCTGTTTTTTCACGGTAGACCGGTGAAGTGAAGCAGTGATTATGACGGACGCCGTGCAGGTTGCGCACCCGGTTCCGTTCCACCCGCAGCACTTCAGGATACTTCTCGGACATCCATGCCGGACGCGCACCGCTCGGAGTAGCCAGGAAGGCGTAAATTCCATTCTCGGCAAAACGGTCCAGGAGCTGATCCATCCACTCAAAGTTAAATACCCCTTCTTCGCGTTCCAGGGAGACCCAGGAGAAAATCCCGACAGACATGACATTACAGCCTGCCAGCTTCATCATACGGATATCTTCTTCCAGCACCCCCGGATATTTCAGCCATTGCTCGGGACTATAGTCGGCGCCGTGAAGCATTACAGGAGCCTTGCTGCTGATTGCAGGAACTTTGCTGCTCATATTATTTCATCCTCTCGTTTAGGTGTGATGGTAGATGTCAGGATGGGACTTTTCACTGATACAATTTCTTCTGTAGCTCTGTCCCTCTTGCTTGTAACGATTGATACTATTTATAATAAAGGATAATCTGTGATCAATGGTAGGATAATAATAGCGTTTGCATAGCACAAAATGAATATGAGGTGTTCGCATGCTCCCCTTCTCTCTGATTGAAATGCCGCGTGACCTGAATGCTTTCCCTCTCTATCCGTACTCTGTCGGCCGTCATATCCAGTATCACCATGTGCGTCCTGCCGGATTCCCGGTGCATCAGATTTTTCTGATCCGCAGCGGCAGCGGGCGGTTCCGTGACCTGGAGAACGGCACCGAAACGGTGCTGCAGCCGGGAATGGCCTATGCATTTCCGCCTGACCGCGGGCATGAATATTATCCGTTATCCCACGAGCCGTGGCATGTCGGCTTCATCGGGTTCCACGGCAGCCAGTCCGCCTCTGTTCTGGAGGGTCTCGGCCTGCTGCCTTCGGCCCCGTTCCGCCTCGAACGGTTTGAGGAGTGCTGGGAGATGCTCGGCGGGATCTGGCACACGGTGAATGGGAACAGCTCGGCGCGTCAGGAGGAACAGTCGATGCAGGACTTGTCGGTGACGCTGTACCGGCTGCTGCTGATGCTGCGCAGAAGTGAAGTTTCCACAGGTGCAGCGACCCGGCTGGAGAACGAAAACGTCCGCAACGAGGCGCTGAACAAAGCAGTCAGCCTGATCAACGAGCATTTCACCGAGCCGCTGCTGATCACCAATCTGGCGGCGGCTGTCGGTTATTCCGTCCAGCATTTCCAGCGTCTGTTCCTGCAGGAATACGGCGTCACTCCGCATAAGTATCTCCAGAACCTGCGGCTGCAGCGCGCCATGCAGATGCTGACCGAGGACCCGGAGCGGCCTGTGCAGGACATTGCCCTCAACCTCGGCATGGAGACCAATTACTTCATCCGCGTCTTCCGCAAGGCCCATGGAGTAACTCCCGGGGTGATGCGCAGCCGGCTGCACAGGAGCACAGAATGACAGTCCGGAAGCGATCATAGCTCTGCAAGCCGTTTATATCCCCCCTGTGCCGCTATCCTTTCCCGCTGCCTAACCAAACTAGCAGGAGGCTTCGCACGCATTTCGCGACGGCTCCCCTGTCCGTTCAATATTGTTGTTCTAATTGCAACTTTGACCCCTGAATATCAGGGTGTTCAAGAGGATTGTTGCCCGAAATGCAGGAATTGTACTGCTCAGCCGCCTTAAGGCCGGGATATTCTGCTTTTGGTGCAACATTTTCTATTTGGTTCGAATGAGTGAGGAGAATGTTGCAATATAGGCAGGATTCCCACAAAGTCACCGCTAATTCTTATGCAAAACTCTAAGCACTGCTTGTATAACGCAAAAAAAACATCTGCGGCAGACTTCCCAAGAAGTCCTGACCGCAGATGTTATTCTGCATTCCCCCTGCTTATACCGCCGTAAACTGGCTGTTGTACAAGCGGGCGTAGTAGCCTCCGCTCTCCAGCAGCCCGTCATGCGTTCCGCTCTCCACAATATCTCCATCCTTCATGAACAGGATGAGGTCCGCCTCGCGGATCGTGGACAGCCGGTGGGCAATGACGAAGCTGGTCCGCCCGGTGATCATCGCCAGGAAAGCCTTCTGTATCCGCGCCTCCGTCAGTGTATCAATGCTGCTGGTCGCCTCATCCAGAATGAGCATCGGCGGATCAACCAGCATGACGCGGGCAATGGTGAGAAGCTGCTTCTGACCTTGGGAGAGATTATCACCCGAGGTGCTGATCTTGGTGTCATAGCCTTCAGGCAGGCGCTTGATGAAGCTGTGCGCATTCGCGGCCTTGGCTGCTGCAATCACCTCCGCTTTGGAGGCCTCCGGCTTGCCGTAAGCAATATTGTCGCGGATGGAAGCCCCGTACAGCCAGGTCTCCTGAAGCACCATGCCGAAATTGCGACGCAGACTGTCACGGGTGATGGAGGTAATATCTACTCCGTCAATCCGAATCGTTCCGCTGTCTACCTCATAGAAGCGCATCAGAAGATTGACCAGCGTGGTCTTACCTGCCCCGGTCTGTCCGACGATCGCCACGCGTGTGCCCGGCTTCACCTCCAGGCTGAAGTCCTTGATCAGCGGACGCTCCGGTGTATAGGCGAAGCTTACCTTGTCGAAGGTGATCGTTCCCCGGCTGTTCTCCATCACATAGGCATCCGGCTGATCCGGGGCCTCCTGCGGGAGATCCAGAATGGTGAAGATCCGCTGCGCCGAAGCTGTGGCGGACTGCAGCTGTGTAATAACGCCAGTAATCTCATTGAACGGCTTCGCGAACAGACTGGAGTAGATCAGGAAGCTGGACAGATCCCCAACGGAGAAATGTCCTCCGATGACCAGCACACTCCCGATCATCGCAATCAGCGAGAAGGTGATATTATTGACCAGCCGCGTGGTCGGGTTCGAGAGCGAGCCATAGAACTGCGATTTCGTCCCTGTCTGGTAGAGCTCATTATTCCGCTCCGCAAAACCTGCAAAGGAGCGGTCCTCGTAATGATAAGCCTGCACTACCTTTTGCCCGCCGACAATTTCCTCGACATAGCCGTTCAGCCCCCCGAGAATCTTGGCCTGCTCACGAAATAGCTGTTGGGAGCGCATGGTAATGAAGCGGGCGACGAAGAAGGTCGCCGGAGCAGACAGCAGCACTACCAGCGTCATTACAGGGCTGATATAGAGCATAAGTCCGATGGCCCCGGCAATGGTGACAATCCCGGTCAGCAGCGTGGAGAAGCCCTGTAGCAGCCCGTCAGAGACGGCATCCATGTCGTTCACGAACCGGCTGATGCTGTCGCCCTGGGGATGGTTATCATGGAACTTCAGCGGCAGGGCGTCCAGCTTGTCAAACAGCTCGCGGCGCAGGTCATAGACCGTGCGGAACGCCAGCTTATTCGTATAATAAGTGAGCAGCCAGCCGAAGAAGCTGCCGACCAGATACACACTGCCCAGGATCAGCAGCAGGCGCAGAATTTCCGGGAACTCCACCCGATCCGGTCCGATCATATGGTCAATGGCACGGCCAATCAGGAGCGGCCCGATCAGGCTGGCAACCACGCTCAGGATGGCGCAGAAGATAGCGGCATACGTTATTTTCCGGTACTCACGGGTATATTGAAACAGACGTTTCCAGGTCATTGTACTGGTCATTGTAAAGCCTCCTCGCTTGAGAGCTGTGACATGCAGATTTCCTGATAGACTGCGCAGCTCTCCAGCAGTTCCTCATGCGTACCGATTCCGGCGATCCGGCCTTCATCGAAGACGATAATCTGATCAGCCTGCCTTACTGTGCTCACCCGCTGGGATACAAGCAGTACGGTCATATCTGTACTGTTCTTGCTTAGTGCGCGGCGCAGTGCCGCATCCGTGGCAAAGTCCAGCGCACTGGAGGAATCGTCCAGGATGAGGATCGGTGGGCGTCCAACTACGGCGCGGGCAATGGTCAGCCGCTGCTTTTGGCCACCAGACAGGTTATGCCCGCCGCGTACCACCAGTGTATCCAGCCCTTCCGGCAGCCGGGTGATGAACTCCTCAGCCTGGGCAACCGCCGCAGCGGCCATGATCTCGTCCCGGGTAGCAGACGCCTTCCCCCAGCGGATATTCTCGGCAATCGTCCCGGTGAACAGCACCGCCTTCTGCGGCACAATGCCGATTCTGCTGCGTAGCTGCTCCAGCCGGTAGTCCCTTACATCCACACCCTCGACTCTAACTTCCCCTTCCACAGCGTCATAAAAGCGCGGAATCAGATTCACGAAGGTGGTCTTGCCTGAACCGGTACTGCCAATTAATCCAACCGTCTGCCCCTTGAGGATATCTACAGAGATATTTTCCAGGGCCTGCTCACCGGTGGTGTTATAGCCGAAAGAGACATTGCGGAAGGAAATAACCGGAGCCGTATCATCCCGCTTCGCAGCAGGTGTATGGGCAGGCACTTCGGCAACTGATGCCGTCATAGCCAGCACCTCATTGATACGGTTCGCAGACGACGAGGCTTTGGTGAACAGAATGACCAGATTGGAGACTACGATCAGGGCCAGCAGGATCTGGGTTACATAGTTAATGAATGCAATAATCTCACCCTGCGACAGACTCCCGGCTTCAATATGAATGCCGCCCACCCATAGAATGGCAATAATCGCCGCGTTCACTACCAGTGTCGTCATCGGTCCCAGCCAGGCAGAGATCCGTCCGACACGGATGGCCGTCTGCGTCAGATCCTCAGAGGCTTCATTGAAGCGCTGCTTCTCGCGGCGCCTCTCGGCGAAGGCCCGGATCACCCGGATACCCGAGAGATTCTCGCTGAGCACAAGCGCCAGCCGGTCCAGCTTCGCTTGATATTTGCGGTACATCGGAGAGCTGCGTGTAATGATGAAGTACAGAATGACTCCAAATACCGGAGTGGCAGCAATCAGGATCAGCGACAGCCGGAAATCCAGGAACATCGCCATAATAATGGCACCGATACAAATGAACGGCGCTCGGATTACGAGCCGGATCAGCATGGCTACTGCCACCTGCAGCTGGTTAACATCGTTGGTGATCCGGTTGATCAGCGAAGGTGTGCCGATAACATCCAGCTCCGCATACGACAACGAAGAGATATGCTTGAACATTTTATTGCGCAGCGAGGTCCCGAACCCCTGAGAAGCCCGCGCCGCATAATATTGACATACCAGGGAGCAGCCGAAGCCCAGAATAGCCATCACCACCATCAGTGACCCCATCCGGTAGACGTAGCTGCTATCCTGCTTGGCAATTCCGTTGTTGATGATCAGGGCTACAATGGTCGGCAGCAGCAGCTCGAGAATCGCCTCCAGCAGCTTAAAAATCGGCCCGATCGTCACTTCTTTTTTGTACGGTTTTAAGAAAACTGCAATTTTGTGCACATTCATCCTCACCTAACTTAGCGTAGTAAGTAATCCCTCTTGAAAAAAACAAAAGACCCGTTATGATTATGTCATACCTGCTTACATATTCATAATATTGGTTTCGTATCTATCCCATATGTATAACGTATGTCATATCCCTTACAAATGGAGGCTGTACTATGGATATCCGCCAATTAAAATATTTCCTGGCCATTGCCGAGGAAGGACAAATTACATCCGCAGCCCGGAAGCTGCAAATGGCCCAACCGCCGCTCAGCCAGCAGCTCAAGCTGCTTGAAGAGGAGCTTGGAGTCAAGCTGGTGGAGCGTGGACCGCGCAGTATCCAGCTGACGGATGCCGGAATGATTCTGCGTAACCGGGCCCAGCAGATCCTGGAGTTAACGGACTCCACCGCCCGGGAGATCAGCGATTATGCCAAAGGGCTGAAGGGCAGCCTTACCATTGGAACGGTCTCCTCTTCAGGCGCTACATTGCTGCATGAGCCGCTCACAGCTTTCCATAAAAGCTATTCAGGCGTAACCTTTGAAATTCACGAAGGCAATACGTTCATGATTATCGACCTGCTGAACAAAGGCATTGTTGAAGTGGGCATTGTCCGCACCCCGTTCAACACCAGCAATCTGGAATGCCTGTATTTTCATTCGGAGCCGATGATTGCGGTAATGACCGCTGATTATGACTGGGCCACGAGCCAGAGTGCTGCCCAGCTGGGCGAGCTGCAGGACAAACCGCTGATTATCTACCGCCGCTTCGAGCAGCTCATCCGCGAGACCTGCCTGGAGCACGGCTTTGGGCCACAGATCTTCTGTATGAACGATGATGCCAGGACAACGCTACTCTGGGCCAATGCGGGACTCGGGATCGGCATCGTGCCCAAGTCGGCGTTCGAGCTGGCCAATCACAGCAACCTGATCTACAAAGAAATCCTTTGCGAGAACCTGCGCACCCGTGTGGCAGCCGTATGGATGAAGGATAAGTATTTGTCCTCTATGGCGACCAAGTTCATCGAGACCTTCAAGTCACTCTGAACACGCTCAGGCCCCACAAAACATAAAAGACCCCGCGCCGGCCTAAGCAGCCAGTCGCAGGGTCTCTTAATAAGTAAGGGTCAACAGGCCGGCGGCAGCGCCGGTGTTAAACCATGATTTTGCAAATATCGTTCGTGAACTGCACCGGATCATTAACCTGCAAGCCTTCGATCAGGAGCGCCTGGTTGTACAAGAGGTTAGTGTACAGGCCCAGCTTCTCCTTGTCGCCTTCGGCCGCAGCCTTCAGCGATTTGAAGACATCATGGTGAATGTTGATTTCCAGCACCTTGTCCGCTTGCACATCCTGGCCGCCGTTAGGCATGGCCTTGAGGATTTTCTCCATCTCGATCGTCAGCTCACCTTCGGTGGACAGGCAGACCGGATGGGATTTCAGCCGCTTGGAGGCTTTGACCGCCTTCACCTTGCCGGACAGAATGCCCTGCATGGCTTCGAACAATCCCTTGTTCTCATTCTCTTCCTCTTCGGATGGCTTATCCTCGGCACTCTCTTCAATGCCTAAATCGCCGCTGGAGACATTTCTGAACTCCTTCTCCTTGTACGCCATGATCATCTTGATTGCGAATTCATCGATGTCATCGGTGAAGTAGAGAATCTCGTAGCCCTTGTCCAGCACCATTTCGGTCTGCGGCAGCTTCTCGATACGCTCTACCGATTCACCGGAAGCGTAGTAGATATACTTCTGGTCTTCCGGCATTCTCTCTACATATTCAGCCAGCGTCACCAGCTTCTTCTCCTTGGAGGAGTGGAACATGAGGAGATCCTGCAGCGTTTCTTTTTCCATACCATAGTCGTTATAGACCCCGAACTTCAGCTGTCTGCCAAAAGACTTATAGAACGTCTCATACTGCTCGCGCTCATCCTTCAGCAGGCTCAGGAGCTGGCTCTTGATCTTGCTCTTGATGTTCTTCGCAATCATCGTGAGCTGACGGTCATGCTGCAGCATCTCACGAGAGATATTGAGCGACAGGTCCTCGGAATCGACCATCCCCTTGACGAAGCTGAAGTAATCCGGCAGCAGGTCGGCGCATTTGTTCATAATCAGCACGCCGTTGGAGTAGAGCTCCAGGCCTTTTTCATATTCCTTGGTGTAGTAGTCGAACGGAGTATTCTCCGGAATGAACAGAATCGCGTTGTAGACCACTGCGCCGTCGGCACTGATGTGAATGTGCTTCAGCGGCTTGTCGAACCCGTAGCGCTTCTCTGCATAGAAGTTGTTGTAGTCTTCATCGGTCAGCTCTTTTTTGTTCTTGCGCCAGATCGGCACCATGCTGTTGACCGTCTGCTCTTCGGTGACATCGATGAATTCATTCTCGGCGCCCTCTTTGGGCTGTCTGCCGGTAATGTCCATCTTGATCGGGAAGCGGATGAAGTCCGAATACTTCTTGATGACCGATTTCAGACGGAATTCTTCGAGGAATTCATCGTAGTTATCGTCTTCAGTGTTCTCTTTGATCTTCAGCGTAATTTCGGTACCGACCGTATCCTTCTCACAAGGCTCAATTGTGTAGCCGTCCGCACCCTGGGATTCCCATTTGAACGCCTGCTCGCTGCCCAGCGCCTTACTGATTACGGTCACATCGTCAGCCACCATGAATGCGGAATAGAATCCGACCCCGAATTGACCGATGATGTTATGTCCGTCCTTGGCTTCATTATCCTTCTTAAAAGCAAACGAGCCGCTGTTCGCGATAATCCCCAGATTGTTCTCCAGCTCTTCCTGCGTCATCCCGATGCCGGTATCGGCAATGGTTAACGTGCGGCTCTCCTTGTCGGCGGTTACTTTGATGTAGTAGTCCTCTTTATTGAACACCAGATTATCATCGGCCAGTGCCTTGTAATAGATTTTATCAATGGCATCACTTGCATTTGAGATCAGTTCCCGCAGAAAAATCTCGCGCTGCGTATAAATGGAGTTAATCATCATTTCCAGCAGTCTTTTGGATTCAGCTTTAAACTCTTTTTTAGCCATGAATAAATGAATCTCCTTTCAATAGTAACCTTCGGATTGCGGAGCATCGTTTAGCACTCCACTCACTTGAGTGCTAACACTCCCTTTTATATAACATATTCTAGTTTTTGATGTCAATATCTTGCTGCCTAAGAAGTCCACAAAAAAAGAGATGAATTCTATTTTAGTCCATGTTAGCATTCGGATTGTACTTCATTTGACCACTCCTCCAGCCGAGGCCTCAGTACCTTACGGCGAGCTTCCCGGCGGAGCCTACGCAGTCGTAACCATCCCGCATACGGCTGAAGCTGTAGGGAAGGCATGGGCAGAGATTTGCCATGAATGGGCAGGATCAACATAGGCGCTTGTGTGGACGCTCCGCAAACAGAACGTTGTTCCCATCGCTGTTGTGTCCAGATTTTTTCATTCCCCCTTAGCGGTGAAAATCCGGACACAAAGGCGAACGCTCCGCTTGTCCACAATCATTCTGCCCGCTCCGCTGTTTAAGTGGGAAGCGGACAAAATCCCCCTAACGGGCGAAGTATACTGGTGCCTCATCGCCTTCTGGTGATATACTTCCAGCCCATTTGCCTTTTACACACCTCGTAGTCGATTTTCGCATACGTTCTAAAATCTTTCTTCCTTTTCTGGCGGTGCTCCTCCCATCTCTCACCAATTCAGAGCGTTTTCTCTCACCAACCGCTTGTATGAAGCAGCATTGTTGCAGGATTTCTCTAAAAATGTTACTGGCTATTGTACATTGTTGCATCAATTGCAGGAATTCCGGTGCTTAGAGCAAGTTAGAGCTGGCCTTGTTGCATTTCATGCAGGATTTCAGCATCAGTCGTTTCTATTGCGGTTCGGCCCCCTAATTGTGGAGACATTCTGCTAAAAACTCGTGTTTTCGCAGTTTCTCGTTTACAGCGTTATTTCTATCGGTTTTAGCTTGCCCGCTTTCCATGCGGCTTGGTATTGCTTGGGGCTCAAACGCTGCAAACTGCCATGAAAACGGCGCTCGTTGTAAAATTCAATATAGGCTGCGACTGCTTCATAGGCTTCTTCAAACGTTTCAAAGTACCTTTTTGCATACAAATCTCTCTCCAAAATGCTATGAAATGACTCAATGTAGGCGTTCATATTCGGCGTTTTTGGAGGAATTCGTTCATGCTCCAGCGGACGCTGTGTTTCCGCACACAACTCGCCAAAGACGTCACTTAAGAATTGCGGGCCGTTATCCGAACGGATGACCGGAGAGGGGTCTCCAGGCTGCAAACGCCTGTCTAGAGCCTCTCTTAACGTGGCACAGACTTGCTTGGCTGTACAACTCGCTCCCACGTGGTAGCCAACAATGCAGCGGTCAAACACATCAATCATATCAAAGATAAAAAAGAAGCGGTCGTAGCCATGAACATATCCATATTTAATGTCAATCTGCCAGAGTTGGTTGGGGCCGGTGACCACTCGATTTCGTGCCAGGTGCCGAGGGTATTTTACGTTCTTTACCGGCTTTTTCTGAAGCAGCCCGAGTTTCTTGCACAGCCGATATGCCTTCTTGTGGTTGAGAATTAAGCCCTGCTGGACCCACAGGGCGTAGGCGAGGTTCCGGTAGCCATAGCCGTTCTCCTCTCCCTCCACCAGCTCACTCAGCCATTCCTCGATCTGTAGGTCACTCACCCGCAGACCACCAGTGGTGAGGGAATAGGAGGGGATCGGACGGCCCGACGTCGTTATTGCAGCAGGGCCGCCTAGAAGCCCCGAGAGACGTTTTTTATGGGCATAGTAGGTGGAGGGTTGAACCTCTATAATCCGTAGCACCAATGTCACCGTATACCCCCGCTTTATCGTTTCGTTGGCCAGTTCGAGTCTGTCTTGTAAGCGGGGTTGGCTTTTTTTAGGAGTTCACGCAGCAGTTCGATCTCCAAATCCTTTTCGCCCAGTAGCTTAATGGCCGTCTCCATCTTCGTCTCCAGGTCTTGGACACGCTCCGCATCTTCAATCCGTTCCTGAACGGACGGGGTAGCCTCTTCTCCAAACCGTTCCTTGTAGAACTTCACCCAATTGGAAATCGTGCTGGGTGAGACGGAGTACTTTCGGGCGAGGAAGGAAATCTTGGTTCCATGGATCGCTTCTTGGGCTACTTTGATCCGCTGTTCGTCGTACAACTTGTTGCTTCTCATCGGCTCCACTCCCTCTTCTTAGTGTACCTCTTACATGTCAAGGTCTCCACTTTGATTAGGGGGCTTAAGAGATTGGGCCGTATTACTGCACTTCTTGCAGGATTTCTCTAACAATGTTACAGGCTGCGGAGCATGAGGCCCATCCACATCACAGCAGCACCGATTGTGTTCGAATTTCCGCATACATTTGGTCCCCGCACCTCCGCACTGCCCATTGTGTTCGGTTTTGCGCATACATTTGGACCTCACGCCTCGTGCCTGCCCAATGTGTTCGCTTTTTCGCCTACATTTGGCCCACGCGCCTCCGCACTGCCCATTGTGTTCGCCTTTTCGCCTACATTTGGTCCACGCGCCGCCCCCCAACAAATTGTATTCGGTTTTTCATATACATTCCGTCTTCACATCAGAAGAAATTCATAATTTCCTAAAAAACAAAAAAGGGGCCACCTCTATAAGCAAAATTTCCGCTTATGAGACAGCCTCTTTTCATCCATCATTTCATAGGCCTTCCAAATCCAGCGTTTCTCCCGGCGCCATAGAATGCAGCGTGCACCCGGTCAGTTGCCCGCCCTGGATCAAGGCTTCACGCAGCTTGTCGGTCTCCGGCTTCGCGGCATGAACCAGTACGGCGTGCCGGACCGGAAGAGACTTCAGCATACGCTGCACATCTTCCCGGCCCTGATGCACCTTGTAACGCAGCTTAAGCACTTCGCATACTCCATGCTGTTCCGGTTCATGCAGCAGCTTGTATCCGAAGGTACCGGCCGCTACATGACCGGTGATCAGCACGGAATAGGTTGATTGGGACGCCCACCTCGCATAGTACCAGCGGGACAAGGACGATTGCATCATGCCATCCGGTACGAAACACAGGGAAGAGCCGGAGCGCGCCAGCAGCTCCTCCCGCTCCGCCTCGCTCTGTGGCATCGTCCAGCGGCGGGCGGCAAGAAAGTCTGCTATGTGATCCGCTGCGGAATACCCTCCTGTTCGCTCAGCACTCCGGAGCCAGAACGGTGAAGCTGCCAGCCGCCTCATCCCCTCTATCAGCTTCGATTCCACTACCATTGGCAGATCCGCGAAAAGCTTGGCGGCCCACAGCATCATCTCCTGGCCGCGTCCGCCTGCCGGAACCGGGAGCAATACCTTGCCTCCGCGTGCCGCAGTCCTGCGGATGGCCTGCTCCAGCTGCCTCAGCTTATCGGACTGGGTATCCTCGTCCATTCCGTAGGCCGCATCGGTAACCGCCAGATCAAGACGCTGGCCGCAAGACCATGCCCTCAGCCTCTGCTCCAGATCCGGGATGCCTCCGGCTGCTTGTATCGCCTCAGTTGGTGAATCAGCCGCAAGCAACAGGGATTCCGCCGTATAGTCACCGGAATAGAAGATCGACCGCCCTTCCGCAGCAATCAGGAACCATACAGATCCCGCCAGATGCCCGCTTCGCCCCCACATGACCTGTACCCCGGGAATCAGTCCGAACCAGGACATGCATCGGCCCTCCTCCTCCAGATACCGGTAACGGATCGCATATTCATCTGCTTCAGTGTATGGCAGCTCATGGCCCTCAAGGATAATACCCGAACGCCATGAGCGGAAATAGGCATCCAGCTGCGCCCTTGTTTCCCGCGTTGTCCATACCTCACCCGTATAACCCTGCGCATACAGCAGCGGCAGCGCTACCGAATGATCTTCATGGGCATGGGATAGCAGAACCGCATCCAGCAGGGCGGCCTGCCCGGGTTCGATGAGGGGATATTGTCCGGCTCCGCCTTTTTTCACGCCGCAATCAAGCAGCAGACGGTAGACGTCTCCACTCAGGAGATAAGCGGAACGCCCGTGTTCACCAGCTCCGCCCCATATGGTCAGCTTCGTCATGATCCGGTCCACTTTCTTCTGGAATTCAGCAGTTCAATACCGAGCAGCAGCAGCACCGTCAAGCCGACTGATACCACCGCCATTGCCATCCCAAGCGATACCTGCCCCTGTTCGAACTGGGCAAAAATATACGTAGCCGAGGTCTGCATCGAAGGCGGCAGAATCAGCAGCGATCCGACCAGCTCCCTTACAGATATGGTGAAGGTCATCATCCAGCCTGCCAGGATGCCGGGCATAATGAGCGGAAGCAGAATCCGCCGCAAGATATAGAACGGGCCTGCTCCGCTGACCTGGGCAGCTTGAAACAGCAACCCGTTAATTTGCGAGAAGCTGGACTTCACATACTGCACCGTATAAGGAAGAAACAGCACCACATAGGTAAGCACTACCATGCCGTAGGTGTTGTAGAGCGTGAAGGGCATCCAAGGCGCATTCCAGAGCAGGATCAGCCCTACCACCATTACAATGCCCGGAACCGTATTAGGCAAAAGACTCAGCAGATCAATGATCCGCTGCAGCCGGGACCCAGACCTGCCGATGGCCAGGGCAAGGCCGGCTCCAAGCACGACAGCCACCGACGCTGCGGCCAGCGACAGCCCCAGACTGTTCCCAATCGCCTTCAGGCTCACCGATCCCCAGGAGAGCAGCTCCCTGTAATGATCCAGCGTCAGATTGTCCAGCGACAGCCCGGCACCGCGCAGCTTCATCAGCGAGGCGGCGATAATCGAGAAATAGGGGATACCTATGGACAATAGCAGCAGGGCAGCCAGATACAAGCCCGCGAGCCAGCCTGCGCCGCCGCGCAGGGAATACGTCTTGGAGCGCTGTCCCTTGCCCCCCACAAGACGGTAAGTGAACCGGCGGCTGACCGCCGACTGCATATACCAGATGACCAGACAGACCGACAGCAGCACGGATGCCAGCGACGTAGCCTTGCCGAAGTCAATCGGCCAGCTGGAAATGTATTTATGAATTTCCGAGGTCATGACATAATAGCCGATCTTGCGACCGAAGGTAGCCGGTGTTCCGAACTCTGCAATCGTCTTGACGAAGACGAGCATTACCCCCATCCCATAAGCCGACAGCAGCAGCGGCATGATGATCCGCCGGAAGCGGTAGCCTGCCTTTGCGCCGTGCACCGCTCCCGCCTCTTCCAGATTGCCGCCTATACGAATAAGCGCATCCCGAAGCAGCAGATACAGGAACGGGAACAAATGCATGCTCATGATGAAGACCATCCCCCAAAAGCTGAAGAAAGAATCACTTAACGCACCTACACCCGGAAGCCACTGCTGAAGATAGCCGCCTTTTTGCATGAACAGAATCCAGCCCATGGAGCCGATATACGGCGGGGTCATGAATGGAATCAGCAGAATAACGTCAATCCAGCGGTGCAGCCCCATGCGGGTCTTCGCCATCATCCAGGCCAGCGGCATCGCAAGCAGCGTGGTTCCAGCCACTACACATATTCCAAGCCATACCGAATTCAGCAGCACCCCGGACAGACTCTGTCCGGTGATCGTACGGAGCGGGGCCATCCAGTCCAGCCGCTGATTCGGGGTAACGCTTTGCCAGAAGATGAGCAGAAGCGGAATGCCGATGCTGACCGCCAGCAAAAAGAAGGAGAGCAGCAAGCCCGCTCTCCGAAGTATCCGGTTACTGTCCATGGAGACTGGACTCATTGCTTTCACCTCAACCTTAATCCTTTATTTGTAAATTTCTGCGAATTTCGAAGCCGTCTCATTCCCGTGCTCACTCATCCAGGTCCAGTCTGCCTTAAGCTGCGGGATGTCCTTCAGATTGGTCCGGTTCGAAGCTTCAATATCCTCGCGGCCCGGTATTAGATACGCATCCGCTACCAGCTGCTGAGCTTCGTCAGACAACAGATAATCAATGAATGCTTTGGCATTGGACACGTTCGGGCTTGATTTCAGAATCGCTGCTGGTCTCGGACTAACCACGGTGCCCTCCTCAGGATAGATAATATCCAGCGGCTCTCCTTTGGCTTTAGCCTTGTAGGCCATATAATCTACTCCTGCTGCGACAATACTCTTAGCTCCTGTAATCACCGGATCAAGCGCCTCCTGGTTCGCTCCAGCCATGGCAACACCGTTCGCCTTGTAATTCTTGAACAGATCCCAGCCCTGCTCGCCGTTCACGCTGAGATAGCCTGTAATGAAATCCAGCGCCGAGCCTGACAGCGTCGGATCAGGAATATTGACGGCATCCTTCCACTCCGCACCTGCCAGCTCTGCCCAGCTCTTGGGCGGATTCGCTACCAGCTTCGTATTATAGACAATCCCCAGTGCTGATGCGCTTGAGCTGAAATAATTGCCTTCTGCATCCGACCAGTCCTGAATCAGCTTGTCCTTATTGGCCGCTTCCGGGTATGGCAGCGTCAGCCCCTCTGCCTTAAGAGCCTGTGCCGAAGGCAAGGAAGCCAGAATCACCACATCGGCCACCGGATTTGCCTTCTCCGCTTCCATCCGGGCCAGAATCTTGCCGGTCGTTCCCTGGAACATTTCCACCGTGAGGCCCGTCTTGGCCTTGAAGCCATTCACAATTTCGTCTGCCAGGCCCTGCGGGCCGGCGGAATACAGTACCAGCTTGCCGCTTAATGCAGCTTCTGTAGCTTGAGGAGTTGACGTAGCAGTGCCGGTTGTCTCCGGTGCAGCCGTTGTTCCAGCTTCACCCGCACTGGTGCTGTTGCCCGTACCGCAGCCCGCCAGACTCATACTCATCACAGCAGATAACAACAGCATTGCCCCTTGTTTACGCGGATTGTTCCATTTCATGATTATCATTCGCCCCTTTTAGGTTCTTCTTCATTTGAATTCATACGGCATATCCGCCGCGGTGAGACATAGAGCTGAACCCTTTCTCCTACAGGAATCCGGTTGTTCAGATAGGCTGTCCATATTCCGGCCCCCTCCACCTCCGCACGGATCTCATAACGCTCTCCGACATAACTGACACTCCGTACAATAGCGGAATAACACAGATCATCGCCCGCCGTGCGGCTCCATCCGATATGTTCAGGCCGCACCATCTCCTGCTCCGGCGTTAGCCAGTTCGACTTGCCGATGAACGAAGCGACGAACGGCTCTGACGGGGCCTCGTATACCGCTTCAGGAGTTCCTGTCTGCAATATCCGCCCGCTTTTCATAACTACAATCTCGTCGGACATCGACATCGCTTCGATCTGATCGTGGGTCACGTAGAGTGTAGTTAGACCCATGTCCCGGACCAGCGACATC